>DASTSB010000384.1:0-3890 GCA_035760885.1 Steroidobacteraceae bacterium | reverse complement strand
ATGGGAATGACGCGACGTTTGGTGAAGCCTTGTTAATCAAGTCAGGCACAGTTCTCACCCGCAGGCTACTGAGGTTGCAACGGCGATGATCGCAAGACCATCTTTCATTGAACCACCTCCATCTGGGAATGACGCAACGTTGGGTGAAGCCTTGTTGACTGAGTTACGTGATGATCCAGCCCGAAGGCTACGACGGTTCAAATGGCAGTGATCGCAAGACCATGTGTGGGCAGTTGATGCATTCGAATCCGCATGTCGAATGTCGAACGAAGACGAGCCGCGGCAACGAGCGATAACGCATGAAGATCATCATCCTTGGCGCAGGCCAAGTCGGCAGAACGGCGGCCTATCATCTCGCGCGCGAAGAAGCGAACGAGGTGACGGTCGTCGACATCAACGATGAGCTGCTGCGCGATCTGCAGGATCGCATCGACATTCGCACGCTGGTCGGCAGCGGCGCCTATCCGAGCATCCTCGAAGCCGCAGGCGCCCGCGATGCGGACATCTTCATCGCCCTCACCAATAGCGATGAGGTAAACATGGTCGCATGCCAAATGGTGTGGAGCTTGTTCAATCGCGACGCGACACGCATTGCACGCATTCGCTCCTCTGACTACGCCAAGAATCCCAAGCTGTTCGAGGACGAGGATCGCGCATTCGCAGTTGACGTCCCGATCAGCCCTGAACAACTCGTCACCGAACACGTTGTTCGACTGATCAAATATCCGGGCGCGCTGCAGGTATTGGACTTCGCGGACGGACGCGTGCGGCTCGTGGGCGTGAAGGCGCTGCGCGGAGGGGCGTTGGTCGGGCAGCAGTTGAAGCAACTGCGTACTCACATCAAAGGGCGCGATGCACGCGTCGCGGCGATTTATCGCGGTGGCCAGAGCGTCAAACCGGAGGGCTCGACGGTCATCGAACATGGCGATGAAGTGTTCTTCATTGCCGGGCGTGACGACATTCGCGCGGTGATGAACGAGATGCAAAAGCTCGAAGATCCCGTGCGCCGCATCGTCATCGCGGGCGGCGGCAACATCGGTTTCCGCTTGGCCCAACGCTTGGAAAACGAGCATCAGGTGAAGCTCATCGAACGCGAACCCCGGCGCGCACGGCGGATTTCCGAGCGCCTCAACAACACGATCGTCTTGAGCGGCGATGCAGCGGACGAAGAATTGCTGCTCGAGGAAAATATCGACAGCGCAGATGTTTTCGTCGCTGTGACCAACGCTGAAGAAGCCAACATTCTCTCGGCGATGCTTGCCAAGCGCTTGGGCTGTCACAAAGTGATGGCGCTCATCAATCGGCCGGCATATGCGGAATTGATGGAGAGTGGCTCCATCGATGTCGCGCTCTCGCCGCAGCAGGTCACCATCGGTTCGCTGTTGGCACACGTCCGGCGCGGCGATGTCGTGCGTGTTCACTCGCTACGTCGCGGTGCGGCTGAGGCAATCGAAGCCGTTGCGCACGGCACCCAGGGCGAAGGCCGCGTGATCGGCCGGCGCATCGAAGACATCCCACTGCCGGAAGGCACGACGATCGGTGCTGTCGTTCGCGGCAACGAAGTGATCATTGCGCACCACGACACGCAGATTCACCGCGACGATCACGTGATTCTGTTCTTGACCGATCGCCGCCACGTGGAAGCAGTCGAGCGTTTGTTCGACGTTCCGCGCCGCACCGCACGCTGACGCAGCAAAGGATCGGCGTGAACCTTTCCATCGTGCAACGGATCCTCGGGCTGCTGTTGATTCTCTTCAGTATTACGATGCTGCCGCCTCTCGGGGTTGCACTGTATTTCGGTGAAGAGAGTTGGCGGGCATTCACGGATGCGTTCGTCACGTTGCTTGCCGTCGGCGCACTGATCTGGCTACCAGTACGGCACAAACAACGCGAACTGCGGCTGCGCGACGGATTTTTGGTCGTTGCGCTGTTCTGGGTGGTACTGGGCATCGCGGGAGCGGCGCCGCTGTTGCTCTCCGCGCACCCCGATGTCTCAGTAACCGACGCGGTGTTCGAAGCGGTCTCTGGATTCACGACCACGGGCGCCACTGCACTGATCGGTTTGGATGAACTACCTCGGTCGGTGCTTTATTACCGCAGTCAGATCCAGTGGCTGGGCGGCATCGGTATCGTCGTGCTCGCAGTCGCATTGCTGCCAATGCTCGGGGTGGGCGGCATGCAGTTGCTGCGCGCGGAAACACCTGGACCGGTGAAAGACGCAAAGATGACTCCGCGCATCACCGAAACTGCGAAGCGTCTGTGGCTCGTGTATCTCTTGCTCACGGCAATTTGCGCGGCCGCCTACCTCGGTGCGGGCATGACGATGTTCGATGCCATTGCACACGCCTTCTCGACTATCTCGACCGGCGGCTTCTCGACTCACGATGCGAATCTAGCGTTCTTCAAGAACGGCGTCGTCGAGTACATTGCGATCATCTTCATGTTTTTGGGTGGCGTGAATTTCTCGCTCCACTTTCTCGTTTGGCGGCAGCGACGCATCGGCGATTACTTCCGCGATTCCGAATTTCGCGTGTACGCGGGCCTGCTGTTCCTTAGCGTTGCGTTATATGCGACGGTGTTGTACTTCTCGCATGCCGTTGCGGATCCCAACGATGCATTCCGGCTCGCGCTCTTGCATGCCGTCTCGATGCAGACGACCACCGGTTTTAGAACCGACAATTTCAGTTTGTGGCCGGGTGCGCTGCCGGTCGTATTGATTTTGTCGACGTTCATTGGCGGCTGCGCAGGATCCAGCTCCGGGGGGATGAAAGTGATGCGATGGCTCTTGATGTGGAAGCAGGGCCAACGCGAAGTGGTGCAGCTGGTTCATCCCAGCGCCGAGCTGCCGGTGAAGATCGGTCGTAAGCCCGTCGACTCGCGTGTTATCGACGCAGTCTGGGGATTCTTCGCAGTGTACGTAGTGTCGTTCGGCACCTTGATGGTGCTGTTGATCGCCACTGGCGAAAATCAAGTCACCGCCTTCTCTGCAATCGCGGCGTGCATCAACAATACGGGCCCCGGACTCGGAGAGGTCGCGGCCAACTTTACGACGATGCCCGCACCTGGAAAATGGATTTGCATCATTGCAATGTTGCTGGGGCGTCTTGAAGTGTTCCCGTTGCTGGTGTTGATCTCACCCTCGTTCTGGCGGCGCTAGAAGAACGGATCGCTGCGCCTTCCTGAGCATCGAGACCAGAACCGCGCCGCATGCCGGGCCTGCGCCTTCTTTGAACATACCGTAACCTGCACGCGAGGAACCCTCACTGTCGAAGACGAGTTGCTTGGGTACCCATTCAGCGACACTGCGGAACCATCATGACCACACCTTCCACGATGCGCGCGCTGCGGGTCACACCGAAACAAGCCAACTCCGCGCGCCTGGACGAGATCGCTCTGCCTGATCCGCGCGAAGGGGCCATTCTCGCGCGAACGCTTGCCGTAGGTGTCTGCGGCACCGATCGCGAAATCATTGAGGGCGCATACGGAGAAGCGGCCGACGGCGAGCAGCGGCTGACCATCGGGCACGAGTCGTTAGGTCAGGTGGAAGCGGCCCCAAACGACAGCAGCTTCAAGAATGGAGATTTGATCGTCGGCATCGTACGCAGGCCCGATCCGGTTCCGTGCGTCGCGTGCGCTCAGGGCGAATGGGACATGTGTCGCAACGGTCAATTCACCGAACGCGGCATCAAGGGTCGCAACGGCTACTGCTCGGAATACTTTCGCGTCGAACCGGACTTCGCGATCAAGGTTCCCGAGTCGCTTGGGATATGCGGCGTGCTCGTGGAGCCGACCAGTGTCGTGGCGAAAGCATGGGATCACATCGCGTACCTTGGCAGGCGCAGCAAATCGTGGTCGCCTCGCACGGCGTTGATCACAGGTGCAGGACCTGT
>DASTSB010000383.1:0-3567 GCA_035760885.1 Steroidobacteraceae bacterium | reverse complement strand
CACCACCTGCCTTACGCCTCTTCGAGCCGTAAGCGCAGTACCACCTGACCTCGTTGATCCCGCGATCGGGAGGGCACCGCTTGGGAAGTCATCCGGGCGGTTTTTCTTCTGATCGCGAGACACAACATGTTGTGTCAGGGGACGAAGCCTATGCCCCTGTCATAAAGCCGTCAAGAAGCTCCTCCCTTAACCAAAGCGCGATAAAAACCCTGTAATCCCGAGCACTTAGCCCATTCACTGCGGCGATGTACCCGCACAAATTTGTTGCGGTATGCACGTACTACACGATCGCGCCACACAAGATCTTGTGCCCGCCTGCACACATGCTTTCCACAGCTTTCTACACCACTTATCTACAGGTTGTGCCTTGCAAACGCATTGCAACGAGCGCGCGTTCGATGACGCCTGCGTAAGAGATCTTGAAAGCATTGAGGGCGACACCAGTTTTGCGGCACCTGATCCATTGCTGCTTTTTTGATCAGCGCAAATCGATGAATGGAGGTGCTGTCATGAGCCTGACTCGTTATGAACCTTGGAATTTGGTGAATCGCTTGCACAGCGACTTGGATCGGCTTTTTGGGCGTCAATTTGCGAACGGCGATGACGAATCCACTGGCGCGGTGAGCGATTGGTTGCCCGCCGTCGACGTGCAAGAAACTAAAGATGCGTTCGTCCTGACTGCGGACCTGCCGGGCGTGGACCCGAAAGACATCGACATCACGATGGAAAGCGGCGTGCTCACACTGCGCGGCCGTCGCGAGAATGAAGTCCGCAAAGAGGAGAACGGGTATCGCCGCATTGAGCGCTCGAGCGGTGAATTCTTCCGGCGTTTCGCCCTGCCGGATACGGCTGATGCAGATGCGATTTCAGCGAAGAGCGCGCACGGCGTGGTGACCGTCACGATCGGTAAAAAGGCCGAAGTGCAGCCGCGCCGCATCCAAGTGAAAACATCGTAATTCTGCGCATTCCGGGCGCGTGCGGTTCTACACTGCACGCGCTCGCACTGTTAATGATCGCTCAACCCCGCTGGCGATCGATTGAGCGCTCGGCAGTAGGCTTATTGCCCATGGCCCATAGCTAACTGCTGAGGGCCGCAATGTTCACCGGCGTGGGCACACTTCACAGCGCGAGCGAGCCGCAAGGCTCATCATCTCGCTCACGTCGATTCGCGCAGGATGAACTCAATGACTCGATTGGCGATGCGACACTTCGCGCTCGCGACCTTGGTTGCCATTCCCCTGATCGCCCACAGCGCAGCGATTCCCGAGAAGGTTGGCGACACGCCCGTTCCCTCGTTAGCTCCCATCGTCAAGAAGGCCTCGCCTGCTGTTGTTAACGTCGCAACGCGAGGGACGCTGCGCGATGTGCGTCCGCGCAATCCGTTACTCGACGATCCATTTTTCCGCCGCTTCTTCGACGTGCCGGACAGCGGTCCACGCGAACGCAAGTTCGAGAGCGCCGGTTCAGGCGTGATCGTCGATGCGAAGAACGGTTACATCATCACCAACGCTCACGTTATCGAGAATGCGGACGAAATTACGGTGACATTGCTCGATGATCGCAAAGTCAAAGCAACCATTGTCGGTCGCGACAAGCCGTCTGATATCGCGGTGCTGAAGATCAATGCACCGAATCTCGTCGACATCCCGCTCGCGGATTCGAGCAAAGCTGAAGTCGGCGACTTCGTGCTCGCCATCGGCAACCCCTTTACGTTCAGTCACACGGTGACCTCGGGAATCATCAGTGCGCTCGGGCGCACGGGACTGAATCCCGAGTCGTATGAAGATTTGATTCAAACGGATGCGCCCATTAATCCCGGCAATTCGGGCGGCGCATTGGTGAACTTGTACGGCGAATTGTTGGGCATCAACTCGGCGATCTTCTCAGGCAGCGGCGGCAACATCGGCATTGGCTTTGCGATTCCGTCGAACATGGTGAAAGCCGTAATGGGGCAACTCATCAAGTACGGCGAAGTGAAGCGCGGCGTGTTGGGCGTGCAGCTTTCGAATTCGTTCACGCCCGAGATCGCAGAAAATTTAGGCCTGCCGGATGCGCATGGCGCGCTGGTGAGCCAAGTTGTTGAAGGCTCGTCCGCTGCACGCGCAGGCATCAAAGCAGGCGATGTGATCACCTCGGTGAACGGGAATGCGGTCGCAAACGCCACCGAGCTTCGCAACACGATCGGGATATCACGTGTGGGCGATAAGTTGCAGCTCGAGTTCATGCGTGAGGGCAAGCCACATACAACCACTGCAGTCATTGGTGCGCGTGATGGCGGCAGCGTGGAAGGGCCCGGCGGCATCCACCCTGCTTTCGAGGGCGCATCGCTTGCCAATGCCGCGGGCGGCGGCGTGCTGATTCAAAGCGTGAACGATTCAAGTCCCGCAGCACAGAATGGGTTCCGACCTAACGACGTGATCCTTGCTGTCGGCCGCATGCGCGTGACCAGCGTTTCGCAACTACGCACTGCCGTGAAAGGCGCGAACTCGTTCGCGATCACCATCCGCCGCGGCAACGCCACGCTGGTGTTCCCAGTCGGTTGATGAGATTTGAGAAGCGAGGAGCGTTGCGTCGTGTAGGTGCGGCACTCTTTGTTTGCTGCGCGGTGACGCTTAGCGGCTGCTACTACATTCAAGCAGCCCGCGGACAAATGGAGATCGTGTCGAAGCGTCGGCCGATTGCGTCCGTCGTGGCCGATCCGAAAACACCCGATCCTTTGCGTGCTCGCCTCGAGTACGTCGCCGATGCTCGCCAATTCGCATCCGACGAACTCGCCCTCCCAAACAACGCGAGCTATCGCAGCTATGCGGACTTGAAGCGTCCGTACGTCGTTTGGAATGTGTTCGCGACCGACGAATTTTCCGTCGAGCCGAAACGCTGGTGCTTTCCCGTCGTCGGTTGCGTCGTGTATCGCGGCTATTTCAACGAAGAGAACGCACGCAACTACGCTAGGAAATTGCGGTGGTCCGGACACGACGTCGCCGTCGCCGGCATTCCCGCGTACTCAACTCTCGGTCATTTCAAAGATCCGATCCTCAACACCATGCTCGGTTGGAGCGATGCTCAATTAGCGGGAACGGTATTCCACGAACTTGCGCATCAGGTCGTGTATGTAGCGGGCGATTCCGAATTCAACGAAGCATTCGCGACCGTCGTCGAGGAACACGGCCTGGACCAATGGCTCGCGACACGCGGCAAGAACGCCGACATACGCATTTGGCGTGCGCAGCAGAAGCGCGGCGAACAGTTCATCAATCTGCTTCTAGCTACGCGCGAAAAGCTCGCTGACTTGTACAAGATGGATATCCCGAAAGATGAGATGCGCGAACGCAAGCAGTACATCTTCGGGCTGCTGAAACTCCAATACGAAAACCTGAAACGCAGTTGGAATGGCTACTCCGGCTACGACCACTGGTTTTCGCGCACGTTGACGAATGCGCATCTCGTTTCCGCGGCAACGTACTACGGCTGCGTGCCAGGGCTGGAACGCGTGCTCGACAAAGTGAATGGCGATCTACCGCGCTTCTATGATGAAGCTCGCAAGCTGGCGAAGCTCAGCAAAGACGA
>DASTSB010000382.1:0-6871 GCA_035760885.1 Steroidobacteraceae bacterium | reverse complement strand
GCTCGCGCCCGAGATCGGGCGCGAGTTTTCTGACCTATCCGCTAGTCACTAGTCACAAGTCACTAGTTAAAGCGTATCGAGCGCCTTCTGGAAACGATTGGCATGCGAGCGCTCTGCCTTCGCCAGCGTCTCGAACCAATCTGCGATTTCGTCGAAGCCTTCTTCGCGCGCCTGCTTGGCCATGCCCGGATACATGTCGGTGTACTCGTGAGTCTCACCGGCAATGGCAGCCTTCAGGTTTGCGGAAGTCGCGCCGATCGGCAGGCCCGTCGCCGGATCACCGACAGCTTCCAGATATTCCAAGTGACCATGGGCATGGCCGGTCTCGCCTTCCGCAGTCGAACGGAACACAGCAGCGACGTCATTGAAACCTTCGACGTCAGCCTTGGCTGCGAAATATAGATAGCGACGGTTGGCTTGGGATTCGCCGGCAAAGGCGTCCTTGAGATTCTTTTCCGTGCTGGTGCCCTTCAAGTTTTTCATTGCAGGATCCTCACTTAAGTATCGTTGCGTGATTGCGTAGGCCATTCGCAACGAAAAGTCCGCTGCCGGAAGCGTGCGCTGCCGTTAGTAACTTTCCGCTGGTGAAAAACCGTGCCGTTAGACAAAGTCTAATGCGGGTGCGAATCTATGCCCGCCTGTCAGGCAAGTCAACGACCGAACTTTCGTCACGTTGTGCATTTGACCGGTCGCAGGCAGGAATGCAAGCTTGCCGCGCCCTCGTACCCGCCCAGATCTGTACTCACCGACATGGCCGAACCGCAAACGCCGCCCGCCGATTTCGAACGCTCGTTGACTGAACTCGAAGCGCTAGTCGAAAAGCTCGAGCAAGGCGATCTCTCGCTCGATGAATCCCTGAAGTGTTTCGAACGCGGCGTGCAACTTACTCGCACCTGCCAAGCTGCTCTCAAGCAGGCCGAACAAAAGGTCGAGATTCTTCTGCGGCGCAGCGGCGAGCCCGAGCAATTCGAGCGCGCAGAATTCGACAACGACGACGAAACCTGAGCTGCCGCATGCATCAGGATTCGTTCGCGACCATGTTGCGCGCGTGGCAGACGCGCATCGAAGAACAACTCGACGCGCGATTGCCCTCCCCTGCGGAGCCCCCTCAACGTCTGCATGAAGCACTGAGATATAGCGCGCTCGGCGGCGGCAAGCGCGTCCGGCCGGCGCTCGTGTATGCGACGGCGGCAGCGCTCGGCATTCCAGCGGATCAGGTGGACGGCGCTGCGTGTGCAGTCGAACTCATCCACGCCTACTCGCTGGTTCATGACGATCTGCCCGCCATGGACAACGATGACCTCCGCCGTGGTCGGCCCACGTGTCACAAAGCGTTCGACGAAGCGACCGCGATTCTGGTCGGCGATGCGTTGCAGGTTCTCGCTTTCGAACTGCTGACGGACGGGCCCGGGTTACCGCCGTCGACAACGATGCGCTTGAAATTGGTAAGCCTGCTCGCGCGGGCCAGCGGCACGCAGGGGATGGCCGGCGGGCAGGCGTTGGATCTCGCCGCCACCGGGCGCAAATTGAATCTTGCAGAAGTCGAGCAAGTGCACGCACGCAAAACCGGCGCGTTGATTCATGCCAGCGTATTGATGGCAGCCAGCTGTTCGAACGATCTCTCTAACGAAAGGCTGCAAGCCCTCGATGAGTACGCACGCGCCATCGGTCTTGCCTTCCAAATTCAGGATGATCTTCTAGATGTGGAAGGCGACCCGGCAGTAATAGGCAAAGCGACCGGAGCGGATTCCGCATTGAACAAGCCGACCTACCCAGCCGTTGCGGGGGTGGAAGCTTCGCGCAAACGCATGCATGAGTTGCATGAGGCCGCTTTGAATGCGCTTCGCCGCGAAGGTTTGGAGAACACGTCGCTGGTGGCGATTTCTAACTGGCTGGTGCTGAGAAAATCCTGATCCGGCGCAACTCGGAAATCCGCTTACAGGCCACGAGCTTCCCCGAGGTTTCCTGTAAACTGCGCGCCTTCTTATGAACTCCGCCCATTCTTACCCGCTCCTCTCGGCGCTCGACTCTCCGGCGGGTCTTCGCAAGCTCCCTGAGTCGGATCTGCCGGCTGTGTCGAGCGAGTTGCGGCAGTACCTGATCGACACGGTGAGCCAGATGGGCGGCCACTTTGCGGCGGGCCTGGGCACCGTAGAGCTCACAGTGGCTCTGCATTATGTCTTCGATACACCTCGCGACCGTCTGGTGTGGGATGTTGGCCATCAAGCGTATCCGCACAAGGTGCTCACGGGCCGCCGCGACCGGCTCGGCACCATCAAGCTGAAGGACGGCCTCGCGCCGTTTCCCACTCGCATCGAAAGCGAGTACGACACATTCGGCGTCGGCCACTCGAGCACCTCGATCAGCGCGGCATTGGGAATGGCCATCGCCGCCGCGCGCCAAGGAATTGATCGTCGCGTCGTTGCCGTGATCGGCGATGGAGCGATGAGTGCCGGCATGGCTTTCGAGGCGCTCAATCACGCCGGCAGCTTGGATGTCGACATGCTCGTCATTCTCAATGACAACGACATGTCGATCTCGGAAAACGTCGGCGCCTTCTCGAATTACTTCGCGCGCGTTCTTTCCGGAAAGCTCTACGCAACGCTCCGTGAGGGCGGCAAGAAAGTGCTCCGACGGATGCCCACGGTTTGGGAATTAGCGCGACGCTCCGAGGAGCACATGAAAGGCATGGTGCTTCCCGGCACGATTTTCGAAGAACTCGGGTTCAACTACATCGGGCCAGTCGACGGCCACGATGTCAACGCGCTGACCGCTACGCTCAAAAACTTGCGTGATTTGAAAGGCCCGCAGTTTCTGCATGTCATCACGCGCAAGGGCAAAGGCTACGCACCGGCTGAAGCGGATCCGATCAAGTGGCACGGCCCAGGTCCTTTCGACCCCAAGAGCGGCGTCATCTTCAAGGAAAAGACCAGCGGCCCCAGCTACTCGCAAGTGTTCGGCGATTGGTTGTGCGACATGGCTGCAGCAGATTCGAAGGTCGTCGGCATTACGCCCGCGATGCGCGAAGGCTCGGGAATGGTGGAATTCTCCAAGCGCTTCCCCGATCGCTATTTCGATGTGGCGATCGCCGAACAGCACGCCGTTACGCTGGCTGCGGGCATGGCATGCGACGGATTGAAGCCGGTCGTCGCGATTTACTCGACGTTCTTACAACGTGCCTACGATCAGTTGATTCACGACGTCGCCTTGCAGAACTTGCCGGTGACGTTTGCGGTTGACCGGGCCGGGCTCGTCGGCGGAGACGGCGCAACCCATCAAGGCAGCTACGATCTGAGCTATCTGCGATGCATTCCGAACATGCTCATCATGGCGCCTGCCGATGAGAACGAATGCCGGCAGATGCTGTTTACCGCCGTTGAAAGCGGAGTGCCTGCGGCAGTCCGTTACCCGCGAGGACAAGGCCCAGGTACGCCGCTCGAGAAAGCGATGCGTGCTTTGCCGATCGGGAAAGCACAGGTGCGCCGCGAGGGTCGCAGCGGCCTGGCAATCATCGGCATCGGCGCCATGGTGCCGTTCTGCGAACGCATTGCCGAGAAGCTCGATGCCACACTCGTGAATCTGCGTTTCGTGAAGCCGCTCGATGAAGAACTATTGCTGCGAATCGCATCGACTCATCGCAGCTTCGTCACAGTTGAAGAGAACGTTGTCGCAGGCGGCGCCGGCAGCGCGATTGCCGAATTGCTCAACGCACACGGTCACACGCTGCCGTTGCTGCATTTGGGCATCCCCGATCGATTCATCGAACACGGGTCTCGCGAGGATTGCTTGGTTTCCGCCGGATTAGACGCAGCCTCCATCGAACTGGCGATTACGCGTTGGTGGCACGTTCCCGCCCGCGCCGCGGCGTCGTAGGAAATTCACTCTTTCCCCGCCGCACCCGGCGCACGCCGGGGCCTTCGCTTATACTGCGCCGCACTTGATTACCGCCGGGCGACCCCAATCCGCCCTCTGTTATGGCCAGCTCTTCAGACACACTCAATAAATCCGCCGCCTCTGTCATCGAAGATGTGCAGAGCCGCGCCGATTCGCGCCGGATTCCGATCAATAAGGTTGGAATCAAAGATGTCTACCATCCGGTACGGGTGAAAGATCGCGCTAGCGGCGAGCAGCACACGATCGCGAACTTCAATATGTACGTCGCGCTGCCTCATGACTTCAAAGGCACGCACATGTCGCGCTTTGTCGAAGTGCTACATCGCAACGAACGTGAGATATCCGTCGAGTCGTTTCGCGACATCCTCGCTGAAATGACCGAGAAGCTGGACGCGAAGTCCGGCCACATCGAAATGGAATTTCCGTTTTTCGTGATGAAGAAGGCGCCCGTCTCGGGCGTGGAGAGCTTGATGAACTATCAGGCCTCACTGATCGGCGAACTGCACGACGGGGAGTCGGAGCTTTGGATCAAAGTCGTCGTCGCCGCGACCAGCTTGTGCCCGTGCTCGAAGCGCATCTCTGATTACGGTGCTCACAACCAGCGCTCGCATATCACGATCAAGGCGCGCATCGACGGCCACATGTGGCTGGAAGAACTCATCGATATCGCAGAAGACGAAGCTTCCTGCGAGGTGTACGGGATTCTCAAGCGCCCCGACGAGAAGTACGTGACCGAACGCGCTTACGACAATCCGAAGTTCGTCGAAGACATTGTCCGCGACGTCGCTGTCCGCCTCAACAATGAACCTCGCGTGCGTGCCTACGTCGTCGAAGCCGAGAATTTCGAGTCGATCCACAATCACTCGGCGTATGCGTTGATAGAGAAAGAGAAGTGATGGAGTGATGAGGTGATGAGGTGAAGTGCGTATCTCATCACGCTGAAGAGCGAGTGCCCGATCCAAGTATGGAGTTGCTAGCGTCCACGTTCAAAGCCGCTGCGTGAATTCGCGATTCGCTACGCGATTCACATCATCACTTCATCACCCCATCACGGGATCAGCTGACGCTCTGCAACCGGCTGATCAAGCTGCGCAAGAAGACTTTGTTGAATCGCAACTGACACGCAGCAGAGCCCTGCTCCAGCAGCGTCGAGCTGACCTTCATCAAGGTCACTGCGGAGAGTGCCTTGATCGTCGCCAAGCGTTTCGCGCCGCGAACGTAGCTGGTTTCCCCGAAGCAGTCGCCCTCGTCGAGCTGGCCGACCGCTTTGCCGTTACGCATCACCGCGACGCTGCCTGAGACAATTACGTAGAAGCGATCGTCCATCTCGCCTTCTTTGACGATCTCCTCGCTTTCTTCGTAGTCCTGCCAAGTGCTCGCGCGCAGCACTTCGAGAATCTCGGCTTGCGAGAAGTCATGGAAGAACTTGAGCGTGCGCAGGATCGAGAACTGCTCTTGCTTGTCGATCTTCGAAGAGCCGTCGCGAATCGTCTGGTGCACGCGCGTCAGGTCCGCCGCGAGTTCCAAGCCGTTGCGGTAACGCTTCGCGGGATCCTTCTGCAGCGCTTTCGCCACTGTGTTCTCGAGTACTTCCGGAATGTCCGGACGCAACACGTGAATCGGTTGCGGCGTCGCGTAAACAATCTGATGCAGCAGCTTCGAGAGATTACCGCCGCGGAATGGCCGATAGCCGGTGAGCATCTCGTACATCACCGCACCGAGCGAATACAGATCGGAGCGATTGGTGATGTCGAGCGATTGCACCTGTTCCGGCGACATGTACGAGGGGCTGCCGGCAATGCCCTCGATACGAGAGATCTCGGAGTCTTGAACCAGCGCGATGCCGAAGTCGATGATGCGAACGTCATTAGCCTGCGTAAGCATCAAGTTCGACGGCTTGATGTCGCGATGGATCACGCCACGGCTGTGCGCGTAGTGCAACGCCTTCGCGCACTTGTACATGATCTCCACGACGTCATCGACAGGAAGCAAGTTATCGGGCTTGCAGTACGCCGACAGCGTGCGCGCACCGTGAACGTGTTCGGTCACGATGTAGTAGTGACCGTTCTCCTCGCCCGCATCGTAGATAGGAAGGATGTTCGGATGCTGCAGCATGCCGACCATGTGCGCTTCCGAGAGAAACATCTTGTGCGTGACGCGCGCACGATCTTCGTCGTGCGATTCCAGGTTGTAGACCTTGATGGCGACGTCGCGGCGATAGTACGGATCGTGCGAAAGGTAGACGACGCCCGTGCTGCCTCGCCCCACTTCCTTGACGATGACGTATTTACCGATGCGTTCGGGAATACGCGCATCGCGCGTCGGTGCGCTGCGCTGAACGGTCGGGGCGCTCGTTGAGTTCACAGGCTTTTGGTTATCAAGCGTCAGATGAGTAACTTCACCGCAAGCAAGATCGCACCAGCGAAAACGCCTGCAATGATGTCATCCAGCATAATTCCCACGCCGCCGGAGAGACTGTGATCGGCCTCCCGGATCGGCCAGGGCTTGACGATGTCGAAGAACCGAAACAGCGCGAATCCGCCAACCAACCAGTACCAATTTGCTGGAGCTGCCAACATCGTCACGGAATATCCGGTGATCTCATCCCACACGATGCCCGAATGATCGTGGACGCCCAGACGCCTAGCTGACTCGCCGCAAATGTAGATTCCCGCAAGACTCGCCACCACCGTGAAGACTAGATGCGTCACCCAGCCGAAATGCATGGCCACGACGACGATTGGAATGGCGATCAACGTACCGAAGGTGCCCGGAGCTTTGGGACTCAATCCCGCGCCAAATCCGAATGCGAAAAGGTGCACCGGCTGACGCAGTATCGACGGATCGGCAGACCACTTCATTGCTTCGCACCTGATTTGAAGTGATCGTAGCCGCGCGTATCCGGATCGAACTTCTTCCCGCCGCGCATGCATCGAACGGTTCGATCCGCCGTGATCCTGCCGATTTGAGTCACCGG
>DASTSB010000381.1:0-7792 GCA_035760885.1 Steroidobacteraceae bacterium | reverse complement strand
GTGACGCGCAGCTGACGGCGCAAGAGCGAGTATTGCTGGTCGGCAACTTGATCTAGGAAGTTGGCTGCGATGGCGAGTGCGGTCTCGCGGCCGGGTGTATCTGCATCAAGCTGGCGCAATTGCAGTTGAATGCATTCGCTGACCGAGCGGGCGCCGACGCCAGCTGGATCCATCGCCTGGACGTGCCGCAGCACGCGTTCCACTTCCGGAACGGTCGCGACGATTTCAGGCTGCAAATTCTTCGCGATTTCTTCGAGCGGCTCGATCACGTAGCCGTCATCGTTGATGGCATCGATGATGGCTGCGCCGATTCGCATGTCCCGATCCGAAAGTCGAGACATCTCCAGTTGCCAGCTGAGGTGCTCTTGCAGCGTCTCGCCGCCTGCGTCGGAGAAATCCTGCGAGTGGTCGTCGTCGCCGGACCACGGTGTTTCGGACGGCCCGGTGACGTGTGAGTCGCTCCAGTCGGGATCGTCGATCAGATCGACTTCCTGCTCGCTCTGCGCGGTTGCGGTCTCTTCGGCGGTCGGTGCGGTATCGAGCTGGGGTTCGATGGAATCGCCGGTCTCGAGGCTTCCCGCCTCGTCCTCGGCTTCGAGCATGACATTGGTTTCAAGCGCTTCGCGGATCTGCGCTTGGAGTTCAAGTACTGGCAGCTGGAGCAGGCGGATCGCCTGTTGCAGCTGCGGCGTCATGGTTAGCTGCTGGCCAAGTTTTAGCTGCAGTGCAGGTTTGAGCATTCGTCTCGCAACTTGAGCGCCGGCGTGGAGTGCGGCGCTGGTACATCCCAACTATCGAACATCGTCTCCGGTTGCCACGCTTGGTGCGGCTAGAGACGGAATTCCTGGCCCAAGTACACCTCACGAACCTGCTGATTTGCAAGGATCTCATCCGCAGTTCCCGCCGCGATCACGGAGCCGCCGCTGACGATGTAGGCGCGCGAACAAATTCCTAATGTTTCTCGCACGTTATGATCGGTGATCAACACCCCAATGTTGCGCGCGCTCAGGTGGCGAATGATTCGTTGGATGTCCAAAACCGAGATCGGATCAACGCCGGCGAAGGGTTCGTCCAAGAGCATGAAGCGTGGTTCCGCAGCCAGTGCTCGCGCGATCTCCACGCGGCGTCGTTCTCCGCCTGAAAGGCTTTGCCCGATGCTGTTGCGGATATGGCCGATATGCAGTTCTTCCAAGAGACCTTCGAGGAGCTGCTTGCGACGATCAGCGGAAACATCGGTGCGAGTTTCGAGGATCGCGCGGATGTTGTCTTCGACGCTGAGCTTGCGGAACACGGAGGCTTCTTGGGGCAGGTAGCCCAGACCTAATTGGGCTCTCTTATGGACCGGCAATTTCGAAACGTCGTGTTGATCGATGACGATGCGGCCTGCATCCATCGGCACGAGTCCCACGATCATGTAGAACGCCGTGGTCTTGCCGGCGCCGTTGGGCCCGAGCAGTCCAACCACTTCTCCGCTTTCGACTTGAAGCGAGAGGTCCTTGACGACTTGTCGGGCGCGAAATCGTTTTGCCAGCCCCTCGACGAGTAGGCGGCTCATGAACCGCTCTCGCTGGCGACTTGCGTCTCAGGTGCGGCGTCGGGCGTGTTGGCGCCAGTGCTGCCGCCCGACTTGGGACGCGGGCGGATAATGCCTTTCACTCTGCCGGACGCGTGACCTTCAGAAGTCACACGCACGCTTTCATCGCGCACATTGTAGACGACGGTTCCCCCGGAGATTTCCTGATCGCGGCCGTGCGTAAACCAAACATCGTTCGACAGCGTCACCAACCCCGCTCGAAAATCGTAATCGATCACGCCGGCATGTCCGCGCACCTGCGTGTCGGCCGCGACGCCGCGTTGCTCAAAAGTCGCGGGCGAGCCCTCGATCCTTGCGCTCGCAATCGTGCCGTTGCTGAACACCGCACTAGCGCGATTCGAGGTGAGATCCGCTTCCGCAGTTTGAATGTGCACGGCGCGTTCGAATGTCCAATGGCTGCGGTCCGAACGAGTGTCGGTCGCGGTTGCGTGTTCCGAGGCGATCGAATTCGGTCCTTGCTCGATACGGACGTTCCCTTCGAGGTCCAGGGTGTCAGACCGGAAGCTAGCCGTCACGACATCGGCGCTGACCTGCAGATTCCCTTGCAGGACCAAGGGTTGTGCAGCATGCGCCAATGAGCCGATGCCGCTTAGCACTAGAAACGCAACGACGAGTTCAGCGCGCATCGGGTTGCAGAGTTCCTGTGACGGTACGTGCGAGAAGCTTTTCATTCTTTAAATCGGCGCGGAAGCTGTTCGCGCGCATGGTATTGGAACCGAATTGGAAAGTGACCGGCGTGTTCACGCTGTAGGCCACCTGCTTTTCAGTGTCGAGTGCGAGTGCCTCGGTACGCAGACCCATCGAAATTTGTTGATCGAGCGGGTGTAGTTCGACATCCCCCTGCAACTGCAACACACGCGAGTCTGCAGGCAGGGAGCCTTTGTCGGCCGTCAACATCCATTCTTTGCCGGGCACCTGAAAGTAGTGTGCTCGTACATCGCTCAGTAGGATGGTCCCGGAGGTGTTCTGTTGCTCAATGCGCGTCGCGGTCACTTGGATTCCAGGCGTGCCGTCAGGTTGGGTTTCGGTGATGACGGCGTCGCTCAGAAAATAAGCGGGCGGCCCCTGCGTGTTCGCGTTGACGAGCGGTGCAGCGCTGCGGTTCATGTATGCGCCGGAACCGATGACGATTGCGGCAAGCAAAGCACTCAATGCGATCCAACGCCAGTTCACGCTTACCCCAGGGCGCGGCGCCGGCCTTCGAGAATGAGATCGCAAACTTCGCGTACCGCGCCTTGGCCGCCTGCAGCCTGTGTAATGAAGTGAGCTTGGGACTTTACGCTCGGATGCGCATCCGCGACTGCGATCGCGAGCCGCGCGACTTCAAATAGCGGTAGATCAGGGCTGTCATCGCCAACGCAGGCAACGGACTGCGGTCCGAGCGCCAAGATGTCGAGCAATTCGCGCAATGCAGCGAGTTTGTCGACGACGCCTTGGCGGATCCAAGTCACGCCGAGTTCGCTCATGCGCTTTTCGACCGCGCGCGAATCACGGCCCGAAATCACAGCGACCTGAATGTTGGCGCGCAGAAGCTGCACGATCCCGGCGCCATCGCGCACGTGAAAGCACTTCATCTCTTCGCCCCGAGCGGTGAAGTAGAGGCGCCCGTCGGTAAGGACGCCATCGACATCGAACACCACTAGGCGGATGTCGTTTGCACGTTCGATGAGGGTATCCATGAGAAGAGTGACTAGGGACTTGTGACTAGCGGATAGGAAGCAAACGAAGAGATGGACCCAAAACAGGCGTGCAGTCTATAGCGGGGCTCGCTGATTCTTTCGTATCCGCAATCCCCAATCCGCCATCTAACGTCCCATTCATCACATCACACCTGCGCGCAATAGATCATGAACATTCAGAGCGCCGATCAGCGCTTGATTCTCATCGACAACCAGCAGGGCGGTGATCCGCGAAGATTCCATTGAGTGCACCGCTTCGGCTGCGAGCACGTTGGCGCGAATGGTTTTCGGATTGCGCGTCATCAGATCTTGCATGCGTTGGCCGTGAAGATCCTGGGTGCGATCCAATGTGCGGCGCAGATCGCCATCGGTGAACACGCCGAGCACTCGGCCAGTCGCATCGACGATCGCGGTCATACCCAAGCCCTTGCGTGACATCTCCAGAAGTCCTTCGCGCAGTGATGCATCCGGCGCAACGCGAGGAAGTTGGTCGCCGGTGCGCATGACGTCGCTTACATGCAAGAGCAAACGCCGACCGAGCGCTCCGCCAGGATGGAAGCGGGCAAAATCCTCTTCGGTAAATCCGCGGGCTTCGAGAACGGAAACTGCGAGCGCATCGCCCATTGCAAGCGTGGCGGTGGTGCTCGCGGTCGGTGCTAAATTGTGCGGGCAGGCTTCCTCCGGGACGCTCACGTCCAACACCACTGTGGCCGCGCGACCGAGCGTCGATGGAGGTCGTCCCGTTAATACGATCAGTTCAATGCCTAGCCGCTTGATCACTGGCAGGATGGTGAGCAGCTCCGCTGTTTCGCCGGAGTTTGAGATCGCAAGTACCACGTCTTGTGCGGTGAGCATTCCGATATCGCCGTGACTGGCTTCTGCGGGATGCAAGAAGAACGATGGGGTGCCCGTACTCGCAAGCGTTGCGGCGATCTTGTTGCCGATGTGACCGGACTTGCCGATTCCAGTGACGACCACGCGCCCTTTACAGTCGTGCAACAGCCTACAGGCCTGCACGAATGCATCGCCCAGGCGATCCTGCAACGCGATGACTGCGCTCACTTCGGTTTGCAGTACTCGCTGCGCACGGGCCAGCAGTTGCCTGGAGTCCAGCATGGATTGCATGGCGCGATCATAACCCGCCGTTATGGCGCGATGTGTGCAAAGACGCAGGCTCAAGATCGGCTAATATCGCGTCCCGTTTTGTCTCGAGTACTTCCATGAATGCTGCTGAAGTTCAGGCCCTGATCGAGGCCGGCCTGCCGGGTGCACAAGTGCGTGTGCAGTCCGATGACGACACTCACTTCGAAGCTGTCATCGTCGCGGCGCAGTTCGCTGGCAAACGGATGATCCAACGTCATCAGCTCGTCTACGCCGCATTGGGTGCGCGGATGGGCCGCGAGATTCATGCGCTAACCATGCAAGCATTGGCTCCAGACGAATCAAAGTAGCGCGAGCTCATGGATAAACTCCAAATCCGCGGCGGCATTCCTCTGGAAGGAGAGGTCCGCATCTCGGGCGCAAAAAACGCTGCGTTGCCTATTCTTGCCGCGACGCTTCTCGCCGAGGGCACCAGTTCGATCGGTAACGTCCCGCATCTGCAGGACGTGACGACGATGATCGAGCTCTTGGGGCGCATGGGCGTCAGCGTCACCATCGACGACAAAATGCGCGTCGAGGTCGATGCCTCGAGTATTCGCGAATGCGTGGCTCCCTATGAGCTGGTGCGAACAATGCGCGCCTCGATCGTGGTGCTTGGGCCACTGCTCGCGCGCTTCGGGAAGGCCGACGTCTCTTTGCCGGGCGGGTGCGCAATTGGCGCACGGCCCGTCAACATCCATGTCGCTGGCTTGCAAGCGATGGGCGCAGAAATCCAAATCGAGAACGGCTACATCCGCGCGCGCGCCGACCGTTTGAAAGGGACGCGGTTGGTGCTGGAAACGGTGACCGTGACGGGCACCGAGAATCTGGTGATGGCGGCCACGTTGGCCGAGGGCGAAACCGTCATCGAGAATGCAGCGCGCGAACCCGAGGTCGTGGATCTCGCGAATTATTTGAACGCGATGGGAGCTAAGATCCGGGGCGCCGGCACCGATCGCATCGTCATTGAAGGTGTGGAGCGGCTACATGGCGCTCAATACGACGTGCTGCCGGATCGCATCGAAACCGGTACGTACCTCGTCGCCGCCGCAATTACGGGCGGGCACGTGAAAGCCAAGGGTACGCGGCCGGATCACCTGGACGCAGTGCTGGCCAAGTTGAGCGAAGCGGGCGCGGCGATCGAGTCGGGTGACTCTTGGATCGAACTCGATATGCGCGGTAAGCGGGCCAAGTCGGTCGACATTCGAACTGCACCTTATCCAGCGTTTCCTACCGATATGCAGGCGCAATTCGCTGCATTGAACACGGTGGCGGAGGGCGTCGGTGCCGTGACCGAAACGATCTTCGAGAATCGCTTCATGCACATGCTCGAAATGCGCCGGCTGGGCGCGGACATCAAAATCGAAGGCAACACCGCAATCATCCGCGGAGTGCCGAAGCTCACGGCGGCCCCGGTCATGGCAACGGACCTGCGCGCATCTGCCAGTTTGGTGCTCGCCGCATTGATCGCCGAGGGGACGACCGACGTGCTGCGCATCTATCACATCGACCGCGGCTACGAGCGCATCGAAGAAAAGCTTCAGCAGTTAGGAGCCCAAATCAAGCGCATGCCTGGATAGGACCAATCTCAAAAGCCCTTATGGCAGCAAGGCGGATAGTCGCGCTCGCACAGCATGGAATTTGAGATCGGTTCTGCGCACGGTCATCAAGGATGGCGTTCAGAGCGGGACGGACGCTCCTTAAGTACGGCACTTAAGTTCAGACGATCCTTGCCGCGCAACACCGTGATTGTGATCGCCGTCCCCGGGCGCATTGCCGCTACTCGATTTAACGCTTCCTGCGCGGTGTTCAGTTGCTGGCCGTTGAGCTTGATCAGGACGTCATTGACGCGAAGGCCGCTGGCGGCGGCGGGCCCTCTTGGGTCGATTGCTGTAATTCTCAGCGCGACGGGCGGCGATATTCCCAACGCTCGCGCATCCGAACGCGACAACTCTTCCGTGGAGACGCCAAGCCAACCGCGCAGCACGTGCCCGTGCTTGATGATCTCGTCCATCACTCCGCGAACCATATTCACGGGGATGGCGAAGCTAATGCCGTCGGTGCCCAGCGTTTGCGATAGAACCGCTGTATTGATGCCGATGAGTTCGCCGTCGAGGTTGATGAGCGCACCACCGGAATTGCCGAAGTTAATCGCTGCGTCCGTCTGAATGAAGTCCTCGAAATCCGTAACGCCGAGACGGCCTCGGCCCGTCGCGCTGACGATGCCTTGCGTGACGGTCTGGCTCAGGCCGAACGGATTGCCGATCGCTAGCACCACATCGCCAGCGCGCAATTCGTCCGAGCGTCCCATCGGCATGACAGGTGGGTTGTTGATATCGATGCGCAAAACCGCGAGATCCGAATCCGGATCGGTCCCAACGATCACAGGCGTCGCGGTGCGCCCATCTGCAAGTTGCACCCGGATTTCCGCCGCGCCTTGGATCACATGATGATTGGTGACGATGTGGCCTTGCCTATCCACGATCACGCCCGAGCCCAGGCTGCCTTCTACGCGCTGGCGCACTTGGGGAGCGCTCTCGTGGAGCAGCGGCGAGTCGAGTGGGCGGGGATCGGCACTCACCAATCGCGCTGTGTAGATATTCACCACCGCAGGCGCAGCAGCGGCGACGGCATCGGCGAACGACCGTGGCAGAGCCCCCGATCGGGCATTCTGTTCAGTGGCGGCATGACCTCGAAGACGTGCCCACCATCCGCTGCCATTGCGAACGAGTAGCACGCTGCCTGCCGCGAGCAGGCCGACGAGCGCCCAAGTGCCGATGAAGCGCAGTGCGTGCGTAATTTTGCTCACGTGATTGGATGGTCGTTGTGATTCCGGCCGCGGGTCATAGCGCCGCGCGATGTCTCGGGACAGCAACGGCTACGAGGACCCGCCACAGCGCTCATGCATCTTCTGGCTTCAAAGCGCGCCGAGTGTTGTGTGTATAATGCGAAATTCCTTGTGCGAATGAAACTACGCATGTGGCCCCAGCGGTTAATGCAGTAGCGCTCGAGACCCAGCGGTCACGGCAAATCACCAGCGCACGAAGAATTCGACATTCAGCGTCAGGTCTATGCGGTCGAGTCAGCTCGTCCGCGGAGAGAGTGGATGAGCTCAGATTCAGAACAAATTGACAGCGGCCGACGACACTTTCTGCTGGTCGCAACCACGGTGACCGGTATTGCAGGCGCAGCAATGACGGCCGTTCCTTTCCTTGCCTCTTGGAAGCCGAGCGCTCGGGCGCAAGCACTGGGTGCGCCGGTGGAGCAGGACATCAGCAAGCTCGAGCCGGGTGCATTGATGAAGATCAATTGGCGCGGGCAAGCGATTTATCTCGTGCGTCGCACACCCGAGATGCTGTCCAACCTGCAGGGGCATGAC
>DASTSB010000380.1:0-6519 GCA_035760885.1 Steroidobacteraceae bacterium | reverse complement strand
ACGCATAGCCGCTTGTTGGTCGTCGCATGGGGTGTGTGGAGGCCCAACCCCCAATAGGAGACTTGATCATGGCCAGCGTGTCCATGCGACAGATGCTGGAAGCGGGTGTTCATTTCGGACATCAAACCCGTTTCTGGAACCCCAAGATGGCGCAATTCATCTTCGGGGAACGTAATCGAATCCACATCATCAATCTGGAAAAGACGCTCCCGCTCTACAACGACGCGGCAGCATTCATCCGGCAGGTCGTCGCCGATGGCGGCCGAGTCCTTTTCGTAGGCACGAAGCGTTCGGCTCGCGAAGCCATCATGAAGGCTGCGATCCGCGCTGGCTCTCCATACGTCAGCCATCGTTGGCTCGGCGGCATGTTGACCAATTTCAAGACGGTGCGTCAGTCGATCAAGCGGCTCACCGATCTGGACGAGATGGCCCTGAACGGTACGCTCGACCAGCACAGCAAACGCGAGGCGCAGACGCTGCGTCGCGAGCGCGAGAAGCTCGAGCGCAGCTTGGGCGGTATCAAAGCAATGGATTCCCTTCCGGATGTGCTCTTTGTGGTCGATGTCGGCCACGAGCGCATTGCGATCAATGAAGCGAAGAAATTAGGCATTCCCGTCGTGGCGGTCGTGGACACGAACTGCGCCCCGGACGACGTTGATTACGTCATCCCGGGCAATGACGACGCTATGCGCGCCATCGAGCTTTACGCCGAAGGCATCGCGGACGCAGTCCTCGAAGGCCGCTCGGCGGCTCCTGAAGTGCCGGCCGGCGAAGACGACTTCGTCGAGTTGGACGAGGAAGGCAAGCCCAAGGCGAAAGCGGGTGCACCGGCACCTCGGCGCGGCGGTCGCACTGCCGCCGTGAAGAAGAAGGCCCCTTCGCGTCGTCGCCCTGCTGAGAAGGCGCCGGATGCGGATCAGGTGGAAACTGTGGTCGCGGCCGAAGTCGACGACGTCGAAGCGGACGTGTCTCCCGAAGAGTTCATGGCGCGTCGCAAGGCGGCGCTTACCAAGCGTAAGCCGGCCAATGCTGCCGATGCCCCCAATGTTGCCGACGCCCCCAAAGCGGCTGATGCTGCGGAGTGATTCATGGCTGTAACTGCTGAAGCTGTAAAGGTGCTGCGCGAGCGCACCGGTGCAGGAATGATGGAGTGCAAGAAGGCACTCGTTGAAACCAACGGTGATTTGGAAGCCGCTGCTGAGTTGATGCGCAAGTCGGGTCTGGCAAAGGCCGACAAGAAGGCGACACGCGTGGCTGCTGAAGGCGTCATCGTCATCGAGCGATCGGGCGATCACAAACGCGCTGCGGTCGTCGAGGTCAACTGCGAAACCGATTTCGTGGCTCGCGAACAGGATTTCCAAGGTTTTGCTGCAGGCGTTGCCAAGCTCGCGTTGAAGAACAACCCGGGTTCGTTGGAGGCGCTGTTGGCAGCTCCGTTGGAAGGTGCGCAGACGGTCGATGAAGTGCGCCGTGCATTGGTTGCAAAGATCGGTGAGAACATCGGTGTCCGTCGGTTCGCCGTCGTGGAAGCACCGGCGGTCGTCGGTACTTATCTACACGGCACACGCATCGGTGCGCTGGTTGCAATGAAGTCCGGCGATGAGGCCGTGGCAAAGGACATCGCGATGCACGTTGCGGCGATCAATCCTGCACGCGTCTCGGCTGCCGAGGTGCCCGCGGATGAGGTTGCCAAGGAGCGCTCGATTTTCGTGGAACAAGCGAAGTCCGATCCGAAGACCTCAGGCAAGCCTCAGGAGATCGTCGATAAGATCATCGAAGGCAAAGTCCGCAAATGGTTGGGCGAGATCACGCTCTTGGGTCAGCCGTTCGTCAAGGACGACAAGCAAACCGTCGAACAATATTTGAAGACGGCAGGCGGCGAAGTGCTGTCGATTCTGCGCTATGAAGTTGGCGCGGGCATCGAAAAGAAGCAGGAGGATTTCGCAGCCGAGGTGATGAAACAGGTCCGCGGAAGCTAACCGCTCTCGCGATCGAATGATCTGCAAACTGAACCCCGCCTCGGCGGGGTTCTTTATAATGGGCAAAGATTGGTAGGCGGCGCTTCATGGCAGACAACAGCTCGGCAAACGATTCCGGACAGTTCCCGAAACATCAGGGGCTGCGCCGCATTCTTCTGAAACTGTCGGGCGAAGCGCTCATGGGCGAGGAGGACTACGGGATCGACCCTCGCATGCTCAAGCGCGTCGCGAATGAAATCCGCGAAGTGATGAGCCTGGGTATGCAGGTCGCGGTCGTGATCGGTGGTGGCAACATTTTCCGCGGTGCAGGCCTGGCGCGCGCCGGGATGGACCGAGTCACCGGCGATCACATGGGCATGCTCGCAACGGTCATGAACTCACTTGCGCTTCAGGACGCGTTGGAAGGACTGGGTCTGTACGCACGCGTCATGTCGGCGATTCGAATCAACGAAGTGTGCGAGGAGTACATTCGTCGCCGAGCGGTTCGTCATCTCGAGAAGGGAAGAGTGGCGATTCTGGCTGCGGGAACCGGCAATCCCTTTTTCACGACCGACACGGCCGCGAGTTTGCGAGCAATTGAGATCAATGCCGACTTGCTCTTGAAGGCGACGAAGGTCAACGGTATCTACACCGATGATCCCAAGAAGAATCCGAAGGCGACTCGCTACACGCGATTGACGTTCGAGAAGGTCCTGACGGATCGCTTGAATGTCATGGACGCGACGGCAATCGTGATGTGCCGCGACAACAACCTGCCGCTGCGTGTCTTCGATTTAACTGTGCCCGGCGAGCTGTTGCGTATCGTGCGCGGCGAGGATGTCGGTACGTTGGTGACCAACGGCGAATGATCGCCGAACGATTTTGGAGCGGACTCGTCCGCTAGTGCGCAAGGGGAACGAACATGTTGGATGACGTAAAAAAAGACGCCGCTGAACGCATGCAGAAGTGCGTCGTCGCGCTGCGTAATGAATTGAAACGCCTGCGGACAGGCCGCGCGCACCCGAGCCTGTTGGAGCATATTCGCGTCGAGTACTACGGCAACGAAGTGCCATTGAACCAGGTCGGCAACGTTGCGATCGAAGATGCGCGCACGCTCACCGTCACGCCTTGGGAAAAGACTATGGTGCAGGTGATCGAGAAGGCGATCATGAAGTCGGATCTGGGATTGATGCCCAACACCGCCGGTACGGTCATTCGCGTGCCGATGCCTGCTCTTACTGAAGAGCGCCGCCGCGATCTCACCAAGGTCGTGCGGCACGAAGCCGAAAATGCTCGCGTTGCAGTTCGTAATGTCCGCCGCGACGTAATGAACGAGCTCAAGGACATGCTCAAAGAGAAGTTGCTGAGCCAAGACGAAGATCGTCGCGCTCAGGAGGAAATTCAGAAGCTCACGGATAAGTACGTCGCCGAAATCGAGCAGGTCTTGAACGAAAAAGAAAAAGAGCTGATGCAGGTCTAACTAGTGACTGGCGGATCGTGACTAGAGCGCAGAACATGAACTCATTGAGCGACACGTGGTCCGATGCCCTCGCAGCGTGCAGAGTGCGGCTCTGAAGGATGGCCACGCGCGAGCAGAATCAGCCGAATGGTATTCCGCGGCATATCGCAGTCATCATGGATGGCAATGGACGCTGGGCGCGAGCCCGTGCCCTTCCGCGCACCGCTGGCCACGGTATGGGCGTTCGCTCCGTCAAGCAAATCGTCGAGAATTGCGCGCGCCGCGGCGTCGAAGTACTGACGCTTTTCGCGTTCTCCAGCGAGAACTGGAAGCGGCCCAAAGAAGAAGTTTCGATGCTCATGAACCGCTTCCTCGAGGCGCTCGACAATGAAGTCGACGAATTGCATCGCAATCAGATTCGGGTTCGCTTTGTCGGCTGTCTGGACCAGCTCGCTCCTCAATTACGCGAACGCATGAATTCGGCAATGGCACTGACGGACGCCAACTCACGCATGACGTTGGTCATTGCCGTCGCCTACGGTGGACGTTGGGATATCGCGAATGCAGCACGCACCTTGGCCGCTCGCTGTCTCACTGGCGAATTGCAGCCCGACCAGATCGATGAGCAGGTAATTCAGGAGGAGTTAGTTCTCGCCGGGCTCCCTGATCCTGATCTGTTGATTCGCACCGGGGGCGAGCAACGCGTCAGCAATTTCCTGCTGTGGAACCTCGCGTACACGGAGCTGTATTTCTGCGACACGCTTTGGCCCGACTTCGGCGATCGCGAATTGCAAGCTGCAATCGACCACTTTGGCAGGCGCCAACGCCGTTTCGGACTGACGCCAGATCAAGTCGAGGCGCGCTGATGCTACGCCTACGAGTCATTACTGCCCTGTTGCTTGCCCCATTCGTTCTGGGCGCAATCTTCTTCCTACCGGAAAGAGGAATGGCTGCGGTGCTCGGGCTGCTCGTTGCGGCGGGCGCTTGGGAATGGTCCGCCTTCGCGGGTTTCACGCGCAGTTCAGCAAAGGGCATCTATGTTGGCGTGGTGGTCGTGTGCGTTGCAGCACTGTCGTGGGTGAGCCCGCGCAACGATCTTGATTGGGTTCTGTATGCCGCTTTAATTTGGTGGCTCATCGCGCTCTGCTGGGTGCTGATGTGGCCCGGCGCAGTGAGTTCGGTCAGTGCTGCGATCGCGGGTCTATTGGTGCTCATTCCCGCTTGGTTGGCGCTGTCGCAATTGCATTCGCATGATCCGCAACTAATGCTCTTTCTATTGCTGCTCGTCGTTGCGGCTGATGTGGGTGCGTACTTTGCCGGTCGCCGCTTCGGTCGCAATAAACTTGCACCGCGAGTCAGCCCCGGCAAGACATGGGAAGGTGTCGGCGGCGGCATCCTTGGCGCGACGATCATCGCGATCGTTGGAGTGGCGTGGTTGAAGATGCCTTTCGTGGCGTTTACCGCGCTCTGCGTGGTCGTGGTGTTCGCATCTATCGTGGGCGATTTGACCGAGAGTCTGTTCAAGCGCCACGCCGGACTCAAAGATAGCGGTACGTTGCTGCCCGGGCATGGCGGGGTGCTCGATCGGGTCGACAGCATTACTGCAGCGGCGCCCGTATTTTTGGTCGGATTGCAGGCGCTGGGATTGCTGCGATGACTGGTCGCATGCGCATCGCTGTTCTCGGATCAACCGGCAGCATCGGCCTAAACACGCTCGATGTTATATCTCGGCATCCCGATCGCTTCGAAGTGTTCGCGATCGCGGCCCATCGCAATATCGAGCGGCTCAAGCAACAGTGCGTCGAATACTCCCCGAGATTCGCGGTTGTGGTCGATGCAGAATCGGCACGGACGCTGAGCAGTCAACTGCGCGAAGCAGGGGTCCAAACTGAAGTGCTCGCCGGGGCGCAAGCGTTGGAGCAAATCGCATCGCATGCCGATGTCGACGCCATCATGGCCGCAATCGTCGGCGCAGCGGGGCTGCGCTCCGCGTTAGCGGCGGCGCGTGTTGGCAAGCGGATCTTGTTGGCGAACAAAGAAGCGTTGGTGATGTCAGGTCCTTTGTTCATGCAAACGGTGCGTGAAGGAGGGGCGACACTCGTGCCGGTCGACAGCGAGCACAACGCGATTTTTCAGTGTATGGGAGGCTCGTCCACGCGTGGCGTCAAACGAGTCCTGCTCACCGCATCGGGCGGCCCATTCCTGCGGCTCGCTGCGCACACACTCAAAGCCGTGACACCTGAGCAAGCATGCGCGCACCCGCGCTGGGTAATGGGCCGCAAAATCAGCGTCGATTCGGCAACGCTGATGAACAAGGGACTGGAGCTCATTGAAGCATGCCTGCTATTCAATTTGCCCCCCAATCAAATCGAAGTGGTCATCCATCCGCAAAGCCTGGTGCATTCATTCGTCGAATACCTCGACGGCTCGATGCTCGCGCAGCTTGGAAATCCCGACATGCGCACGCCCATCGCGCATGCCCTTGGCTGGCCGGAGCGCGTGCACTCCGGTGTAGAATCGCTCGACCTGATTCGCGCCGCACGCCTGGATTTCGAAGCCCCCGATGTAAGTCGCTTTCCCTGCCTGCGCTTGGCCCGAGAAGCGGCAGAAGCAGGCGGTACGGCACCAGCGGCACTGAACGCCGCAAATGAGATCGCCGTAGATGCGTTCCTCAACCGCCGCTTGGCATTCATGGATATTCCCGGCGTGATCGACTGCGTCATGGCGCAGCACCGCAACCGAGCGATCGCATCGCTCGACGATGTGTTCGACGCCGATGAATGGGCCCGCGAAAAAGCCCGAGCCGCAGTTCAACTGACGGCAGGAGCATGTGCATGAACGGTTTCAATTCTCCGGCGGATTTCCTCACATCGATTCCGGCGTTCATCGTCGCAATCGGCATCCTGGTTGCAGTCCACGAGTTCGGCCATTTCTGGGTTGCTCGCAAGCTGGGTATTCGAGTGCTGCGATTCTCGATCGGCTTCGGCCGCGCGCTGTGGAAGCGTACTAGCTCGAAGGACCAGGTCGAGTACGTTATCGCTGCGATTCCCCTGGGCGGCTACGTGAAGCTTCTCGATGAGCGTGAGGGCAACGTAGATCCCG
>DASTSB010000379.1:0-2906 GCA_035760885.1 Steroidobacteraceae bacterium | reverse complement strand
CTCCTCTTGCGTGCGATAGCACTTTCACTTCATCACCTCATCACTTGATCAGCTTTTCTGTCGGACTGCCTTCAACGCATTCGCCCACGAAATCACCTGATCGAACAACGTCTGAGCTTCCGCATCATGGCGCGGATCCGGCTTGAAGACGCTCATGTTCTCGAAGTCGGTAAACAACGAGAACATCACCTGAGCGCGGACATGGGCCATCTTCAATTCGCTCAAGTTGGCGCGGAGTTGTTCTACGGCGCGGGCGCCGCCCATGCTGCCGTAGCTGACGAAACCCGCAGCTTTGTCATTCCATTCGGCGAAGAGAAAATCCAGCGCGTTCTTCAATGCAGCCGACGTGCCGTGGTTGTATTCGGGCGTGACGAATACGAAGCCATCGAAGCTCGCGATCTTCTCGGCCCAGCGCTTCGTGTGCGGCTGAACATAGTTGCCCAGCGAAGGTGGCTTGGGTTCATCCAGCAACGGCAGGTTGAAGTCCTTGATGTCGACCAATTCGAATTCGGCGTCCTTGCGCTTCTTCGCTTGCTCGAAGACCCAACGTGCAACGGCTTCGCCGTTGCGGTTCGGACGCGTGCTTCCCAAAATGATTCCGATCCTAGTCATGGCGACACCTCACACCGCGCGATTCGACCTGAACGCCACGCGCGCGGTGGAGTTCCGTGCCTGCACGAGAGAAAGCGCTGCCGCGCCGCAACCTTACGACTCGATGACCACGCGTGTAGGACATTCACATGGGTAGGCACTGCGATGCTGGAGGCGGAGCTCGGAAGTTTTGCGGACATGCTCCGAACCTTCATGTTGTCTCGCGAACGCAAACGATCTCTCGTGGGCAAGCCGTTGCCCTAAGCTGCGTCTTATAGAGACAATTCGCGCCATGACTGTACGCGGCTACTTCCCCACTCTCATTTATTCCTCGCGCCTTGCGACTCGCGAAGGGCAAGAACTCAATGCGCGCCTTCTGCGCGAGTGCAGGCAGCTCGAGCACGATGACGAAGCCGGGCGCCGCTGGTCCAAGAAGAACTATCCAGGCGGCTACACCTCCTACAATTCCGCAAGCCGGATGCACGAGTTGTCGCCTACGTTCGCGAAGCTGCAACGCCATCTTAAACGCCACGTGAATGCATTTGCGCGTTCGTTGGAGTTCGATCTCGCAGGACGCGAGCTGACGATGACCGACTGCTGGGTGAACATCATGCCGCAACAAGTCGTTCATGGACTGCACCTGCATCCGCTTTCCACGATCAGCGGTACCTACTACGTGCAGACGCCGAAGGGGTGTGCCGGCTTGAAGTTCGAAGATCCGCGACTCGATCGCTTCATGGCGGCGCCTCCACGCCGAGCTGATGCGCGTGAACAAGCCAAGCCGTGGATCGTGATCCCGGCGGAAGCAGGTCAGATCGTCCTCTTCGAAAGTTGGCTGCGTCACGAAGTGCCGCCGAATCCATCGCGGCAGCCGCGCGTGAGCATCAGTTTTAACTTCAGTTGGTTCTAACTGAATAGCCGGAGCGCGGGATGCACAATCGCAAGTGGATTCCGAAACTCTTTATCGTACTTACGTTCATCGCGCTCGCGCCCATGCGTATCGCGGGCGATGAGCTTCAAACCGACGACGATGCGGTCGAGCAGCTACTCGTCACGGGCGAACAACCCGGGCCTGGCTTATGGAAGGTTTCTAAAGACGATCACGTACTTTGGATACTCGGTTCGAGTAGCCCCGTGCCCAAGCGCATGCAGTGGCATTCGAAAGAGGTCGAAGAGGTGATTGCCGAATCGCAGGAAGTGATCGGCAGTGTGCAGGTCAAGATCGACATTGGATTTTTCCGCGGCTTGTTGCTGCTGCCCTCCGCGCTCGGCGCTCGCAAAAATCCGGAGGGCAAAGAACTCAAAGACGTATTGCCGCCCGATGTGTATGCGCGATGGCTGCTGCTGAAGCGTAAATACATCGGCAGCGATCGAGGCTTGGAACGGTTTCGGCCGATCTTCGCGGCACAACGACTGTACTCGAAAGCGATCGATCGCGTCGGCATGACTTGGAAAGATCCGATCTGGCCGCGCATCGAGGAACTGGCCAAAAAGAAGAAGGTCCCGATCACGATTCCCGCACTCGAGCTGCCGACAAACAAAGCGAAGCAGGCAATCAAAGAATTTTCCAAAGAGTCATTGAACGACGTCGAGTGCCTGTCCCAAACGATGGGGCGATTGGAATCGGACTTGGATGCCCTGCGCGCTCGCGCGAACGCCTGGGCCGTCGGCAATGTGGAAGCCATGCGCCAGATGTCCATCCATGAACCTGGGCCTGTGTGCCTCAACGCCGTGATGAGTGCCACAGTTTTGGAAAAGTACGGCTTCAAGGATCTACCGCAACGCTTCGCCGACATCTGGACGCAAGCGGCGGAGAACGCCCTGGCTCGCAACAGCTCGACCTTCGCAGTATTGCCGGTCTCGGTGATTTTGCAGTCGCAGAGTTGGATCGAGCGATTGCGGGCGAAAGGTTATGTCGTAGAAGAGCCGAGTTGATCGCGCAACCGGCAACGATTGTTCACAGAATCCCTTTGCGCACCTAGTGCGCCGTGATCCACTTTCCTGCACTAGCGCACACTTTTCAGCGCTGCTCGAAGAACTCACCCAATTATGGTGATTGTGCGTTGTCGCGTGCGACTTCCACGTAGAGACTGCGCGCACCGTAAGGAAGCACCTATGAACAACATTGGACCGATCGACGAACACGTTCGTCAGCGCATACACGAGAAGTATTCGGGGGATCCAGGCCTGCGCGATCTGTGGCTGCGTGTGCTCAGCACGCCGCAAGGTCGCCTGTTGCTGAAGGGAAATACGGCAGATGCACAGGATGAGAATGATCTGGATCGGTGTCTTGGTATGACGATGCTCGTCTTATC
>DASTSB010000378.1:0-10357 GCA_035760885.1 Steroidobacteraceae bacterium | reverse complement strand
CAGCGACGCTGTGCTGCTTGCGTCTGGCACGGCAACGCTGGAAGCGACCCTGGTCAAGCGCCCGATGGTTGTCACGTATCGCTTAGGTGCGCTCACAAGTTTTCTGCTCAAGCGCTTGAAACTATTTAAGGCGCCGTTCTTCGCGCAGCCGAACTTGTTGGCGGGACACCAAGTCGTTCCCGAGTTATTCAACGAGCAAGTGCGCGCGGAAGTGATTGGCCCGCAAGTAATTCAGCAATTGGAACGTGCCGATCGCGATCAGCTGATGCAAACTTTCACCCGGATTCACGAGACCCTCCGGCGCGATGCCAGCAAGCGCGCGGCTGAGGCGATCGCCGAGTTGATGCACGAGCCCGCTCAGTGAAGGTGTGGGGCTCGCCCGCGCAAACACCGACAAGTGCCAACCAAGACACCAGCGACCGCGCATACCTTGTTTTACGAAGACTCTAATTGCTGCTCCTCGCAACCCCTCGGCACCCATTCGCTCGGGTTAAGAATGTTCGACGGTGCGCGGCTGTGAGCGCGGCACGGCGCTCTCATTCCTTGTTGATCGCGGGTGTGGATGAGGCCGGGCGCGGGCCGCTCGCGGGGCCTGTCGTCGCAGCTGCCGTGATCCTGGATCCAAGACGGCGCATTCGGGGAATTCGCGATTCCAAAGTGCTCGATCCCGAGGAGCGCGAGCGGCTTGCCCTCAAGATTCGCGAGACAGCGATTGCGTGGTCGGTTGCATGGGCGGATGTGGACGAAATCGACACGCTCAATATTCTTCAAGCGACGTACTTGGCCATGCGTCGTGCAATGATCGGATTGCGAGTTCCTCCCGGCCACGTTCAGGTGGACGGCAATCGGTGCCCCTCGTTCGTCGCGCTGCCTTGGGAATGCACGCATGAGGCGATCATCGACGGCGATGCGCTTCACACCTGCATCGGCGCGGCTTCGATTCTCGCCAAGACAACGCGCGACCGGATGATGGTGCGCCTCGACGCAGTGTTCCCGAACTTCGGCTTTGCTTCGCACAAGGGCTACAGCACGCCGCAGCACTACGAGGCATTGGACGAGTTCGGTCCGACGCCGATTCATCGTCGCAGCTTTGAACCGGTGCGCGTTGCGCATGAGGCGCGCGCCACGGGAGTGAAAGGCAGGCTGCGCGAATTGCTTGATGCAGCACGTGCTCAGCGTGAAGCTGAGATGGAGACCTAGGGCAGCGATGTCGTTCGTCCATCTCCATCTGCACACGGAATACTCGCTCGTCGACAGCGTCGTGCGTATTCAGAGCGAGGCTGAAGGCATTCCTGGATTGATGGAAGCCGTCGCGGCTGCTCGCATGCCTGCAGTGGCGCTGACAGATCAAAGCAATCTGTTTGCGATGGTGAAGTTCTATAAGGCCGCACTCGCTTGCGGCGTGAAGCCGATCATCGGCGTCGATTTGTTGGTGCGCGAGACCGGAGACAAGGTCGATCCCACTCGTCTCGTATTGCTGTGTCAGAACGAAATCGGATATCGCAACCTCACGCGCCTGGTGACGCGTTCGTATCTCGAGGGTCAACAACGCGGCTTCGCAACCGTCGATCGCGAGTGGCTGACGCCGGAGGTTGTGCAAGGCTTGATCGCGCTGTCCGGCGCGCGGGAAGGCGACGTCGGTCGTGCACTGCTGAATGCGAAGCTCCCGGAAGCGAAATCAGCGCTCCAACACTGGCTAGGTTTGTTCGGCGACCGCTACTACTTGGAACTGCAACGCACGGGTCGTGATGGTGAAGAGCGCTATTTGCAAGGCGCATTGCAGCTCGCAGTGGAAGAAGGTGTGCCGGTCGTTGCGACGAACGACGTGCGATTCATTCGGCAGGACGATTTCGAAGCTCACGAGGCGCGCGTTTGCATTCACGATGGCGTCTTGCTCGAGGACCCCAAACGTCCACGTCGCTACAGCGAACAACAGTTCCTGCGCTCGCCAGAACAAATGCAGGCTCTATTCAAGGATGTGCCGGAGGCCATCGAGAACACGCTGGAGATTGCACGACGCTGCAGTCTTGAGCTGAAGCTCGGCAAGTCGGTGTTGCCGGCGTATCCAGTTCCGACCGGCGAGACGACGGAGGATTTCCTGCGCAGCGAAGCCAAGCGTGGGCTCGAACGGCGGTTAGAGCATTTGGCCGCGCATCCGTACGGCCGGCCAATTCCCCGCGAGGAATACGTCAGCCGACTGGAAATCGAGCTCGGCGTGATCTGCCAAATGGGATTCGCGGGTTACTTCCTGATCGTCGCCGACTTCATCCGCTGGGCGCGCGAGAACGGTGTGCCGGTCGGGCCGGGCCGCGGCTCGGGTGCGGGCTCGCTGGTCGCATTCGCAATCGGGATCACCGATCTGGATCCGTTGCAGTACGACTTGCTGTTCGAACGCTTCTTGAATCCGGAACGCGTGTCCATGCCCGACTTCGACGTCGACTTCTGCATGGACGGGCGCGATCGCGTCATCGAATACGTCGCTCATCGCTACGGCAGAGAGCGCGTTTCGCAAATCATCACCTACGGCACGATGGCAGCGAAGGCGGTGGTGCGCGACGTGGCTCGCGTGTTCGGGATGAGCTATGGATTCGCGGACTCCATCGCGAAACTGATTCCGTTCGAACTCGGCATCACGCTGAAAGACGCGCTCGCCAAGGAAGAAGAGCTACGCCGTCGTTATCAAAACGAAGAAGAGACTCGCACGATTCTCGATATGGCGATGTCGCTCGAAGGATTGGTGCGCAACGCCGGCATGCACGCTGGAGGCGTGGTGATCTCGCCGTCGGTGTTGACGGATTTCGCGCCGCTCTTCTGCGATGAGAACGGCAACAGCGTCGTCACGCAATTCGACAAAGACGACGTCGAAGCCGCGGGACTCGTCAAATTCGACTTTTTGGGTCTGCGCACGCTCACGATCATCGATTGGGCGGTGAAGATCATCAACGTAGAACGCGCGCAGAAGGGTGAGCCGCCGCTCGATATCACGGCGCTGCCGATGGACGACAAGCCTACGTACGAGTTGCTCAAGCGCTGTGAGACGACGGCCGTCTTCCAGCTGGAATCGCGCGGTATGAAGGATCTGATTCGGCGTTTGCAGCCGGATTGCTTCGAGGACATCGTCGCGTTAGTGGCGCTGTTCCGACCGGGTCCGCTGCAGTCTGGGATGGTCGATGACTTCATCGCGCGCAAGCACGGCAAGACGACCGGTCCCATCGATTATCTGCATCCGGATTTGCAGCCGGTGCTCGCGCCAACGTACGGCGTCATCTTGTATCAAGAACAAGTGATGCAGATTGCGCAGGTGCTTGCCGGATACACGCTCGGCGGTGCGGACCTGCTGCGGCGCGCGATGGGCAAGAAGAAGCCCGAGGAAATGGCGAAGCAGCGCTCGATTTTTGTCGAAGGAGCGACAGCGCGCGGCGTCGCGCAAGAAACCGCGGCGCATATCTTCGATTTGATGGAGAAGTTCGCCGGTTACGGTTTCAACAAGTCGCACTCGGCTGCGTATGCATTGTTGTCTTATCAGACGGCATATCTGAAAACGCACTATCCGGCGGCGTTCATGTCGGCAGTGCTCTCATCGGATATGGATAAAACCGATAAGGTCGTCACGTTGATTGACGAATCACGGCGCATGAATCTCAAGGTGGAGCCGCCGGACGTCAATAGTTCCTACTACATGTTCACCGTCTCTGGCGCGCGCAGCATTCGCTACGGGCTAGGTGCGATCAAAGGCGTTGGCGAGTCCGTCATCGAAATGATCGTGAAGGAGCGCGAAGCAAACGGTGCGTTCCGTGACTTGCCCGATTTGTGCCGGCGCAGCGATTTGAACAAATTGAATCGACGTGTCATGGAGGCGCTCATCCGATCGGGTTCCACGGATCTGATAGGCGCCAATCGCGCGACGCTCATGCATGCATTGCCCGCGGCGATGCAACTCGCAGATCAAACGATTCGCGCTCGGGTCGTCGGGCAGGACGACATGTTCGGGCTCATGGATACCAGTCCATCCGCACCGCCCGCGGTGACCACCGAAGTGCTGCCGGAATGGAGTCGACGTGTTCGCCTCGAGGGTGAGCGCGACACGCTCGGGCTCTATCTAACCGGCCATCCGTTCGAAGAATTCGAAGCGGAAATCAAACCGATCGTGAGCGGACGTATTGCCGATCTCACCGGCGACCGGCCTGTCGTTCAACAGGAAGGCTTCAGATTCCAAGGCAAGCCGGCGACCGTTGCTGGCATGGTCTTCGATATGGGTAAACGCGGCGGGCGTATCATCTTTACGCTCGATGATCGCAGCGGACGCATCGAAGCATCGATGTTCGAGGAAACTTGGCAGCAGTACCGAACGCTGATCGCGAAGAGTGCGATCCTCATCGTCGAAGGTTCGCTGCGCTTCGACGAATTCATCGAAGGCTGGCGCTTGAATGCCAAGCGCGTGATGGATATCGACCAAGCTCGCGAACAGCATGCACGCCGGTTGCTGATTCGTTGGCCGTCAACGCCGGATCGCGAATTCGTTAAGACGTTGGAGCAGACGTTGTGCCCATTTCGCGGCGGACGCTGCTCCGTCGTCGTTCACTATCGCAGCGACGCTGCTCGAGCGGAACTCGTGTTATCGGAAGAGTGGCGCGTGAAACCGTCTCGCGAGCTGACTGAGAAGCTCTCTCAACTCTGCGGCCATGATGGCGTGCGGCTGGTCTATGGGCTGCACCACTGAGTAAGAGGGTTCACACGGAGGTCACGGAGGTGAAAAACGCCTACGGAGAATGACGATGGCCAGACAAGGCGGAATTCATGCCGTAATTCGGTCCGCAATATCATCGTCCACAAGCTATTTGAAACTCGGTGTTCTCCGTGCCCTCCGTGTGAAATGTTTTAAATCTGCGGTGCTGGAGCCGCCTCGACTTGAATGCGCAGCAGCACATTCATATCGAACCCAAGTTGCTTGCCATAGCTAATCCCGAACTCTTCGCGGTTGAGATTCGCCGTCGCATTTGCACCGCAGACTTCCTTGCCGTTCATCGGGTGCTTCTTGCACAGGAAATGATCGATCTTGAGCGTCACTGGCTTGGTGATGCCGTGCAGGTTCAGCGTGCCTTGTACTTCAGTCGGCGCGCCATCTTTGAACTTCACCAGCTTCCCTTCATAGGTCGCGGTCGGATACTTCGCGACATCGAACATGTCAGGTGACTGAGCGTGCTGGTTGAGGCGGTCGTTGCCGAAGTCGATCGAGGAGACATCCACGGTGACATTCATCGTGCCCGTCTGAGCCTCGCGGTCGAGAACGATCTTGCCGCTCGTGGCATTGAACTTGCCGCGCCAGGTGGAAACTCCGCCCATGTGATCGGCTTCGAAGCTCGGATATGTGTGCGCGGCGTCGATGTTGTACGTCACGGGGGCGGCATTCGCGCTCAGTGCAATTAGCGCGGGCAGCGAGAGCATCATCGCTTTCTGCAGTTTGGAAACAGCCTTCATAGATAGACTCCTGTGAGAAGTGACTCGCGCTGCGAGCCGTTGAAAATCATCCGCCGGATTTTTTCGCCTGCCAGCCGCGGCGAATCAGTTCCTCGACGAGTTTGTCGCGGTGATCGCCTTGGATTTCGATACGTCCATCGCCGCTCGATCCACCGGACCCGCAACGTTTCTTGAGTTCCGTTGCGAGCGTATCCAGTTCAGTGGGAGGCAATCCGAGCCCGCTAATCACGGTCACGCCTTTACCTTTGCGGCCTTGAGTCTCGCGGCTGACTCGCACGGGGCCGGCGGCGGAGGCTTTGCCCGGTGTTCCTTTGCGGCACACGCATTCGGCTTTCGGGCGCAGACAATTCGGGCAGCGCTCGCCGATGCCGGTCGAGTAGACAATGCCGCCCGCATCGACGATGCGTTTGCGTGGAGGTTGACTCATTGCCGCGATTCTAATCGACTCGAATGCTTGTACGAGTTCTTTGCATTCCTTAGCGGCCGAGCGAGGTGAATGAGCCGAGCGACGTGATGGACGCCTGCGAAAGGATGTCCCGAATCAGTAGCGGGAGGCCGCGATCACTGGATTGTGAACATCAAGCGATCGCGACTTGCGTTATCAGCAAATCATTCGATGCGGGAACTCTGGGGCTGGTCTGAACTCTGGCCCTGTTTGAGGGCCAGAGCTTACGCCAGCAAACTTCTACGAGGCCCGATGCGAATCGCGAACTTCTTCGGGATCGTGTTCTTTGGCGCGAGACTTGGCTTGTTCCTCGGCGCTGCGGATCTCGTTCTCTTCGCTGGCGCTCACGTCGCCAGCTTGTTGAATCTCGCGCTGACCGCGCTCGGATTCAACGAAATTCTTGGTGGCTTCGCGATAGTTGCGATCCGCCGTCTTATTGCCTTCGCCTTCGTTTCTGGAAGAGGTGCCCATGTCGGCCTCCTTACGGTGAAGAAACTGCTTGAACGTTCCGGATAACAACGTCCTGCGTTCCGCCTGGTTCCGGGTATGCTTGCAACCTTTTCCACCTCCGCCCGAGCCTATGCGAGTGGCACCTGTGTATTGGATTTTGGCCGCGATCGTTGTGCTGATTACGCTGAGCGTGCCGCGCTTGCGGCCCGTCGGCATTCTGGGGTGCGTGGTGTTGGGGCTGATGCTGGCGTGGGGAATGGTTCAGCGGTTGCGCGGCATGGATTCGATGCCGGAGCAGCGCGGCAAGCCCGTCTCGCCGGCGATCGATCTGCAAGCGGTGCCGATCGACAAGATCCAGGTTCAGGATCTGCAGCTGTCTGGTGGCGGTGCACCTTTTCAGTTGCGCGGTCGTGTAACGAATGAGTCCGACGTCGCGCTCAAATCTGTGACCGTTTCCATCGTGCGCAGCGATTGCTACCAAGGCGCCTTAGATCCCAGCGGCTGCATCGTACTGTGGCAGGACCAGCATTGGATGAATGTCTCTGTTCCGCCGCATGAATCGCGAGACTTCGAAGACGCCATCTGGGCACGTGGCACGGCGCCTCGCGCCCGAGGCACGGTGAAGGATGAGTTCAAGCTGCTGTCCGCTACAGGTCAGGCGAAGGTTCCTTAGGAGAGTCAAATCTCCACGGAGTACACGGAGATCACAGAGCCTCAGAACAAAAGGCAAGGTTTCATTTCTCCGGGAATTCAGTGCTCTGCGTGGAAATATCTTCTCTTTCATCTTATGAAGACAGCAGCAACGATCCTCTGTTACGCCATCGCGACGTGGTCAGGTTTTTTCGTGATGGCCATCGAGCTGCTCGGAGCCAGGCTGCTCGCGCCGACCTTCGGTAGCAGCATTTATGTTTGGGGTGCGCTGATCACTGTTTTCATGCTTGCGTTGTCGATTGGGTATCTGGCGGGTGGTCGGTATTCGATGCGAAGTCCCAGTCTGCGCAAGCTCGGGATGATTCTTTTGCTCGCCGCGGTTACGGCGCTGCCGACCATCATCTGGAGCGAGAACTTGCTCGAGGCAATCGCCATAGCAACGTCGGATCCACGCTATGGATCATTGCTGGCCGCGATGGTGTTGTTTCTGGTGCCCACTGCACTATCGGGAATGGTGTCGCCCTATGCCGTCCGTCTATTGGTTCGCGAGCGCGCGAGCGCAGGACGACATGCGGGACAGCTTTATTTCGCCTCCACGTTCGGCAGCGCGGCAGGAACATTGTTGACATCGTTTTATCTGGTCCTGTGGCTCGAACTGAATCAGATCCTGTTCAGCATGATTTCGATCTCCCTGCTGCTAGGACTGTTAGCGATGCTGCCCGCGGCACATAAGCATCATCTCGACTCATGAAATTATCGCGATCCCTCGGATTCTTATTCGCGGTCGCGGCAGGCCTACTTGCGTCTGCTGCGTGGCCGGAGTCCATGAAGCTGCTGCATGAAGAGCGCTCGCTGTATCGCGAGGTTCTGGTGTACCAGACAGGCGATGTGCGCTGCATGTGCTTCACGCGATGGTGCCGCATCGGCCGTCAGACATGTGTGGACATGAAGCATCCAAGGCGGATCGTGATGTCGTATCCGCAATTCATGCTCGCCTCGTTGTACGTGAATCCAAACCCGCGCTCGATTCTTTTGATTGGACTCGGGGGAGGAACGTTGCCGCGTGCGATCAATGAGCTGCTTCCAGAGGCGCAACTCGACATCGTCGAGATCGATCCGGCAGTGGTGCGCGTCGCGAAGCAGTTCTTCGGCTTCGCCGAAAACGCGCACACACGCGTGATCGAGTCAGACGGGCGAGTGTATGTGAAGCGAGCTCGGCGCGAGGCGCGGACGTACGACTGGATTCTGCTCGATGCTTTTGATCACGAGTACATCCCTGAGCATCTGCTGACGCGCGAATTCATCACCGAGGTCAAGTCGATCCTGAAGCCCGATGGCGTACTCACGGCGAACACGTTTTCATCCAGCCGGCTCTACGATCACGAGTCCACTACCTACGCCGCAGTGTTTCCGCAGTTCTTCAATCTGAAGTCCGGCAATCGCGTGATCATTGCTCGCAATGGTCCGCTGCCTGACGCCGAGGCACTTCGAGCGAGTAGCCGTCCCTGGGAGGTGAAGTTCGACGCACTCGGCTTTGAGCGCTCGAATTTGAGCGGGATGTTCTCTCGCAAAGTCGATTGGAATAAGCGAGCTCGAGTCCTTACGGATCAGTACTCGCCGGCAAATCTGCTCAACACTCGCGAGTAAAGGGCCGATGGGAGATTGATCTAGTGGCGCTTCGCGAGTAGGCCGAGCAACACGCCTGCGGCGGCGGCCGCTCCGATCATTGCCCAAGTATTGTCTTGAACGTAACCGTCGGCTGTCTTGAGGGCTTTTCGAACGCGCTTGCGGATACGCCGATCGTAAAGATGATCGAATGCGCGGTGAAGGCTGTCTTGGGCTTGCGAACGGGCTTGCTGAATCTGATCGCCCGTCACGTTCGCCGTCGCTTTCAGGAGAGATTCGGTATCGCGAGCCACTGCGAGCAGGTCTTCGCGCAAATCTTGCAAGGGTCCGGTCAGCTGAGTTCGCATAAGGCCTCCTTCTAAACTCCGTGAAACTGCACGCGAGAAGATCTGCCAACCGAACGCGCTCGAATTCCCGACTGTTCCTCTGGGGTGTATACGTTCAGCGAGGATACTCATGGCTACAGCGAAGAAGAAAAAACGCGCTCCCGCTCGCCGCAAAACGCCGAAGAAGGCGGCGCCTAGAACGCGAGGCGTGCTGCCGCAGGACTGTCGCTTGGAGGCACTGAGCGGCGATGCAGCACAAGCGGTGGCGCGAATTGAAAGCGAAGGCGGCTTCGTTATCGCGAGCTACTGTGAGCCGCTCGGCAAGCAGCCGCTGATCCTGGCGGCATTGCCCATCGATCGCATCGAGCCCACGCCATTCCAGCGCGATCTGTCCGATGCGCATCACAAGAAGCTCTCCGCCGTCATCGATCGAACGGGGCTGTTTCTGGATCCGGTGATTGCAATCACGGCGCCGACTGAAGGCTTCTGGACTCCCAACGGATTGCATCGGCTGGAAGCAATGCGGCGGTTGGGCGCGAAATCGATCATTGCGTTGGTGGTGCCAAAGCGTGAGATCGCATGGCAAATTCTCGCCCTGAACACCGAGAAGGCGCACAACTTGCGAGAGAAGTCGCTCGAGGTGATTCGCATCTTCAGAAACTTGATGGACGAAGATCCGCGCCGTCTGGAAAGCGATTTGGCGTTCTATCTCGAAGAGCCTGCGTTGATTACGCTCGGACTGTGCTACGAGAAGCGCGGCAATTTCGCGGGCGGCTCCTATCATCCGATCCTGCGGCGCTTGCTGACTTTCGTTGATGAGCCCTTGTCCAAGGCGCTGGCTCGCCATCAGCGCATTGCCGATCAAGTGTTCGATCTGGATGAGCGCGTGGCGGAAGTGGTTGCGGCCCTGAAAGAACGCGGATTGCAGAGCCCGTATTTGCGCTCGTTCGTCGTGGGTCGAATCAATCCACTGCGCTGGATCAGCGACGATCCGCCTCCGCTAGAACAGGTACTCAAAACCATGCGCGACCGTGCGGCGAAGTTCAATGTGGACAAAATCAAGCCACAGGATTTGGCGCGCAGTGGGGGAGTGCCGGATGAGAGCCAGTGATGATGTGATGATGTGATGAATGGCGAGGTGATGGATTGATGGGGTAATGGAGTGAAAAGCGACGGTTGCAGAAGTGGCAGGGCTTACCGCCTGGTGCCGAGCTCCGCCGTTCACGCGCTCTGCGCCTTCACCCCATCACCCCATCACAGACTGCTCCTCCTTGCTTCCCGCCCCGCCGCCCGCTATGTTCCGGCCCCTCTCTTGAGGCAACCTGCGTATGGCAATGAATTTTCTGGATTTCGAGCAGCCGATTGCGGAACTCGAAGCCAA
>DASTSB010000377.1:0-5531 GCA_035760885.1 Steroidobacteraceae bacterium | reverse complement strand
GGATTGCCATCGATCAGAATGCGCCGCTTGCGCATCTCTTCAAGTTTCTCCGTATGTCCGGGTACTCGACGGTCGACGGCTTCGTAATACGTGTCGGGTGTGTCTTGAAACTGCACGCCATGCGAGCGCAGCTGATCGACGGTCGAGAAAATATCGTCCGTGCCGAGCGCGATGTGCTGGATTCCCTCGCCGTGGTACTCGCGCAGGTACTCTTCGATCTGCGACTTATCATCCTGCGATTCATTGATTGGAATTCGAATCTTGCCGCACGGGCTCGTCATCGCGCGGCTGAACAGTCCGGTCTTCTTGCCTTCGATGTCGAAATAGCGGATCTCGCGGAAGTTGAACAACTTCTCGTAGAAGCCCGCCCACTTGTTCATGTTGCCGCGTGCGACGTTGTGCGTAAGGTGATCTATATATGTCAGACCTGCCGAACGCGACGGCGCAGCGTTCGCGACCGGCACGAAATCGACATCGTAGATCGTTCGGTCGCCGTATCGATCTACGAGGTAGATGAGACTCCCGCCGATTCCTTCGATCGCAGGAATGTGCAGCTCCATTGGACCGACCGGCGTCTCCACCGGTTTCGCTCCAAGCTCGATGCAGCGCGTGTAGGCAAAGGCAGCGTCGCGCACGCGGAACGCCATCGCGCATGCCGAAGGACCATGCTGTTGGGCAAAGCGTTGGCCAAAGCTGCCGGCTTCCGCATTGATGATGAAATTAATGTCACCTTGTCGATGGAGCGTCACGTTCTTACTTCGATGCCGCGCAACGATCGGAAACCCGAGCCGCTCGAACAGCGTTCGTAGCAAGCCCGGATCGGGCGCGGTGTATTCGACGAATTCGAATCCGTCAGTTCCCATCGGATTGTCGACATTCGAGTGCTGCGCGGGAGCGGGGTTTGCTTGAGTACTCATAATTCCCTCGCGTTGGTCAGGAGCTTTTGCATACACGCGAGCACCCGGACCGGATTTGGGGTTGCAATGGATGGTTACAATTGAAACTATCCGCATCCCCGACGTCAATAAAGACCCCACGCAATGCGCTCAAGCCTTGCCGCCAGAGATCGTTCTGCCGACAAACTGCACCTGGATCGGTTTGTTCCTTACCGGCTCTCGGTGCTGGCTAATATCGTCAGCATGAGCATCGCACAGGCGTACGAGCGCGAGTTTGGGCTCACGATCCCCGAGTGGCGCGTGATGGCCGTGCTCGCGCGTTATCCGAATGTGTCCGCTGTAGAAGTTGCTCAGCGAACGGCCATGGACAAAGTCGCCGTGAGCCGCGCGGTGCAAAGTTTGGTGGCATCGCGCCGAGTCGCGCGAAGGTTCGACAAAGGCGACCGTCGCAAGAGCATGTTGCGCTTGAGCGCTGTGGGGCGATCTGTATACAGCCGCGTCGCACCGTTGGCGCTCGAATACGAGAAGCGGCTATTGAACGCGCTGAGTTCGAGCGATCGGCGTGCGTTGGACCGGCTGATCGCACGGCTCATGGATCGTGCCCGCATGATCGACACCCACATGGGAGATTGAAGATGAGCAGCCCCTCGCGACGTCGCTCCAATCACACTCCAGAGACTGCGAACCCTCACGCGCCTGCGGACCAGAATCGGGCCGACGCGCCAGGCGGGCTCCGCTATAATCCGCGGCCGATTGCAACTAGCGGCAAAGCGCCAGGAGACCGAAGGGTGAGAACAGTGGCCGAATTCCAGGTTCAGTACGTCCAATGTATCGACCCTGAAGGCCGTCCCACCTCCGAATTGCCCGCCTTCGCCGCTGACAATGCCGAGCTGCTAAAGATGTACGCGGCCATGCTGCGCGCTCGTGTGTTTGACGCCAAGGCGATCAACTTGCAGCGAACCGGCAAACTCGGCACTTACGCACCTTGCTTGGGGCAAGAGGCATCTCACGTGGGCGTAGGCGCCGCGATGCGCCCCGAAGACTCTTTGGCCATCGTCTACCGCGAAATCGGCGCGATGTTCTGGCGCGGTGTTCGCATGGTCGAGGTGCTCCTGTACTGGGGCGGCGACGAACGCGGTAACAACTACGCCATTCCACGCCACGATTTTTCCTGGTGCGTGCCCATCGCGACCCAAACGCTGCACGCTGCCGGCGCTGCTATGGCATTCAAGATCCGCAAAGAGCCGCGTTGCGCAGTGGCGTACATCGGCGACGGCGGCACTTCAGAAGGCAGCTTCTACGAGGCCATCAACTTGGCGGGCGCCAAGCAGCTGCCCGTCGTATTCGTGGTCGTCAACAACAAGTGGGCGATCTCTGTGCCGATCGAGGAACAAACCGCAGCCCGAACTCTCGCTCAGAAAGCGATTGCCGCGGGCATTCCCGGCATTCAAGTCGATGGCAACGATGTCATCGCCGTACGATCGGTGGTCGAGCAAGCGCTGGATCGTGCGCGACGCGGGGGCGGTCCGACTGTCGTGGAGACACTCACATATAGATTGAGCGATCACACGACTGCCGACGACGCCACCCGATATCGCCAAGCGTCCGAAGTTGCGGATGCCTGGAAGCTCGAACCGATGATTCGCATGAAACGCTTGCTGGAAAGCCGCGGCGTTTTGGACGATGCCAAAGATCAGCAGATGCGTGCGCAGTTCTCGGCTGAAGTCGAGGCCGCCGTGCAGGAATACTTCAACACAGCCAAACAACCCACCGATGCGATGTTCGATTACCTGTTTGCGAACCCACCTCGTGGCTTGCAGTCGCAAAAAGAACTCGCACGCCGGTATGCCGGGACCGGTCGCCCGTCGCATTGATCGCCGGCTGGAGACCGAGGCTACGGGCTGGAGCTAATTCGGACTGAAGCCACTTTCGACGAAAACCAATTGCATAGTGATCGATACACCGTCATGAACCTGTTTTGCTCGCACCGCTCGACTCGCTGGTCTCCAGCCTCCAGCCTCCAGCCTCCAGCCCGCGTCTGCGTCTAAATCATGCCCAAGGTCACCATGATCGAGGCGATTGCGATGGCGCAGGCGTGGGAACTCGCCCATGACCCAAGCGTCGTCGTGCTCGGCGAAGACGTCGGCCGCAGCGGTGGCGTATTTCGCGCGACAGTCGGCTTGTTCGAGAAGTTCGGTCCCGAACGCATTCACGACACACCTCTGGCCGAGAACATGATCGCGGGCATGTGCGTCGGCATGGCAGCGCAGGGCATGCGTCCCGTCGCCGAAATCCAATTCATGGGATTCGTTTACCCAGCGATCGATCAGATCGTGAATCACATGAGCCGCATGCGTCATCGCACCCGCGGGCGTTTGAGCTGCCCCGTCGTGATTCGCATGCCACATGGTGGCGGCATCCACGCACCCGAGCATCACTCCGAATCGGTCGAGTCGATGCTCGCACACATTCCGGGCATTCGCGTCGTATGCCCTTCGTCTCCAGCGCGTGCTTATGGGTTGCTGCTTGCCGCGATTCGCGATCCCGATCCGGTCATTTTCCTGGAACCCGTCCGCATCTATCGCTTGGTCAAGCAAGACGTGCCCGACGATGGCGCCGCATTGTCGCTGGATGTCTGCTACACGTTGCGCGAAGGCGAAGACGTTACGATCGTGACTTGGGGCGCAATGAGTGCCGATGTCATGAAGGCGGCTGAACAGCTTGCAGCACAAGGCATCGATGCCGAAGTGATTGATCTCACTTCGATTAGCCCGATCGATTCCGAAACGATCCTGGATTCAGTCGCAAAAACCGGCCGCTTGGTGATCGTGCATGAGGCCGCTCGCAACTGCGGCGTCGGCGCCGAAGTCGCAGCCATCGTTTCCGAACACGCGTTCTATGACTTGGTGGCGCCGATCCAGCGCGTGACCGGCTTCGACACGGTCATGCCGCTCTATCGTCTCGAGAACGACTACATTCCCAGCATTCCACGCATCATCGATGCCGTGAAGGCGACGATGACCGCGGATAGTGACTAGCGGATAGAGGATAGAAAGATGAAGACACTTTTCACTCCCTCTCGCACACGAGTTTTCCGTTCCGTTCCTGCTATCCGCTATCCGCTAGTCACTAGTCACTTCTTCTCATGACCACTTTCAACCTCCCCGATCTAGGCGAAGGCCTGCCGGAAGCTGAAATCGTCGCGTGGCATGTCCACGAGGGCGATTCGGTCACCGTGGATCAACCGCTGCTCTCGGTCGAAACAGCCAAAGCAGTTGTCGATGTGCCGAGCCCGTATACGGGCCGCATCGTGAAGTTTCACGCCAAGCCGGGCGACACAGTCGAAACCGGCAAACCGCTCGTTGAATTCGAAGTGCAAGGCGGCACCAAACCTCAAACCGCTGCAGCGAGCACGCAGACTGCAGCGCCATCGTCCGGCCAAGGCATGGTCGTCGGCCACATGGCCAGCAGCGACGAAGAATTCGTGGACCGCGCAATTGCGGGCGGCGCACGCCGGCGTTCTGGCGAGCGCGTGCGAGCCGCACCGGCGGTTCGCATGTTGGCGAAACGATTGCACGTCGAACTCTCGAGCTGCCGCGCCACAGGTCGACGCGGTCTCGTCACCGTCGATGACGTGCTCGCACGAGCGAACATCGGAACTCGGGCGCGCGGCCCCGCGGTCGTCGTACCTGGCATCACCGATGCCGACAAATTGCGCGGCACTCGTAAAGCGATGTCGCACAGCATGTCGCTGTCCCGCGATGAGATCGCGATGTGCACGGTCTTCGACGACGCGGATATCGAAGGCTGGAAAAAACGCGGCGATATCACCGCACGCTTGATTCGAGCCATCGTCGCGGGCATCAAAGCCGAGCCTGGACTCAATGCCTGGTTCGATCCGAGCGGCCCCGCACGCAAGGTTCACGAGCAGCTGGATCTAGCGATTGCCGTTGATACCGGCGAAGGATTGATCGTGCCGGTGCTGCGCAACGTCGGCGCACTCACGACTGAGCAGCTACGTGCATCGCTCAACGACCTCAAGGAGCGCACTCGCAATCGGACCGTGACGCCGGAGGAAATGCGCGAATACACCTTCACGCTCTCCAACTTCGGCACGCTCGCAGGACGGTATGCAACGCCGCTCGTCGTTCCACCCACGGTGGCGATCTTGGGCGCAGGCAAAACGCAACGCGACGTCGTCGCCGGAGCCACTGCGCCGGAAATCCACACGCGCATTCCGCTATCGCTGACTTTCGATCATCGCTGTATTACTGGGGGCGAGGCTTGTCGGTTCTTGGGCGCCGTGATCGAGGATCTCTCACGTCCGGAGTAGGTTGGATTGGGGCTGGAGGCTGGGGGCTGGAGGCTAGAGGGCAGCAAAGACGGTGCTTGCTTCACGGTTGTGAGTTGACCGTTGTCAGTTGGCCGCCAATCCTGTTCCCCGTCCCCGTTTCCTGCCGCACATGGATGTGCCAATGCCGCGGAAGGCAGGACGCCGAGAGCGGCGGCCGCACATGGATGTGCCAATGCCGCGGAAGGCAGGACGCCGAGAGCGGCCGTTCCCTGGTCCCTGTTCCCTGTTCCCCGTTCCCCGTTCCCCGTTCCCCGTTCCCCGTTCCCCGTTCCCCGTTCCCC
>DASTSB010000376.1:0-5501 GCA_035760885.1 Steroidobacteraceae bacterium | reverse complement strand
TCGGGACCTCCTGAGGACGTCCCGAAACCCTGCCGCCGCCGTCGCGCGCCGTTCAAGTCGTTAACACCCGAAAAAGCCATCAAGTCTCGGAAAATGCAGCCTCTTTCGTTCTTCAGACCGAAATCTGTCGGACACTAGTGGACCAGTCACCAGTCACCAGTCACTAGAATTGCCGACGGAGAACACGGAGATTGGATCACGTTTCGCACTGCGCGTGAGGACGCAATCACCTTCCACCTCCTTCCCCGTTCGCGCTGCGCTTGTCGAAGCGGATTCTGACCCGTGACCCGTGGCTCGTGACTCGTGACTCGTGACTGGTGACTCGGGATTTCACTCGGAACACCCGCGTCAAAAGGCCGGATGAAACAAAGAGCACAAAAAAACAGCAGGTTCCGAGTCCCGGCGAACTCGAGCAGTCGGGTACCCATCTTTCAGAATTTTGCTCTGGGCATTTGCTCTATAGAGAAGATCGAATTTCCTGTCCCTTCCCACGTCGTCGACGGGGGAAGGTTAGGATGGGGGCGCGGAGGCATCGTCGGCCCCTTCGTCGACCTGCAGCGTCTGCAACAGCCGCATGCACGCATCGTGCTCCCTCCGGACGCGATCCATCCGAACGCGTATCCAAAGCAACCCGCTCGCACCCGCCGCCATGCATACTGTCGTGTAGAAAACTAAAAACCGAACGGCATCAATCAGGCCCAGAGCCTGACACACCCACAGCACTGCGATGAATCCACCAATGGCGCTGATGTGCCAGCGAGCAAGACGCAGCGTCTGCATCGAAGCGTCTGCTCGACGAATTCCGGTAAGCAAAAGGGATTGCGGCGTTTCGTCATGCCACCTGAGCGCCGATCGGCGCACCACCATACTCATCCAACACATCGGTGGGACCACGACCAGCATGACACCTGCACTGAGAGCGAATAATACTCGTTGCTGAGGAATAGAAATTGCCACCCATGCGAACCACACACCGAGCGTGAGGGCAAGAACGCACCCGGCCGCCTGACCAGCCAACGCCAAGTGTGGCGCCCAGCGACGACGCCGCAACCGCCGCAATATTTCATCGGTATCGTGCGTCTGCGACTGCCACGTTCCGCGAAGCTCTTGGAGAAATTCATCGTTCATGGCTAAGCATTGCCTTGAGTTGTTGCTTCGCACGGTTCGCACGTACACCGACGTTCGCGATGCTGATACCCAGGGACTCGGCGATCTCTGAGTAACTCATGTCTTCGAGGAGCAATGTGATTACCTGCCGATAGGGCAACTCGAGGAGTCGCACCGCCTCCAGAAGGCGCTCGCGTTCCTGCGAGTTGATCACGGCATCCTCGTGGCAGAAATTTTCAGAAGCGTAGTCTTCGAAAGAAAGCTCACCCGTGCGTTCGCGCATACGCTTGGCGACGTGACTCACGCAGCGATTGTGCGCGATTCGAAACACGAAAGGCTTCAGCTTGCTCGGATCGTTGAGATGCTCTAGCGAGGTGAGCACGGCGATCAGAACATCTTGCAGTAGATCATCCTGCAGGGCTCGATCCCGCTCGTAGGATGCGACGACGCGAGCCAACGCCGGCTCAAACTGCACGATGACTGATTCGGGATCCATTAGGTGCCTAGTCCCACGAGCGCTGACTTTCTTACAACGAAATAGGTGTAAGGACGTGCGCCCGGTTCGGGACTACGGCTGCTGAACAAGTTCATAGAAACCGGGAGGCTCTAATGAATTGTATCGCGCGCCCTGTAATTCTCATCGCACTGTCCACGGCAAGCTTGTTTCTGAGCGTGACCTCCCAGGCGAGTCACACAACCTCAGATCTTTATACAAACCTGTTCCTTCTGGATCCAGAGAAACAAAGCCGCACGGCCGACGCATACATCTTGGTCCAGGATCGGAGAATCGTCGCAGTCGGCACGGGCACTCCGGTCGTCGAATCAAAGGTACGTGTCCACGACATGCACGGTCGTTTTGCCCTCCCTGGCTTCATCGATGCACATGCGCACATCACACTGGGACCGCAGATCATTGCAGTTCGCGACGGTATGCCCTCGATTACGTTCAGGAGCGACGATGCGATCTCACAACGCTACGGCCGTATCGCGCTTGCTTACGGTGTGACTACGGTCCGCAACCCGGGCGGAGAAACGGCGGCGAATGCAAAGTACGAGGAAATGGTGGCGAGCGGCCAGTGGATCGGACCCGACGCATTGAGTGCGGGAGCGATCGTCGAGCCTCCGCCCTTCGATCCTCCCTATTTCGTCTATCCGCGCACCGAAGATGAGTGGCAAACCGAAGCAGCTCATCAGGCCAAGCTCGGAATGAGGTACTTCAAACTTTATTCGGAACTCAGCGAGGAGGAAGTCGCAACAGGGATCCGGGTCGCACATCAACACGGACTCAAGGCAATCGCACATCTAAACAAGGTGAGTTGGACACGCGCCGCGCAACTGGGCATCGATGGCCTTGAACATGCACTTGCCACTAGCCCTGACCTACTTGAACCGGCGGAACGTGCCACGTACCTGGGCGAACTCGGTCCCACATCGAAGTACATGTACCGCTGGTATGAACTGGCCAACTACAAAGGCCCGCGGATTCAGGAAATGATCCGTTTGATCGTAGAGAAAAAGGTTGCGCTGAATATGACGCTCGTGGTGAACGAGATCGTCTACAACGCTGATGATCCGAGCCGCGCGTATCCTGCTGAGTTTCGCCGATACGAAGATCCCAGTACCCTCGATTCCGCGATCAAAGGATTGCGCCTTAGCAGCACAGGGTGGACTCCCGATGACTTCGGCCGCGCTCGGTCGATCATGCCCAAGGTGCTGCGCTTCGCACGTATGCTATACGAAGCCGGCGCGCCAATGATGATCGGCACCGATGGCCATGGCGGCTCATGGTTCTACGCGCGCGAGATGCAGCTGCACGTACAGGCGGGCATTCCGCCTTGGGCCGTACTGCGAATGGCAACTTCGCAGGCGGCAGATATTCTTGGGATTGGAAACCATACGGGCCGCATCGCACCCGGATTCGACGCTGACATTGTGTTCCTGGATCGAGATCCAGTCGCGGATATCGGTGCGGTCGGGAGCGTGTACTCGGTCATGTCCAAAGGAAAGTATTTTCTCTCGAAGCAGTTGCTGCAGAAGCTGGAGGTCGCGACATCTGTAGAACATGAGTAAATGGGGACTAGCGTTGCTCGCGTGATTTCTTCGCGCTAGCTGGAATGGAGCTTCAGCACTCCTTCCCCGTTCGCGCTGAGCTTGTCGAAGCGGCCGGTTGCCGGCCATTCGCGAACTGGCTTCTCACCCTCTCCCCAACCCTCCCCCGTCGAGCCCCGTCGAGGGGGAGGGAGTCAGATTTGTCGAATCCTGCAGCACGACGACGAACCACGCCTCCGCTCACCTCTGCTATTCTCGGAGAGCGACACGACCAACCGACGGAATGGCTTCAATGAAATGGATCATGCTACGCGCTGGGAAAGTCATAGCGCTCCTATACGTGTTGGTCGCTACACGTGCGTTTGCCCAAGCACAGGATGTGGCGTTTCATGCACCGTCACCCATAAGTGCAGCTGCACTCGACACGGCAATACCGGACCTCGCCAATCGCCTGCTTGCATCAAATAATCGCGGCAATACTCGATTCGATTCCCAGGATCTGTTCTGGATCGAGATAGCCGCGAATAAGAACGCGCAGGCGTACACGACCATCCGCAACTGGCGAGCCGAGCATGGCTACTCGAATGGATCAGGCGATGGCGCATCCATAGTCCCGTTGGAGCTCTATGCCGATGCGGAGTCCCGAGTCGCCGAGTCCAAAATCACCTTCGATGGCGCATTCCGCGCTTCCTTTCGAACATTCTTCGCAGCCCTAGACAACAAGGGCGCCTACACAGCGATGGCTTGGCTAGGCGCTCCGCCGCTCGAAGCGATGCGCAATCAGCTAACCAATGCGGTCGGTCAACTTGCGGGCAAAGATCGGATCGCGGCAACCGAGGCCATTGATCTCTGCCGGCGTTACGCACTCATCAAGGCTTATCAAGTGATCGCGCCGCTCACGGATGCATTGATCGGCGAAGACCGTGCGAATCGATACGTGATTAACGATGACGCGCTCATAAAGACGCCGGACGGCGCAACGATCAACGCGATCGTCGTGAGGCCGAGAGCCGAAACGAAACTTCCCGCAGCCCTTCAATTCACGATCTACACCTATCCATGGATGCTATCGAGTGCCATCGAAGCGGCCGCGCACGGCTATGTCGGCGTGGTTGGGTTTGCTCGTGGCAAACGGCATAGCCCAGATGCAGTCGTGCCCTACGAGCGCGATGGCGATGACACCGTCGCATTGATCGAGTGGATCAGTCGGCAATCCTGGAGCGACGGTCGCGTAGGGATGTACGGAGCGAGTTACAACGGCTTTACGCAATGGGCTGCGGTAAAGCATCGACCGGCCGCACTGAAAACCATCGTGCCGTACTGCCCAAATGATCCGGGGTATGGATTGCCCATGACGAACAATGTGTTTCTCACGGCCAACTACGCTTGGCCGTTCTACGTCACCAACGGCAAGGATCTCGACGAGCAGCTCTATTCGGACAATGAGCGCTGGAGCACGCTCGGATGGAAGTGGTACCGAAGTGGGCGCCCGTATCGCGAGATCGATCAGGTGGACGGCCTCGCCAATCCATGGCTGCACCGTTGGCTCAAACATCCTGCGTATGACTCGTACTGGCAGGCGATGACAGCGAATGGAGGCGACTACGCCACGCTCGACATTCCTGTGCTCGCGATAGACGGCTACTTTGATGACGGTCAGAACAATGCGGTACGCCGTCTGCAAGAGCACTACCGATTCCGGCCGAATGCTGAGCACTATTTAGTGATTGGACCCTACGATCACATCGGCGTGCGCAGTTCGAACAAGCCACCGGTCTTGCGAGGCTACAGCATCGATCCGGTCGCCCAGTTCGATACGACGGAATTGACGTTCGAGTGGTTTGACCACGTTTTCAAAGACGGCGCTAAACCAGCCCTACTGGAAGACAGAATTAACTATGAAGTAATGGGAGCGAACGTGTGGCGTCATGCTCCATCGATCGAGAAGATGAGTAGTGAGTCGCTGATGCTCTATCTAACTAACGCACCGGCAGCAGATGACTTCTATCGACTCGCACCGACACAGCCCACTAGCACTGGTGCGATAGAGATGACGGTGGACTTCAAGGACCGCAGCGTCGTCAGCGCCAACACTTATCCATCCGAAATAGTCACTCACGATCTGCAGCTCTCTCGCGGCGTCGCATTCGTCAGCGATCCCTTCGACGCTCCGATTGCAGTGAGCGGCTTGTTTCGCGCAACGCTACGCGCGGTCGTCAACAAGAAGGACCTGGACATTGCGATGGTGTTGTACGAAGTCCTCCCAAGCGGCGAATACTTTCACCTATCCGACACCATTCAGCGCGCGAGCTATGCGGCTGATATGACACAACGCCGACTGCTCA
>DASTSB010000375.1:0-2068 GCA_035760885.1 Steroidobacteraceae bacterium | reverse complement strand
GATCTGTATGGCAAGGACAGTTGGCTTGCAATTTTGTCCGATGGCACCAAGTTGCCGATGTCCAGAACGGGACATGCGAAGTTGAAAGAACTGATTGGCTAGTGGATGAGAGGTGCGGCTATGAACGAGCAAGACCCCAAGCGCGAAGAGTTCGCATTTTCCAGCGGCAATCTGCTCGCGAAGATTCGCGAGATCATTCACGCCGGTAACATCCGACGCATCATCATCAAGAACGAAGAAGGACGCGTGCTCATCGACATCCCGCTGACCGTCGGCGTTGTCGGTACCCTACTCGCTCCGCAGCTTGCCGCCATCGGCGCGATTGCCGCGCTCGTATTGAAGGGCTCGATCGTGATCGAGAAGGAAGGAGTGAATAATTTGGTCTGAAATGCCACGACGGATCGCTTCGCGATCAGGAGGGACTTACGTCAGGTGGGACGCTTCGCGTCAAGTAGGACTCTCGTCAGGTCAGAAAGCGAAGCGACAGTCACCGTGCAGATGCGGGGGCTCGCATGTAAGGCATAGGTAAGCTAGTGCGACCTAGAAGACGGATCTACCCGCGGCCAGAAAATCGACACGTTGCTGCTGACATACATCGTCCGCCGAGGCTCCGGTTCTGACTTGACGACAGTCCATCCTGATGCGGCCGCATCCTTCCTGACGGCAGTCCCTCCTGATCGCGAAGCGATCCGTCGCCTCATCCGTCTCCGCCACTGCGGAACATCTCGCCTGCCGCAGCACTCTATGTGGATTCCATTCACTTGGCGGTAGCCCGATGTCCTTTGGAAAGTCGCTGGCGGGCGCATTGTTTGGATTGATGTGTGCCTGGACGGGAGCGGTATGGGCCGCCGCTTCGGCACATAAAAATCCGGCACAACATGATCCGGTTCTGGACGCGAAGATGGAGCTCTACGCGAGTTTGGTGGCTGCGGACTTGCCGGCGCGCGCCCAGGACACCCTGCAAAAAATGGATGGTTTGCCGCGGCGCCTCTTGGCATCCCGTTCTTACTTGCGCTTTGAAGACAGGATTGATGGGCGGTGGAGTTGGACGGCCGAACAGATCGAGGCGTTCACCCACAAGCGTGAGTACCGCGCCCTGATCAAAGAAGTGAATGCCATCCGCGCGCGCTTCGAGGAGCAAAATCCCGGCTATACGCTGTACGCGAATACCAAGGTGCGCAGCCTCGACACCCAGCTCGCGCGCTGGAATTCGAATCGCTACGTCGCCCGCGTCGCCCAATCACTACAACGGGCTGCCCTGCGCGAACTGCAAAAGCCCGCTTACGGAGGCGACCCCGACCCAGCCGATGTGGAGCGGTTTGCGAAGTTCTTGCGCAACTGGCATCCGAATCCTGCAGCGCCCCTAGCTACGCCAGGATTGTCGCTTCACGACCAATTGCGCGCGATCGATTTTCAGGTGGTGCATGCCGGCAAGACCGTTGCGCCGGCTGACATTTCGGTCTCGCAATCGATATGGGAAGATCAGGGCTGGTCGGCGAAACTGCAGAACGCGACGGCGAATACTCACTTCGTCGGTCCGCTGCAAACACCTCACGAGCCTTGGCACTATGAATACGTCGCACCGATTCGCACTGCGGAAACCACTGAGCCAACAGGCGGCGGTTCGGGAATCGCCAATCGACCGACCGCTTCGCGCTAGCCGATCTGCTCGCACGACTTTGTTCGTGAGCGCGTTGGCTGCGCTCGTGTGCTCCGCATGCGCTTCGCAAAAATCCGCGGTTCGAGTCGATCAAGCGGAAACGCCCAAACTCTGCAACACATTCGCATGGCATGAGCCATCGAAAGACCCGGCCTCCTTGATGGCGCAACGTATTCAGCGCACTGCGATGACGACGATGCGAAGCAAGGGATACCAAACCGAAAGCAGTCCAGCGGACTGCAAACTCAGCTACGCGTATTCAAGCTATGAACTCGCCAAGCCCAAGCCGAGCGTGGGCGTCGGTGCCGTCGGCGGCAGTGGCGGCGTGGGCGGCGGCATCGGCATCAGCTTGCCCCTTGGTCGTCATCCGACGGAGCACGCGACATTGACGCTCGATGTAATCGATTC
>DASTSB010000374.1:0-3229 GCA_035760885.1 Steroidobacteraceae bacterium | reverse complement strand
TCAGCCGCGGGCGAGCAAAGCCTCCAAGGCGGCAGCGCTGTCCTCATCCAAATCGGTGAATTGCATGGCGACTCGAAATCCGTCCATGCCGGCACAAAAACACGAGACAATCCGACCGACACCGCGCAAGCGGCGCACCGAACCTTCCACAAACAGGTTCATGTCGAAGCTGCAGCTTTGTTGCTCTTCGAGCTTGCGCGGCAATACGAAACTGACACCGCGCGGTGCGACTCGCATGACCTCTGCATCCAGCACGATCTTGGGATCGATCTGGACACGCGCACGACTACGAATCGGTTTACTGCGAGCTCGCGCAAGGGGTGGCGGTATTTCCGTAGCAAACATGGTGAGGGACTCCGTGGTGGTTTTTGTTCGATCTCATAACGTTGAGCGACAAAACCCGACACGGCCCCTCACGCGACGGTATACACAGCGTGAAATTCGTGAGATCGGTCACGCGGCGAGTGCGCGACCGAATGGCCGCAGCACTCATTTGACATAGCTGAACGAAGAACCGTTTGACTTAACGGATGACGCGAGCGCCCTTGCCCTTCATAACTGCTTCGACTTCCTTCACGTTCACCATCGAAGTATCGCCGGGCGTCGTCATCGCAAGCGCGCCGTGTGCTGCGCCGTATTCGACCGCCGCTTGCGGACCCTTGCCTTCTAAGAATCCGTACGCCAAACCTGAAGCGAAGCCATCGCCTCCGCCCACTCGATCGTAGATTTCGAGATTCTCGCGCATCACGGACTGATAGAACTGCCCGCCTGCATACACGATCGCAGACCAATCGTTGAACGTTGCGGTCTTCGCGTTACGCAGCGTCGTCGCAGCGACTTTGAAATTGGGGAATTGCTTCACCGCGGTTTCGATCATCTTCTTGAAGTTCGAGGGATCGATCGCTGAGATGTGTTCATCGAGACCTTCAACCTCGAAACCCAAGCAAGCCGTGAAGTCTTCTTCGTTACCGATCATCACATCCACGTACTTCGCAATATTCCGATTCACGCGTTGCGCGCCGTCCTTCCCGCCCTGGCTTTTCCAAAGCGACGCGCGGTAATTCAAATCGTAAGAAACGATCGTTCCATATTTGCGCGCCGCTTCGACTGCTTCGATGACCGCTTCCGATGTGTTCGGTGCGAGTGCCGCGAAGATGCCGCCGGTGTGAAACCAACGCACGCCTTCTTCGCCGAAGAGCTTTTCCCAATTCACTTCGCCGGGACGAATCTGCGATGCCGCCGAGTGACCGCGGTCGGAACATCCGAGGGCTGCACGAATGCCAAATCCCTTCTCGGTAAAGTTGAGACCGACGCGGGTGTTGCGCCCGAGCCCGTCGAATTCGCGCCAAACGATATGTGACGTATCGACACCGCCTTGCATGATGAAGTCTTCGACCAGCCAACCCAGATCATTGACTGGTAGCGCCGTGACCACGGTTGCTCGCTTGCCCCAACACTTTCGCATCGCCCGTGCGACGTTGTACTCGCCGCCGCCTTCCCACACTTGGAAGCTGCGAGCGTTGCGAACGCGGCCGAACCCCGGATCGAATCGCAGCATGACTTCGCCAAATGAGGCGCAGTCCCAACGGCATTCTTCCGGCTTACGGATATTCAACAGGTTGTCGACCATGATTACTTCCCGCGGATCTTCTTGATGAGATCGACTGTCGAGCGGACCTTCGCTTCGATGCCTGCGTAGTCCTGTTTCTCCAACAGTTCTTTAGTGACCAAATTACTGCCTAAACCAACCGCGACAACGCCCGCACCAAACCACTTGCGCAGCGACTCTTCTGTCGCATCGACCGCACCGGTCGGCATGATCCGAGTCCAAGGCATTGGACCCAGCACTGCCTTGACGAATTCAGGTCCCCCGACCGAGCCGCCGGGAAACACCTTGACGATTTCGCAGCCGAGTTCTTCGGCGTAGCTGATTTCCGAAGCGCTACCGCAACCCGGGCTGTACGGGATCTTGCGGCGATTGCAGACCTTCGCTACGTCCGGATTCAAGATCGGCCCTACAACGAACTTCGCGCCGTTCGCGATGTAAACGCCGGCAGTTGGCGCATCGACGATCGAGCCCACGCCCATGATGATGCTGGGGTCGGCTTTGTCGAAATGCCGCGTGACTTCGTAGAACACATGCGAAGCGAAGTCGCCGCGGTTGGTAAATTCGATGCACTTTGCGCCGGCATTGCCGCACGCTTGAATCACCTTCTTACAGACCTCGACGTCGGGGTGATAGAAAACGGGGATGACGCCTTGCTCCATCATGGCGCTGAGGACGGCCATACGATCCTTAATCATCGAGAATCTCCACGCGTGCGGACACGTTTAACTTGGCGATCGAACAAAACTGCAGTCGCGCTTCGCGTCATGTCGAGCCCGCAGCGCTGAGCTGCAGGAAATAGTCAGTGTTTTCGCGATGGTGCAGTGAGAAATCCGCGCATCCGAGAGGGATACGGGTGCGCCATTCTCAGCCAATCGCAGCGGTGCCGCAACGAGCGCCAGACATATAAGAAGGCGCATCGGTTGATCACACGCCGTGCGCTGGGCAGAGTGATTTTTTAAAGCCCCGCTGCACGCTTACGTGCAAATGCGGCGGCGAAGCCAGTGCGCCCAGTCATGGATGACAACGGCGGACAGCGACACGCTCTTGTAAAGCCAATTTTGTTGTAGTGACCGGCCAGAATTCCGTTTGGCGCTCTCACGCAACCCACGCGTGTGCAGCAGGGACAACCCATCCAAGTTCTTGGATCGTCTATGGGGTGGAACGGCTCGAAAGAATTTCTGAGATAGGTTCTAGTGCAGACTATCTGGCGGCGTCGCAGAAACGGATGTTTCTTTGGGGAGGCTAGAATGCACGGCTTGCGGATTCAAAGTGCTCTTCGCGAGTTCGGTCAGTTCGCTGTCGATTGCTTTGTCGCGATCCGCAAGCTGCGCGAAGTGCCCTGCCTCATCATCGCGGCCAAGTGCCTTGGCATATGAAGCAATCGTTCCGTAGCCTGCAATCTTGTAGTGGATGATTCTTTGCAGGGAGGCGGTGACCGCCGCGTCGCGTACACTCGGGTCAGCCAGAGAAGCCATTTTGTGCGTCTCCTCCACCAGCGCCTGCATCGCATCGTCCGCTTCTCCAGTCACATCCGCGCCGACGCGCGCGAGCAGACTCTGCAGATCGGTCTGCCGAGACTTCAACTCCGTCGCGTACTCTTCGATGCGAAATGCCAACTCG
>DASTSB010000373.1:0-2884 GCA_035760885.1 Steroidobacteraceae bacterium | reverse complement strand
GTGAGTTGCAGTTCGCCGTCGGTTGCAAGAATGAACGGCTGATCGACGCGAGTCATATCGACGCCCTTGGCCGCGAAGCAGCTCAACTTCACCTTCAACGACTGCGGCTTGTCGGCCGCGGCGTTCTTCAAGTACTGAGTGACATCGAGCGTCGCGCGACAGCCATCGCCGCAGCCCATGGAGAGCTGCACGGGTTTCGTCGGAGCCTTCTGAAGTTGATAGGACATCGCGATCGCCATGTCTCCATTCGACTGCCGCGAAAGATCGCGCGAAATGCCGATGAACTGCAGCGTGCCGGTGCCTTTCCCGTTCCAGGTGAGGCTGCGTGCATTTTCTTGAGCGCCTGCATCGACGACGGCCATCTTCAAGACGCCTTGCGGACTTTCGGCGCCGCCGTCTGCCGGAGCGTGGCGATCCCCGCTTTGATCGCGCAACAATGCGCGGGCGCCGCCTTGCATGCGTCCGGCGCCGAAGAACACATCTCCACTCGCAGCGGCACTCATTGCGCCTTCTTCTGACAGGTGCGCAACTTTGCCCGGCTTCGCATAGCTCAGCCCGTATCCGTACGCGAACAGCGGATCGCTGTTGGTGTCACCGCGATTCAGCGTTGCTTGATCAGGACGCTTCGGCCACGTGCGTGCAAGGCGACCCGTGAAATCAAAGCGCGGTTTACCATCCGCATTCGCGATGAGCACATCAGCGACGCCGCCGCCTTCGGTGCCCGGCAACCATGCTGCAACGAATGCGTCGGAGGCATTGATTTCGCGATTCATCCACAGCGGACGTCCGGACAGAAACACCGATACCACCGGCACTCCTTTCGCTTTCAGAGACTTGAGCAGATTCAGATCGCGATCGTCGCCGGGCTTGTAGTGCATCGTGGCCAAATCACCTTGGAACTCTGCATAGGGCTCCTCTCCGAACACGACGACGGCGACATCGGGTTTGGTTTGGAATGAACCGTCGACGCTCAACGTGGCTTTGCCGCCGGCGGCATTCACTGCTTTTTGAATACCCGCAAAGATCGACTGACCCTTCGGAAAGTCATTGTTCGTGTTGCCGGTGCCTTGCCACGACAATGTCCAGCCGCCGCACGCCTTACCGATGTTGTCGGCTGCATCGCCCGCGACGAGCACGTTGGCATTGCCGCGAATTGGCAGTACGCCTTCGTTCTTCAGCAACACCAGAGACTTGCGAACTGCTTCGCGTGCGACTGCGCGATGTTCGTCAGAACCGAGCAACTCGTAGCGACCTTCCAATGGGCGCTCGCTGCGGAACAGGCCCGCTTTCACTTTCACGCGTAAGATGCGATGCACGGCATCGTCGAGCCGCGACATGGGCACGGTGCCGTCTTTAACTTGCTTGATGAGATTGGCGTAAAGGTTCTTCCAATCCGCCGGCGCCATGTACATGTCGACGCCAGCATTCATAGCTTGCGGACAGTTATCGTTGGTGCAGCCGGGAATTTGCCCATGCGCGTTCCAGTCATCGACGACGAATCCTTGGAATCCCATGCGCCCCTTGAGCACGTCGGTGACGAGCGACTTGTTGCCGGCGTGCTTCTCGCCGTTCCAACTCGAGAACGACGTCATGATCGTGAGAATCCCGGCATCGATCGCGGGTTTGTACCCGGCGTTGTGGATGCGGATCAGATCGGCTTCGGAGATTTTCGCATCGCCCTGGTCCTTGCCGTTCTCGGTACCGCCGTCGGCGAGGAAGTGCTTGGCGGATCCTGCGATCTTGCCCGTCGCAATCGGCTGGCCAGCAACCAGCTCGCCCTGCAATCCGAGCGTGATTTCCTTTGCGTACTTGGCGACGATCTCAGGATCTTCCGAATAGCCTTCGTAGCTGCGGCCCCAACGATCATCGCGTGGCACTGTAACGGTCGGTGCATAGGTCCAGTCGGCGCCGGTCACCGCAACTTCTTGCGCAGTGATCTCACCGATCTTGCGCAACAATGCTGGATCGTTGGCTGCACCCAAGCCGACGTTGTGCGGGAAGATGGTTGCACCAACGATGTTGTTGTGGCCATGCACGGCGTCGATGCCGAAAATAATCGGGATCGCTTCGCGATGGCCCCAGTAGGCCTTGTTTGCGGCACGGAATTCGCGCAGCAGCTTCACCCATTCGGAAGCGGGCGCGCGCTCATCGCTGTTGGGAGACGAGTTACCGCCGGCTTGCACTGAACCCAGCGGATAGGTCTTCAAGTCTTCAGGTTTGATCGACGTGATGTCCGCTTGGATGACCTGCCCGACTTTTTCTTCGAGCGTCATTTGTTTCATTAATTGCGCGACCTTCGCTTCCGTTTGCGCATCCGCGAGTGCTTTCGGGGACGCCGCTTGAGGCCACAACTCTGGGTGCGCCGTGGCCTGCGGCGAGGCCGCCAACGCCGGCGCGGCGATCAGTGGAATGCATGCCGATCCCAAGGTCAGCATGGCAACACGAAGCGATGAACGTAATCGACCTGACATATCTCGTCTCCAAACCGTCTTTTGTTGTGCCGTAAGTCTGTTGGAAAACGCCTGCTTGCAACGCACGTGAGTGGTCAACGACACGACGCGTCCCCCGTTCCTTGCCGCAGGCACGGCAAGGGCTGGGGATTGTAGGCTATTCGTTCGGGGTTAGGAGACAGTAGAGCGGCTGGAGGCAAGGCGAAGAACGGCAAAGATGAAGTGATGACGTGATGAAGTGATGGCGCGACGCGCGTGAACGGTGGACGAACGAAAGCTGGGCTGCTTGGGAATGCGACACGAAGAATCTAGACAGGATTAACAAGATGAACAGGATGTATGAAAGCAGGAACAGATTTCTCAGCCTCGGCCATCCTGTCAATCCTGTTCATACTGTCCAATTTCTTGGCTTCGGTGATGAAGTGATGGAGTGA
>DASTSB010000372.1:0-5522 GCA_035760885.1 Steroidobacteraceae bacterium | reverse complement strand
TTCGTAGTTCCGCGCGAAAGCATGGATGGTTTCGGGATCGAACTTCGCGGCGCCGAGTGGATAGTTGAAGTAGCCGGTGAAGTCCATGCCGAATGGCGCGTAGCCGATCGCGCCATGACCTACGACGGCAAAGAAGTACCGGGCGTAATTCATGCTGTTGCCCATCTCGGGCACGAGCAGTGCGTTGTCATCGCGCGAGTATTGTTCGAGCGTTTTGATGACGTTCGCATATTCCGGCATGTAGATATCCGGCGCGAGCACGTCGATTGATGGAGCTGCAGCTTTCCACACATCGAGCACGTTCCAAGTCGGGCCACCGCTCGAGTAGCTGAAAGGATCCTGGTATTTGAACGGATCGCGCAGTGCCGCGTTCACGTACATCGGTATTGCGTATTCGGCCTTTCCCGCCGCGGCGACTTGCTCGACGAATCGGGCAACGTGCCAGGCATGAAAAAATTCATCAGCGTCTTTACCGAATGCCTGCTTCCAGCTGCCGGGTTGGCGGTGCAGTTTCTTCACCAGAGTGGCCGGTGCCGGCTGATCGAAAATCTTCTGAGCGGTCGGCGAGAAATCACGAACCGCACCATACGTTCCAGTCTCATTCTCGACCTGCACCATGAGCACGGTGCGCTCGCTGTCCACGCTCTTGAGATGGCGCATGAACTGCGTGAAGGCCTTGCGATCAGCATTGAGCGTGGCCTGGAAATGCGGCGAAAGCGAATTGCGTTGCTCGCCTTTCGCGTTGATGACGCGCGGGAAGCGCTTATTGTCTAGCTTGACCCACTCCGGAGCGTAGTTCGGATTGTTGTTCTTCCACGTACCGAACCAAAGCAGCACGAGCCGCACATTGTGATCGCGCGCGTCTTTCAGTAGTTGATCGAGGAACGAGAAGTCGAAGTGACCTTCCGTTGGTTCGATTTGCTCCCACGCAATCGGAATCTCCATCGTGTTCGCATGAATCTGCTCAATCGCTGGCCACACTTTCGGCAGCATCGCCGGCCAAGCGCTGGAGTTATTCACCTGCGCCCCGAGCATCAGATACGGAGCACCGTCGACCATTAAGGCGAAATGACCATCGCGATTGACGACTTGGGGAATAGGGTGTTCGGCCGCGAATGCAGCGCTTGCCAGTGCGCTCAGAGCGATGATGGACGTGCGGAGTAATGTTTTGAGCATGATGTTGTTCTCGGAGGGAACGGGGAACGGGAAACGGCCGCTCTCGGCGTCCTGCCTTTCGCGGCATTGGCACATCCATGTGCGGCGGAAACGGGAAACGGCCGATTTCGGCGTCCTGCCTTGCACGGCATTGGAAACGGGAATGCTTCGACGAGCTCAGCACGAACGGTTGATCCGAATGCGAGCCACGCAGTTCACTTCATCACTCCATCACCTCATCACTTCTCGTATTTCATCACCACCTGCCGCTGTCTCCCAAGCCCGGCAATTTCCAATTCCATGACGTCGCCGGGTTTGAGGTAGAGCGGTGGTTTCTGGCCGAGGCCGACACCGGGAGGTGTGCCGGTTGAGATCACATCGCCTGGTTGCAGGCTCATGAAGCGACTCAAGTAGCTCACGAGGAAGTGCGGTTTGAAGATCATGGTTTTCGTCGAGCCGTTCTGGAAGCGGCGGCCGTTTACTTCGAGCCACATCGCGAGGTCTTCGACGTTGCCTGCTTCGTCAGGCGTGACTAGCCAAGGGCCGATCGGACCGAAGGTGTCGCAGCCTTTGCCCTTGTCCCACTGACCGCCGCGTTCCAATTGAAAATGGCGCTCGGAGATATCGTTGATGACGCAGTAGCCGGCGATGTGCTTCGGCGCATCGGCCTCTGAAACGTAACGCGCCGTTGTTCCGATCACGATGCCGAGTTCGACTTCCCAATCGAGCTTCGTCGAGCCGAGCGGTTGGATGACGTTGTCGTTCGGCCCGCAAATGGCACTCGTGGCTTTCATGAAAATGATCGGCTCTTCGGGAATCGCTGCGCCAGTTTCGGCGGCGTGATCGGCGTAATTCAAACCGATGCAGATGAATTTGCCGACGCGGCCGACGCAGGGACCGATGCGTGTGTTCTCAGGGACCTTCGTCAGGCTATCGATGTTCTGGGCTTTGATCTTCGCGAGCCCTTGCGAGGACAACGTATCGCCGGCGATGTCGTCGACGATGCCGGATAGATCGCGGATGTGTCCGCTGCGATCCAAAATTCCCGGACGCTCTTGGCCCGCAGGGCCGTGTCGCAAAAGCTTCATTGGTACTCCGAGAGAGACGAAACTAGAAAACACAAATTAGCCGCAGAGAACGCAAAAAGGAGTTCGAAAATGCGATGTGACAGCGTTTGCTTGTTCAGCCCGCGCTATCTTCGATAGAGATCATCTTTCGGCGATTCAGTTCTTTTATGCGTTCTATGTGGCCAAATATTCCTACGTCCTAGACTTCCGATCTTAAGTCGTCCACCCACCATCAATGATATGAATCTGTCCCGTCGTGAACGCCGACGCATCAGATGCGAGATACGTCGCTAACGCCGCAATCTCTTCAGGCCTGCCGAGGCGGCCCATCGGCTGGCGCGCGACAACGGCGGCGCGGGCAGCTTCATAGTCGCCGGTTGCGCGCATGCGTTCATCGAGCGATGGCGTGTCCACGGTGCCGGGGCAAATCGCATTACAGCGTATGCCTTGGGTGACGAAGTCGGCAGCGACGCTTTTCGTCAATCCGATGATCGCCGCTTTGGTTGCGCCGTAGACGAATCGGTTCGGGACACCTTTGATCGAACTTGCGACTGAGGACATGTTCACGATCGAGCCTGACTTGTGCGCCAACATTCCCGGCAGGAACGCGCGGATCATTCGGTACATCGACTTCACATTCAGATCGAACGAGAAGTCCCAAGCTTTGTCGTCGCATTCCAAGATCGTTCCTGCATGCACGAAGCCTGCACAATTGATCAATGCGTCGACGTGGCCGAGCTCAGTGGCAATGCCTTCAATCGCGACTTGGTTCGTGACGTCTAGTGAGCGCGTTGTGCAGTTGAGCCCTCGCAGCGACTCGCTGCGAAGATCCGTCGCGAATGTGTGCGATCCCAGCTCGATGCAACGCTGCGCGATTGCGCGACCGATGCCTTGGCCGGCGGCAGTCACGAGGACGCGTTTGCCCTTCAGATCGAACATGCTCAGGCGGTTTCGGCAATACGAGTCGCGGACACGGGCAAGCATGCGGGCCCGATCGGCTCGAACTGCTTGTACGTCAGGATGAATTCCTGATGACCGAGTGCTTCGGACTTGCTGAGCGCACCGGATGCGACGGCCTCCACCAACGAATAGATTTCGTTGCCGACCTCATCTAGATCCGCGCGGCCTTCGAGAATTCTGCCTGCGTCGACATCCATGTCGTCTTCCATGCGGCGATAGGTTTCAGGATTGGCACACACCTTGATTACGGGAGAAATCGCGGAACCCACGACTGAGCCTCGCCCGGTGGTGAACAGGATCACGTGACTGCCGCACGCAATCAGCTCGACGATCTCCGCATTGTCTGAAATGTTGGGGAAACCGAAGCGCGGTTCGCCATCGGGTACCACATCTAATAAGTAGAGCCCGCCGGCAGGAGGCGTATCGCCAGGCTTGATCAGGCCAGAGATCTGCGATGAGCCCGATTTCGAATACGCACCCATCGACTTTTCTTCTAACGTCGTGAGCCCACCCTCTGCATTGCCCGGTGCAAAACTTCCGTAGCCCATCACGCGGTAGTAATCCGCAGCCTTTTTCACGCATGCGTCGATCTCTACACCAAGCTCCGGTGTGATGGCGCGATCGGCCATGACGCGTTCGCAGCCAATCAGTTCGCCGGTTTCTTCGAAAATGCATGCAGCGCCTGCTTGCACGAGCCGATCGAAGCAGCGGCCGACGGCCGGGTTGGCTGTAAGCCCGCTTGTGCCATCCGATCCACCGCAGATGGTTCCTACGACGAGTTCATTCAGCTGCATCGGCACCATTGGCGTTGATGCGATCTGTTCGCGCATTCTCCTTACTGCTGCAATGCCGGCATTCATCGTCTTCAACGTGCCGCCTGCTTGCTGAATGACGAGCAGCTCAACGGGGCGCCCGGACTCTGCAATCGCCTTCTGCAGTTCCTCGCGATTGAAACCCTCGCAGCCGAGCGAGACGAGTAGAACCGCGCCCACGTTTGGATGCGTGCAAAGTTGTTTCATCATCCGCAATGAGTACGCGTTCGGATAACAGCCAGGAAAGCCGATGAGGTGGACGTCATCGCTCCCGGACTTCTGCACGATCAAGCGCGAAACGTGATGTGCGCATTCGACGAGATAGGCAACGGCGACGACATTGCGAATACCTTTGCGGCCGTCGGAACGTAAATATCCGCGCATGATGGTCTCTTAAGTGCCGGTCGAGCCTGAGGTGGCCTGGCGCGTGTGAGTTGCGATGTAGTCGCTCTTCAAATTATGAAGATGCAGATGCTCGCCTTTCATCACCGACTTGGTTGTCGATCCGATCGGTGCTCCGTACTTCAAGATCTCAGTCCCGGCAGCCAAAGCACGTCGTGCGACTTTGTGACCCAATGCGATGGCTTGCGGCATGCGAATGGCCTCGCCATCGATGACGACTTCCTCGCCGGCTTCCAGCGAGCGGCGTGCGACGAGGGAATTGTCGTCGGGATGCAAAAGCAGGAGAGGCGAAATTGGGCCGCTAGACATAAAAAGACCGGAAACTAGTACTGACTGTCGGAGGCGATTGGATCGCGCGTACGTGTCGGAGAATTCAGCCGATACACATTGCGAGCGACACCGCCGAACAGAGCATCGCATTCGGTAGTTGACAAGTCAGCCAGCAAACTGCGCGCGATACCATACCACGCACGATAATTGCAGATGCCCTCGCACACAGGCCAGTCGCTTCCCCACAGCAAGCGCTGCGGCCCGAAGCAATCCACGAGATGATCGACGTACGGCTTGAGCATGTCAGGGTCGGCTGAGCCGGCTTCGGTCACGAGTCCGGAAATCTTGCACCAAGCGTTCGTTTCCCTGGCGAGTGTTCGCATTCGAGCTGCCCAGTCCGAGAAGTCGCGCTGCCGAATCCGCGGCTTGGCGCCATGATCGATCACGACTCGGAGGTCTGAGTAGCGTTCGCAAAACTTCAGTAATGCCCGCAAATGTTGAGGACGCACCAACGCATCGAACGTGAGGTCGTGCGCAATCATGCTGTCGAAGGCCAATTCCAAATCAGGGTTCAACATCCACTCGATGTCGGGAATGTTATGAATCATCGCTCGCAAGCCGACGAGCTTGGGATCTGCTGCGAACTCTTCGATGCGGTTTGGGATATCGAGCGATTCAAGATCCAGCCAGCCCACGACGCCTAGTATGAAATCGTGCGCGCGCGCGAGCTTTAGCAATTCTCGTGTGTGGGCTTCCAGTGGATCGGACTGCACCAGCACCGTTCCGCCGACGCCCGTGTGCTCGAGTTCAGGAGTGAGGTCGGCTGGCGCATAGTCGCGATAGATCGATCCTTCCT
>DASTSB010000371.1:0-24351 GCA_035760885.1 Steroidobacteraceae bacterium | reverse complement strand
GGCACAGCAGCTACTGGATAAGTATCTCGATGAAGTGGAAGCCTCGCTCGATCATCGCGAGGTGACGGATCCAATCACTGGCGAATCACGTCCGGCAGATGAGCGTTTCCTGCGTTCGGTCGAAGACAAGATCAAAGTGTCTGAGTCCGGCAAACTCACGTTCCGCCAGGAAGTCGTACGCAAAGCGATGGTGGCTTACAAGACGGGCGAGAAGTTCACGCTCAACAGCCATGCGCGCATGCGCGAAGCCATCGAACAGTATCTGTTCGAAGAGCGTCGCGACGTGTTGCGTCTCGTGACCTCGGCTGCGCGCCCCGACGACGAAGCGCGTAAGAAGATTTCCGCTGTACAAGAACGCTTGACCGCGGAATATGGCTACGACGAACACAGTGCTAAGGAAGCCCTGAGCTACGTCACAACATTGTTGGCGCAGGAATAACGAGCACGGCGATGAGCGACAAACCTTGGGACGAATCGGGCGGCGCTTCTGCAGGAGAGGCCGGTTGGTACGACCTATTCTCCCGAGGCGCTCGCGACTGGTTGCGGCACAACGAGAAAGTCCGCGACGCGGTACGTCAGCATCTGCCGCAGATCGTGGCCGGTGCCGACGTATTGAACGGCGGTGCAACGACGGTACGCGTGCCGGTCCGCATGCTCGAGCATTATCGATTTCGTCTGCGCAACACCAATGAGCAACAAGGTGTCGGGCAAGGCCAGGCTAAACCCGGCGATCGTATCGGCCGTCCGCAACAAGATAGCGAGGATCAACGCGGCCAAGGCGGCAACGAAGAAGGCGGGATTCAATACACGCTCGAATTCCGCATCGACGATATCGTCGATTGGCTGTGGGAAGAAATGCAGCTACCGAACTTGGAAGCGAAGGCCGGCAAGTCGAAGGAAGACGACTGGACGCGTGAGGGCTGGGATCGCCGCGGTGCGCGTTCGCGATTGGATCGCCGCCGCTCGTTGAAGGAATCGATCAAGCGACGCGGCGTGCAAGCAGCCATTGGCGCTGATTCGCCGGCATTCACCGATGACGACTTGCGTTATCGGCAGCTCACCAAACGCGAACAACCCGCGACTGAAGCAGTCGTGATTTTGTTGCTCGATGTATCGGGCAGCATGGGTGAACGCGAGCGGCAGATTTCGAAGACGTTCTTCTTCTGGGCGATCCAAGGTCTGCGGCGTCAGTATCGACATCTCGATCTCGTATTCGTCGCGCACACCTCAGAGGCGTGGGAATTCGAGGAAGAGGAATTCTTTCGCGTGACGGGCAGCGGCGGAACGGTGGCATCCGCGGGACTCAAGAAGGTTCGCGAGATCATCGATGCTCGCTTCGATCCGGGTCATTACAACATCTACTTGTTCTACGCCTCCGATGGCGAGAACTTCCCGTCCGATCAACCGCAAGCCCAAGCAGCGCTCGCCGATGTCGCGGGCGATTGCAGCTATGCAGGATTTTTGGAAGTCGCTGCGCTCTCGGGCTCGCATCCAGACAGCGAAATCGGCAAGTTGTTCGTCGATCTCGCTCGCGATGAAGCCCACGTCGGTGCTTATCGCGTCAGCAGCAACGAAGACATTTGGAATGCGGTGCGGCACTTCTTTAGCAGCGAAGCGGTAAAAGCATGAGCGATGATTGGCGCAACTACGTCGTTCGCATCGAGCAGCTCGCGCGCTCGCTCGGAATGAAATATCACCCGGTCGAATTCGAGGTCGTTCCAGAAAGCTTCATGACGGAGATCGCGATCTACGGGCTGCCGGTGCGCATGCCTCATTGGTCGTTCGGCGTTCGCTACATCTATCAACTCATTCAACATCGAATGGGCTTGTCGCGATTGTTCGAAGTAGTGTTTCCCGGCAATCCCGGTCGCGCGTATCTCGCCAAGAGCAACAGCGAAGCCGAGAACGTGCTCGTCACTGCGCACGTGCTAGGTCACGCGGACTTCTCGTCGAACAATTTGCTCTTCGCCAACAGCCAAAAGCAAGTCGGCGAACACATCGTCGAACAAGCGGCGGCTCACGCTCGCCAAATCGGTCAAGCGATTCAAGAGCATGGAGTCGAGCGAGTTGAGGCAGTACTCGATGCCGCACTTGCTCTCGAGCAACACGTGGACGTGGATCAGCCGTTGCGTCGCGAGCGATACCCGGAACTCACTGCAGAACGCGCCGCGCCGAGCAATGACGAGTTCGCCCGTCGCTTCGCGGCACTGGGTCCCGATACTGTTCGCAAGGCGGGTCCTGAACCGGGCAAGCGCGCACCGATCCCGCCGCATCCGGAAAAAGATTTGTTGTGGTTCATCGCGCAATACGCGCCGGACATGGAACCGTGGGAACGCGACATCTTTCTCGCCGTGCGCGAAGAGTCGTTCTACTTCTATCCCGTGTTTGCGTGCCAAATCATGAATGAGGGCTGGGCATCGTACTGGCATGCACGCCTGCTACGCGAAGCGGACTTCTTGCCGCAGTCCGCATACGTGGACGCGATCAAGTGCCACTCGGATGTCGTGCGCCCGACTGCAAGCGGCGAGAACGTGGCGCTTTCCACCAATCCGTATCACTTGGGCTTTTCGATTTGGGAAAACATCGTCGCCCGCGAAGGGCTCGATCATGCGCGTCGCATCATGCAGGAGGACGATGACTTCTCTTTCGTGCGCAACTACCTCACGCAAGACCTCGCGACTGAATTGAATCTGTTCCGTTATCGCGGCCCAGCCAATGGCACGCTCACTGTCCAAGAGATGGATCTGTCAGCACTGCACGATGCCCTGCTCGCGCCGAAGTACGGTTTCGGCGCGCCGACCGTGAGTGCAGCTCACATTGCGGTGGATGGCAAACTCGAACTGCTACACGATCACGTCACCGATGGCCGCGGCCTGGATCCCGAACGCGGCCGCAAAGTGCTCGATTACATCGCCCGCGTGTGGCGCCGGCCCGTGTCAGTGATGACCGTCGACAATGATGGCCGCGCGAGCGAATTAGAGGTGACTCCCGCGAGCTCGTAAGAACAAGAACGTTTAGCCGCAGAGAACGCAAAAAAAGTAGGGTCATCAAGAATTAGCTTCCCAGCGCTTGGGCGCGAACGAAGTATCCGTGCTAGTCAGTTTATTGATGTGCTCAGCAAGCCCAGGCTCTCGGCTGAGTTAGACGTGAAGCGAATCAACAAGCTCGTGCGCGGCAAGCCATACAACTCGCATGTACGGCCATTAAGTGAGCGTTCTCACTATTGTTCTTTTTTGCGTTCTCTGCGGCTAATCAATCTTCGTCTTACTTAAACGCCGCCTGGTTCTCGCGGATAAAATCAGCCAGCGAGCGCGGATCGCGGCCGGTAACTTCTTTAACCACTTGGGTCGGCGCGACATTGATCAGTTTCGACGCGCACGCATCCCACATCTCCAACGTCGCTTCGATCATCACCGGGGGAATGCCGGTGGCCTGCAGGCGGCCGCGAGCTTCATTCGCGGTGATATCCGCATATTTGATCGGCTTGCCGAGGATCTCGCTGAACTGCTCAGCGACTTCGTAATACGTCAATGTTTCGCTGCCCGTGACGGTGTAGGTGCGGCCAGCATGCGATGGATCCAATAGCGCCTTCGCGCCCACCGCCCCCACATCGCGGGCATCGACGAACGTCCATTTGCCGGCGCGGAACGGTCCTGCGATGACACCTTGCTGAGCGATCGAGGTCGCGAAGCGCAGCAGGTTCTGCATGAAAAAGGTCGGGCGCAGGTGAGTGACGGAAATGCCGGCGGATTCGGTCGTGCTTTCCACACGGCCCAGCCAACGCAGCGCGCGGGCACAACAGTATTCGGTATTCGCACCGACGCCTGAGAGCTGGACGATGCGCGAAACGCCGGCTGCCTTGGCGGCTTTCACGCACCGCAAGTGCAACTCGGCCATGCGCGGCGAGAAAGCGGAGGCTAAGAACGCCGCCTCGACGCCCGCAAAGGCGCGCTGCAGGCTGTCGTCGTCGTTGAAATCGCCCCGGAAAACTTCGATGTTGGGTGCGGAAACCGCCAAACGTGCAGGGTCGCGCACAAAAGCACGCACTGGGACGGAAAGATTGGCGAGTTCGGCGAGTACCGCCTTACCCACGTTTCCCGTCGCTCCGGTCACCAAGAACATCATTTCTCCTGTCGCATTCGATTAGCCCAATGGCCCCAAATTACCCAACCCTGCTGCGGGGCGTACATTAAGGGCACGCGCCTTCGCGGTAAACGGGTCGTCGCGATAATTGACTGGTGCGTTCCGGTCACCAATCGAACGCATAGAATTCGCCCGACACTACGGCAGACGCCAGAGCCCGAAAACGGCATCATGGTCGCGCCTCCGTATGACATATTCGTCAGGCATGGGGACTACATCGGTTGAATAGCTTCAGCGACATAGTCGTATTCGTTCGCGTGGTCGAAGCGCATAGCTTCGTTGCCGCCGCTCAAACCTTAGGTATGTCCCCTTCGGCAATTAGCAAGGCCGTTAGCCGCCTGGAGGAGCGCCTCGGTGCGCGCCTACTGAATCGCACTACGCGTTCGTTGAGCCTGACCGATCACGGCTCGAGCTTCTACGATCGATGTCGCGAAGCACTCGCGCAGTTGGAGCAAGCGGAAAGCGAAGTGTCCGACTCGCGCGGCGTACCGCGCGGCAAGCTGCGCGTTGACGTGCCAGTATCGTTGGGACGTCGCTTGCTCGTGCCTGCACTGCCGCGTTTCATCCAACAGCACCCCGAACTCACCGTTCACATGAGCATGAACGATCGGGTCGTCGATTTAGTTCAAGAAGGCATCGATGCTGGGCTGCGCGTCGGCAATTTGAGCGATTCGAGTTTGATCGCGCGCAAGGTCGGCCAATTTCGCGGCGTCACCTGCGCATCGCCCGAATTCATCGAGCGCGTCGGCGAGCCGCTCTCACCTGCAGATCTCAAGCCCGAACACTGCATCGCGATGTTCAAGCTCGGCACCAATCAAACACGCGATTGGCTGTTCCGCAAGAACGGTGTCGAGCAATCGATCCGCCCGAATGCATCGCTCTCATTTAGCGATCCCGAATCCGCGGTGATTGCAGCCGTCAGCGGCGCCGGCTTCGTTCGCGCCTTGGACTTCACCGTCGAAGCACAAATCGCTTCAGGATTGTTGAAACCCGTACTCGAAGACTGGAATGAAGGCGCCTGGTGGCCCGTCTCCGTCGTGTATCCGCAGCATCGTCAACCCACGGCAAAGATCCGAGCGTTTATCGAGTTCTGCCTGACGCTCTTCCCGCAAGAAGAAGTGAGGTAGTGAGAGAGTGAGGAAGTGAGCGGAGCCGAGCTCATGACTTCTTCGACCTCGACTTTCGCATTTTGGACAACACAAATGCGAATGACTAAATAGGAGATGGTGCTCGACCTTCACGCGCATCTTGTTGCGCGCTCACCTTCTCACCTCCTCACCGGCATTCCTGACCTCCTTTCACGAATGTCATTCACTTACCCCAATTTTTGATTAGGCAACGCCTGCCTACAGTACGCCCCCGCTACAACAACGATTGGGGCTACTGGTCATGTCTCGTACAGTTCGTGCTTTCTTATTGCTTCCGGCCCTCGCTTATTTAATTGCAGCTTCGCTCTCGGGCTGCAGCAGCGAAGCGACGCCGGCTCCTCCACCAGCGCCAAAGGTTTCGATCGCAGCCGCGCTCGAACGCGACGTCACGGAATGGGATGAATTCACCGGACGACTCGAGGCGGTCCAGTCGGTCGAGATTCGTCCGCGAGTGACGGGCTACATCGAAAGCGTGAATTTCAACGAAGGTGGGCTCGTCAAGAAGGGCGACCTCCTGTTCGTCATCGATCCACGCCCGTACCAGGCGGAACTGGACCGTGCGCAAGCCGAGCTCACTCGCGCCGAGGCGCACGCGCAGTTGGCGGACAACGATCTGGGGCGTACGCAGAAGCTGCTGTCGATCAAAGCCGCATCCCAAGAAGAGTTCGATCAACGCGTGAACGCGCAACGCGAAGCGCACGCTGACGTCGCTGCGGCACGTGCAGCAGTGGAATCGGCAAAGCTCAATCTCGAATTCACGCGCGTGACGAGTCCGATCGCGGGACGCGTGAGCAAAGCGATCGTCACGCCTGGCAATCTCGTCACGGGCGGAAGCGGCGCGGCGAGCCTGCTGACCACCGTCGTTTCGATCGATCCGATCTACGTCACCTTCGAAGGCGATGAGCAGGTGTATCTCAAGTACACCGAGCTCGCCCGTCGTGGCGAGCGCAGCAGCTCGCGCGATGCCGCGAATCCGGTGTTGATGGCGCTCGCGAATGAAGAAGGTTATCCACACCGTGGCTCGATGGTGTTCGTCGACAACCAAGTCGATCCGCGCACCGGCACGATCCGCGCTCGCGCGGCATTCGATAACAAGGATGCAGCACTCACGCCAGGGCTTTTCGCACGTGTGAAGCTCCTCGGTCACAACAGCTATCGCGCCGTGCTCGTCGACGATCGTGCGATCGGCACCGATCAAAGCCAGAAGTTCGTCTTTGTCGTCGATGCGCAGAACCAGGTGCAATACCGCAGCGTGAAGATCGGCAAGCTGGACGAAGGCTTGCGCATCGTGCTCGAAGGTCTTGCACCCGGCGAGAAGGTCGTCGTCAACGGACTGCAACGGGTGCGGCCCGGCATGCAAGTCGCGCCTGAGTTGGTCGCAATGGATGCACGCGAACGCGCTGAAGCGCTCGCCGCTCAATCTCACAAGTCCTCTGGCGCGGTGGTCTCGCAGAACGCCGCGGCAACGACAAAGGATCGTGTATGAAATTCGCTCGCTTCTTCGTAGACCGCCCGATTTTCGCGGCGGTGCTCTCGATCATCGTCTTCCTCATCGGCGCCATCGCGATGTGGAAGCTGCCGATCAGCCAATATCCTGAAGTCGTACCGCCGTCAGTCATCGTGCGGGCACAGTATCCCGGCGCCAATCCAAAGGTGATTGCGGAGACGGTGGCCGCACCGCTCGAACAAGAGATCAACGGTGTCGAGAACATGTTGTACATGTCCTCGCAGGCCACGAGCGACGGCATGATGCTGTTGACGGTGACGTTCCGCCTCGGCACCAACATCGACACCGCTCAGGTGCAAGTGCAGAACCGCGTGGCGCAGGCGCAGCCGCGCTTGCCGGAAGACGTGCGTCGGCTCGGTGTCACGACCGTAAAGAGCTCACCGGATCTGTTGATGGTGGTGCACTTAACCTCACCTGACTCGCGCTACGACATGGTGTACCTGCGTAACTTTGCAACCTTGCAGGTTCGCGATGTGCTCGCACGCTTGCCGGGAACGGGCGATGTGCGCTTGTTCGGCGCGGGCGATTACTCGATGCGCGTGTGGCTCGATCCGGACAAGGTCGCGAGCCGCGGACTCACTGCCGGCGATGTCGTCCGTGCGATCCGCGAACAAAACGTGCAAGTTGCCGCCGGTGTCATCGGAGCAGATCCGGCACCCGCGGGCACGGAGTATCAGCTCAACGTCACGACGACGGGCCGCTTGGTCAACGAAGAACAATTCGGAGACATCGTGCTCAAGACGTTGCCGGATGGTTCGGTCACGACGCTGCGCGACGTCGCGCGTATTGAACTCGGTGCGGGTCAGTACTCACTGCGCAGCCTGCTGAATAACCAACCCGCCGTTGCGATTCCGATTTCGCAAGCGCCAGGTGCCAATGCGCTCGAGCTCTCCGATGCGGTCCGCAAGACGATGAAGGAGTTGAGCAAGAACTTCCCTGAAGGCATCAAGTACGAAATCGTGTACGACCCGACCGTGTTCGTGCGCGACTCGATCAAAGCTGTCGTGCACACATTGCTGGAAGCACTCGCTCTGGTCGTCATCGTTGTAATTGTGTTCTTGCAGACCTGGCGCGCCTCGATCATCCCGCTGATCGCGGTGCCCGTATCGATCATCGGTACGTTCGCCTTGATGTTGGCATTCGGCTTTTCGATCAATGCGCTTTCTTTGTTCGGCCTCGTTCTCGCGATCGGTATCGTCGTCGACGATGCGATCGTGGTGGTGGAAAACGTCGAGCGCAATATCGAGGCCGGCCTTTCGCCTCGCGATGCGACCTACAAAGCGATGGAAGAAGTCAGCGGCCCGATCATCGCCATCGCTCTCGTACTCGTTGCGGTGTTCGTGCCGATCGCATTCATCACCGGCCTCACCGGCGAGTTCTACAAGCAGTTCGCGCTGACGATTGCGATCTCGACGGTGATCTCGGCGATCAACTCGTTGACGTTGAGTCCCGCACTATCGGCCTTGCTGCTCAAGCCGCATGGCGCGAAACCTGATCGGCTGACGCGCGGCATGGATCGAGTGTTCGGCGGCTTCTTCAGGCGCTTCAATCGATTCTTCCACACCGCCGGCGATCGCTACGTTGGCGGAGTACGCGGAGTGCTCACGCGCAAAGGCCTCGTAATGGCTGTGTTCGCGGGATTGCTAGGGTTGACGTGGGCGATGTTCCAAGTGGTGCCGAAAGGATTCGTGCCGGTGCAAGACAAGCAGTATCTCGTCGCACTGGTGCAATTGCCGAATGCGGCATCGCTGGATCGAACCGAGCAGATCGTCAAACAGATGGCCGAGATCGGCACCAAGATTCCGGGTGTGGATGCAGCCGTCCAGTTCCCCGGTCTGTCGGTGGCAGGGTTCACCAACAGCCCGAACTCAGGAATCGTGTTCTTCCGTCTCGCTGACTTCGACAAGCGCGGCGCGGATCAATACGGGCTGAAACTCGCGGGCAAGTTGAATGCAGCGTTCTCAGGCATTCAAGAAGCGCAGATTGCGGTGTTCCCGCCGCCGCCCGTGCAAGGACTCGGCACGATCGGCGGGTTCAAGTTGCAGATCGAAGATCGCGCCGACCTGGGCTATGACGAGCTGTATCGCGTCACGCAACAGATCGTCGCGAAGGCGTATCAAACCAAAGAGCTCGCCGGCGTGTTCTCGAACTATCAGGTGAACGTGCCGCAGATTCAGGCCGACGTGAATCGCGTCAAGGCCAAGGAACACGGTGTGGCATTGAACGATGTGTTCGAAGCGCTGCAGGTTTACCTGGGTTCGATGTACGTCAACGACTTCAATCGTTTCGGCCGCACGTACCAAGTGATCGCACAGGCGGATTCGCAGTTTCGCGCAAAGCCAGAAGATATTTTGCGTCTGAAGACGCGCAACGCCGCCGGCGAGATGTTGCCGCTCGGTTCGATCGTGCAAGTCTCGCAGAGCTACGGACCGGATCGCGTCTTCCGCTACAACGGCTATCTCACCGCGGATATCAATGGCGGACCGGCGCCCGGCTATTCGACCGGACAGGCGAAGGCTGCGATGGAGAAGATCCTCAAGGACACGTTGCCCAACGGCGTGAAGTACGAGTGGACCGATCTCACGTATCAAGAAATCTTGGTCGGCAACAGCTCAGTCTTCGTGTTCCCGCTGTGTGTGCTGCTCGTCGTGCTGGTGCTGGCTGCATTGTACGAAAGCTGGTCATTGCCGCTCGCGATCGTGGCGATCGTGCCGATGGCATTGCTCTCTGCGATCACCGGTGTGTGGCTCTCGGGAGGCGACAACAACATCTTCACGCAGATCGCGTTCTTCGTGTTGGTGGGTCTCGCCAGTAAGAACGCCATCTTGATCGTCGAGTTCGCAAAAGATCGCGAGAAACTCGGGGTCGCGCCCATGGCGGCGGCGCTCGAAGCAGCTCGCCTGCGGTTGCGTCCGATCTTGATGACCTCGATCGCATTCATCATGGGTGTCGTACCTCTGGTTCTTTCTCATGGTGCAGGCGCCGAAATGCGGCACGCGATCGGTATCGCGGTGTTCTCGGGAATGCTCGGAGTGACGTTCTTCGGGTTGTTCCTCACACCGCTCTTCTACGTCTTGCTGCGCGCGGCAGTGAAATCGCGCAGCGGCAAGCACGCTCTCGCAACCGCTGAAGGAGTTGCACATGGTTAACGCAAGAACATTGAAAGCGGGCAGCGCTCGTCTGCTGCCCGCGGCGATCGCGATGGTGTTGGCGGCCTGCGCGGTCGGGCCAAACTACTCGCAACCGAAAGTGAACGCACCCGATGCATTCGTCGAGACGAACTCGTCGCTGTTCAATCACAACGAAGTGGAGCGTGCGTATTGGACCAAGTTCAACGATGCGACGCTCACGCAGCTCATCGAGGATGCGCTCGCGTCGAATCATGACTTGCGAATCGCAAGTTCTCGTTTGCGGCAGGCGCGTGCTTTACGCGGCGACTCGCGCTTCGATTTGGCGCCGACCGTCGGTGTCAGCGGCTCTCGCACGGAAAGCCGCTTGAGCGAACGCCAAGCACCGCCGGGATCGTCGATCCCTCGCGATCAGGACTACTACGACGCAGGATTCGATGCGGCATGGGAGCTGGATCTGTTCGGGCGCACGCGTCGCGGCATCGAAGCGCGGAACGCAGAGGTGGGCGCTGCGCTCGCCGAACTGCAGAACGCGCAAGTGTCGGTTACAGCAGAAGTGGCCAGAAACTATTTCGAGCTGCGCGGCTTTCAGCACCAGCTCGAAGTCGCGCATCGCAATGCCGACAATCAACGCCAAACGCTGCAGATCACCAGCGATCGATTGGATGCAGGTCGCGGCACAGAACTCGATACGTCGCGTGCTCGTGCGCAACTGAACTCAACGCTGTCGACGATCCCGGACTTGGAAGCAGCCGTCACACGTTCGATTTTGCGTTTGGGTGTGTTGACCGGGCGCTCGCCGGAAGCATTGCTCGCTCAGTTGTCGCAACCGAAGTCATTGGCGCCATTGCCGGTCACACAAAGCATCGGCAACCCTGAAGACTTGCTGCGTCGACGTCCCGATGTGCGCATCGCGGAAAGACAGCTCGCGGCCGCAACTGCACGGATCGGTGTTGCCGTGGGCGACTTGTTCCCGCGCGTTTCATTCGTGGGCCGCTGGGGATTCGATGCGGCTGAACGCAGCGACTTAGGCGATTCGGGCAGCGAGACCTATGCCTTCGGACCCAGCATCAGTTGGGGCATTTTCGATTTAGGACATCTGCATCAACGGATTCGGCAGCGTGAAGCAGCCACAGATGCTGCACTTGCACGCTACGAACAGAGTGTCCTGCAAGCGTTGGAGGAGACGGACGCCAGCCTGACGAACTACGCCAAGGCGTTGGTGAAGGAGCAGCACGTTCGCGAAAGTGCCGATGCGTCCACACAGGCCGCGCGGCTCGCACGCGCGCGTTATGACAGCGGTGTAGCAGATTTCCTGACGGTGCTCGATGCAGAGCGCACCGCGCTGGAATCCGAAGATCGCCTCGCCCGCAGCGAAACCCAAACCGCGACCGCGCTATTGGCCGTCTACAAAGCTTTGGGCGGCGGTTATGAGGACGTGAAGACCGCCCAACGCTAACCTTGTCTGAAACTGACACCGATCGGTGATGTGCTAGAACCTATCTCAAATCTCTTGTGAGATAGGTTCCAAGCTCACTGGTCGCACTAGGTTCGTGTGACCCAAGTATTCTCCAGCGTCACATGAACGTCCTCGATTCCTTCCACCCTGCCGTTGCGCGTTGGTTCAGCGACACCTTCGCTGGGCCGACGCCTGCACAGACGGATGCATGGCCTGCGATCAAATCCGGGAAGGATGTGTTGATCGCAGCGCCGACCGGCTCAGGCAAAACTCTCGCAGCGTTTCTGGCTGCCATCGATGACTTGGTACGCGAAGGCGAGCAGTTCGGCTTGCCCGATGAAACGCGCATTGTGTACGTGTCGCCGCTGAAGGCGCTCTCCAACGACATCCATCGCAATCTCGAAGCGCCGCTCGCAGGCATTCGCGAGCGACTGCGCGAACACACGATTCGTGACGTGGAAATTCGCACGTGGGTTCGCACCGGCGACACGCCGCAGTCCGAGCGCACACAGATGCGCAAGCGTCCGCCGCACATTGTCGTGACGACACCCGAGTCGCTTTACATCCTGCTCGGCTCAGCTTCAGGTCGCGACATGTTGGCGAGCACTCGGACGGTGATCGTCGATGAAATCCACGCGGTAGCCGGCAACAAGCGCGGTTCGCATCTGACGCTGTCGTTGGAGCGACTCGAAGCGCTGACCGGACGGAAACTGACGCGAGTCGGTTTGTCTGCGACGCAGAAACCGATCGAAACTGTCGCGCGATTTTTGATCGGAGCGCGCGAGTCCGGCGATGGCACTGTGCCTTGCACAATTGTCGACAGCGGCCATGTCCGCAAACGCGATCTCGATCTGGAACTGCCCGACTCCCCGCTCGAAGCGGTGATGTCGAACGAAGTGTGGACGCAGCTCTACGATCGCTTGGCGGCGCTGATTCGCGAACATCGAACCACCCTAGTGTTCGTCAACACCCGGCGTCTCGCCGAGCGAGTCTGCCGACATCTTTCCGAGCGGCTCGATGTCGATGCAATGGGCAACAAGATGCCCGTCTCCTGCATTGCCGCTCATCACGGCAGCCTTGCCAAGGAACGCCGCTTCGATGCCGAACAGCGTTTGAAACGCGGCGACTTGAAGGCGCTGGTGGCCACTGCTTCGCTCGAACTCGGCATCGACATCGGCGATGTCGATCTCGTATGTCAATTGAGCTCGCCGCGTTCCATCAATGCGTTCCTGCAACGCGTCGGTCGATCAGGTCACGCGGTCGGCGGCACACCGAAAGGACGTTTGTTTCCGCTGTCCCGAGACGATTTGGTCGAATGCGCCGCACTGTTGGCCGCCGTCAATCGTGCCGAGCTGGATGCGCTGAAGATTCCGGAGAATCAGCTCGACGTGCTCTCGCAGCACCTCGTCGCGGAGGTGTCCGCTCGCGATTGCGCCGAGAACGAATTGTTTCAACTCGTACGCCAGGCGTATCCGTTTCGAACCTTGCCGCGCGAAACCTTCGATGAGCTCATTCGAATGCTCGCCGAAGGATTCACAACCCGGCGTGGCCGGCACGGCGCACTGCTCTATCACGATGGCGTGAATCATCAGCTGCGCGCTCGCAAAGGTGCTCGGCTCACCGCAATCACGTCCGGCGGCGCGATTCCGGACACCGCCGACTATCAGGTCTTGATGGAGCCAGAAGGCACGATGGTCGGGACCATCAACGAAGACTTTGCCGTGGAGAGCCTGGCTGGCGATGTGTTCCAACTCGGCAATGCCTCGTATCGAATCATTCGCGTGGAGCGCAGCGTCGTGCGAGTGGAAGACGCGCGTGGCGAAGCACCGACGATCCCATTTTGGCTGGGCGAAGCGCCCGGACGCACCGACGAGCTTTCGAGCGCCGTGTCGAAGCTGCGCCGGCAAGTATCCGAGCAAATCGCAAGCACCCAAGAACCGGGGCTGCGCGAAAGCAAGATTCGCTCGGTATTGGGTGTGAATGAAGCAGCGGCGTCGCAACTGTCGATGTACCTGTCCGCCGCGCAGGCCGCGCTCGGCTGCATGCCAACGCAGGAGACGATCGTATTCGAACGCTTCTTCGACGAAGCCGGCGGCATGCAGCTCGTCATCCATTCTCCTTTCGGCAGCCGCATCAATCGCGCGTGGGGATTGGCGTTGCGCAAACGTTTTTGTCGCAGTTTCAATTTCGAATTGCAGGCGGCCGCCACCGAAGATGCAATCATCTTGTCGCTCACGACCGCGCACAGTTTCGAGCTGATCGAAGTCTCCAAGTATTTGCATCCGAATACGGCGCGCGAATTGCTGATTCAGGCCTTGCTTGCGGCCCCCATGTTTGCAACGCGTTGGCGCTGGGGCGCATCGATTGCTCTGGCATTACCGAGATTTAGAGGCGGCAAAAAAGTGCCCCCGCAGCTTGCACGCATGAACGCCGAGGACTTGCTCGCAGCGGTGTTCCCCGATCAAGTCGCCTGCGGCGAAAACATCGTCGGCGATATCGTCGTTCCGGATCATCCGCTCGTGCGGCAAACCGTTCGCGACTGTTTGGAAGAGGCCATGGATGTTGAAGGTTTCGAACGAGTGCTGCGCGGCCTGTTCGATGGTTCGATTCGAGTGGAGGCGCGCGATCTCACCGAACCTTCTCCGCTCGCATGGGAAGTGCTGTCGGCTCGACCCTACGCCTATTTAGATGATGCGCCGCTCGAAGAGCGCCGCACTCAGGCCGTGGTCAGCCGCCGATGGCTCGATCCCGAATCCGCAGCCGACATCGGCAAGCTCGATCCGGAAGCGATCGCCCGGGTTCGCCAAGAAGCATGGCCCGATGCGAGCACGCCTGACGAGTTCCACGACGCATTGATGTGGCTCACGTTCTTGGCCGCACACGAAATCGCGGCAGAGCCTACTTGGAGCGCACTCGCGCACCAATTGATTCAACACCATCGCGCACAGTGGGTCGAACTAGGAGCGAAGCGAGTGCTGGTCGCGACCGAACGACTCAGCCTGTTTAGTTCGCTTACAGATGGCGGCGAAGCGTTGGTCGAGATCGTGCGTGGACGCTTGGAAGGTAGCGGGCCGATCATCGCAGCATCGATCGCAGACGCGTTGGATGTGGCCGTCCAACAAGTCGATGCATCATTGGTCGCACTCGAAGCCGAAGGCACTGCCATGCGCGGGCACTTCGATGGCGCAATTCAAGCACCGGTGCAGTGGTGCAATCGACGCTTGCTTGCGCGCATTCATCGCTACACGGTCAAGCGATTGCGCGCCGAGATCGAGCCGGTCACCGCACGCGATTTCCTGCGCTTCTTGATCGAATGGCAACGCGTGACGCCGAGCACACGCATGCAAGGTCCAGATGCTGTCGCTGCCGTGCTCGCACAGCTGGAAGGTTTCGAAACCGCGGCGATTGCGTGGGAAACGGAATTGCTGCCGCTACGCATCGCCGAGTACGAACCCACCTGGTTGGACGAGCAGTGTTTGGCTGGCCGCATTGTGTGGTCGCGTTTGGCCACGCGATCCGGCGATACCGAGCGCGGTGCCGCACCGGTGCGATCGACACCGATCGCATTGCTGTCGCGCCGTCATTCGAAGATGTGGTCGACACTTGCGCCTGCGATGCAACGGTCTCAGCTCACATCGAAAGCACAACAAGTCGCGGAGTTTCTCGCCGATCACGGCGCATCATTCTTCGACGAGATCGTGGAGAGTGCGGGGCTGCTATCAAATCAAGTCGAAGACGCACTCGCGGAACTGGTCGCGCTCGGGTTGGTGAATTCAGATAGCTTCGGCGGATTGCGCGCGCTCCTCGTGCCGCAGGAGCGGCGTAAACCGCACGCGAGAGATGCGCGGCGGCGACGTCGCACGACGATCTTCGGAATGCAAGAAGCCGGGCGTTGGTCGATCGTCCGCAGCCGTTGGCAAACGGACGCGAAACCCTCCGTGCTCGACAATCGCGACGAAGTGATCGAACACGTGTGCCGCACCTTGTTGCGCCGCTACGGCGTGGTGTTCTGGAAACTGCTCGATCGTGAAGCCGATTGGCTCCCGCCCTGGCGCGAGCTGCTGATGTGTCTGCGACGATTGGAAGCGCGCGGCGAGATTCGCGGCGGGCGCTTTGTTGCAGGCTTTTCCGGCGAACAATTTGCTTTGCCGGAAGCCGTCGGCTCCTTGCGCGAACTGCGCCGCAAACCGCTTGCCGGCGAGTTGGTGTCGATTTCCGCAGCCGATCCGTTGAATCTCGTCGGCGTACTCACGCCGGGTGCGCGTGTGCCCTCGCTTGCCGGCAATCGCGTGCTATATCGCGATGCCGTGCCGATCGCAGTACTGATCGGAGGCGAAGTGAAGAATTTGGTCGAGATGGAATCCGCAGAAGAATGGACTGTGCGCAATGCACTACTGCGCAGGCATGTGCCTGCATTGCTCGAATCTCTGGGGTAGGTCGCTTCAAGACGAAGAGCGGACGATCTCACACGGAGGACACGGAGGTCGGACGCAACACAAAGAACGCACAGATAGAAAAAAATAGCGAAGAGACCAGAAGGAGCCTGGCGCAACACAAAGCGCACATAGAGAAACAAAGAACACAAAGAAGATTAGCCGCAGAGAACGCAAAAAAGAATTTGATATATCGCGACAAAGTGTCAGCGTGAGAGCCTGTCCAGAACTTTGTGTAACTGCTCAGGCGGGTATACGGTTTGGGAACATGATTGCGAAGCGATTGAAAGATGTGATGACTCATCAGATTCTTTTTTGCGTTCTCTGTGGCCAAATTCTCTTTCTTACTGTCAGACCGCAGTACTTTTTGAGCTCTTTGCGTTGCGTCCGGCTCTCCGTGTGAAACCTCTGCCTTCGGTCTGCCTCAGATGACTTCCGTCGAATTCTCGTCGCTTGTCTTTTTCTCTTCGTACTCGGGCTGCAGATCGGCCGGATTCGGCGGTGGCTTCTTCGCCGCAGGCGGTGAAGCATCGCCATCATCCGCCTGCGAAATGCTGCCAAACCCATTCAGGCGCGTGCTGACATCGGCAGGATGCCCGGAATAACGTATCGCGCCCAGGCCATTCATTGTGGCAGCGAGTTTCTCCTGCGCGTTGACGGTCACCTTGCCGACACCCTCGACGGTGACATCGACGTCCTGAGCGATGAGTTTCGAGAAGTTCGCTTCGCCCGCACCTTGCATATGAATGCGCAACGACTCGACTTTGCCGCTGGCATCGATGCTCGTCGCACCGCGCACCTCGAATGCGACATCTCCGCCATCCAAGCCGTTCACCATGACGTGGTTGCCGCCCTCCAACTTCACCGAAGTCAGCTTGGGTACGCTGATCGTGAGATTCACACCTCGCGAGCGGCCGAAAGACCAGTCATCCGAGTCGCGGCGCACGATGAGCGTGTGGTCCCTCACCTCGGTCCGCAGGTGCGACAACGTCTCGTGTGTCGCGCGTACCTTCACGCTCTGCGTCTTGCCCACGTCGATCGCAAGTTCCGCACCGCCTTTCAAGTCGATCGCATTGAACCCCTCGAGTGTCCGTGTCTCGCTCTGTTCGACGGTATCCTCGCGACCCTTGCAGGCTGACAACGCGCACAGAGCAATCAGCAGCACGGCGCGGGTGAACTTGACTGACATCGGACCATCCTCACGGACGAGCGTTAACTGTGCTCATGCTCCGCCCGATTCTGCGTTGCTGTAAAGCCTACCTCGGTTAATGCCTTGTCATTGCCGGCGAATCGGGGGGCTGCGAATGCGGTCGCCGTCACAGCGTGCGGGCGGCATTCGCGGGCGCGTAGGTGTATCCTTGCGCCTCATTTTTTCGCCTGCGGATTGCACGTGCTCACGGCCGATAAAGTTCTCGTCACAGTTGGTACGCCCTGCTCGCTCTCCGCCGTCGGCAGCACGGAGACCTACCAAGCGCGCGTGGCGGGCGCCGCCGATTTCATTGCGTACGCCGCTTTCGATGCTGGCCTTGTCGATCTCGAACCGCAGACGGACGGCTCGCTGAAGATGTCATGGAGCAACGGCGGGCCGGCGACGATCGAGGAGATCGAACAGCGCCACGGCGAACAGCTGCGCAAAAACCTAGGGATTCGTTACATCCAAGAATTGCGCTCGCTCTCGAGCGGCGTGGTCACGGACATCGCGGCCTGTTTGCCCCACGATTTCGAAAGCGGCGGGTTACGACGCTTCTCGGGGCTCACGTATCGCGACGTCCGCGAGTCGGCGCTGAAGGACATGTACGGTCTCTTCGACGACGATCCGCGGCTCGGCCCCTCGCTGCAATCGCAGTTGTTCATTCACGGCGGCCTGGGCGCGCTTGCCGCGTTGCCCGTCGCGCTATCGGAATTGGTGCCCAATCCGTTCGATTTCCGGGTCGCTGCGGCAACCGCGTTTTCGGGTTTGGACGCTTTGGGTGAATGGCGGTCGGCCGGATCCGATGGGATCGCCGCCGACAAGTTTCGCGACAAGTTTGCGATGCGGTTGGCGAACTCGCTGTCCTCGCACGGCCCTGCGTTGATCTCGACCATGCTGGCGCCCGCGTACAGCTTGAGTAAGTCCCTCAAGAATCCAAGCCTGCTGGATTCGCTGAAATCGCCGAGCGGTTACATGCGTGTTCCGCAAACGCCGCTCAACACCACTGGCGCCTGCGCTTCCAGCTCGATCGCGTTCTGCGAAATCGCACCGCAAATGCTGTTCGACTACCCCGGTTACAGCCGCCCAGTGATGGCGCTGTGGACGGCAGCGGATGCGGCTACCCGCCCGAATTGGCAAATCTTGGACGCGTTCGGATCCGGCGCTTTGATGACGAGCAGCAAGCTCGAGCAGCTCAATGCCGGCCGGCCGCCTGCAGAACAACGCAGCGTCTCCGAATGCTTGGCGCCATTCGATGTGGATGCCAACGGTACGGTCGTCGGCGAAGGCGGCTCGGGCCTGTTGATCACGACGCTGGATTTCGCGCTCAGAAATTTCCTGGACATCACCTCGATCATTACGGGCTGGGGTCAGAGCGGCGAGGCGGGCGGGAAGGCTCACTTTGCAGGCGTAGGTTTCGGCGGCGAAAACGCGTTGATTCACGCGCTGGAGCTTTCGCATCGCGGCCACGGTTACAGCGTCGCGGAGTACCAATACTTCGTGGCTCATGCCACCGGCACGCGCACCAATTCGAAGACCGATCTCACCACGGCGGCCAATGCGCGCAGGATTGCCGCGGAGCGCCAGGGCATTAAAAACCCGCTGCCGAAAATTCGAGTCGGAACGCCCAAAGCGCTCGGCGATGGTCACACCATGGGCGAGACGGGATTGAAGGCCGTTTCGCAGGCGCTGCAATTCGTGCTCGGACGCACCGCCGTCGGTGTGCCGACATTGCGTCATGTGGATCCTGATTTGGGTCCAGTCACCGAATCCTTCGAGCTTTCCGCCGAATCCACGCTGGGCAATCCAGACGGTGGTGTCTTGTGCGCTACGCAAGGATTTGGCGGCTACAACGGTGCGATTGCGCTGCGGGCTGCTAACGCGGATGCGTTCGCGCGCTACTCACCGGATCGCAAGATTCTTGCTGCGTATCTCGAACGATGGCCGGAACTGCGCCGCGAGCGTGAGCAGCGCGAGCGGTATTGGCGCACTCGCCGACGCAGCGCGCTGGAACTGGCGCAATTGCATCGCTGGCACGGTTTGGATTGACGCGCCACGTGAGTGCCGTCGCTTTGCAATCTCGCGGCGCGCGTAGATTTTCTTGGCGAATATTTTGGTTCGTCAGCCTCGGCGCGTTTCTCATCCTCGGCGCGCTGACCGCCGTTCCGCAGTGGCTGTCGAAACAAGCACGGTTCAACGTGCTGCGCTCGCACGTCGCGGAAATGGCGAAGGCCGCTGCCAGCATGGTCAACGGCGATCTGCATCGTCAGCTCATCGAGCACTACTCCCCAGAGCTGTACGAACAAGCACTCGAACCGCTCGTGCGGTTTCACTCTGCGGAGCCCGAGATCTTTTACGTCTACACGATGGTCGAGCGCCAAGGCCGCACGTATTTCGTCTTGGACACTGCGAACTCGCCGCATCTGAAAACCCCGCATACGCTGCGCGGTTCGAAGTACATGGAGGAGTTCGAAAGCATCAGCAAAGAGCCGGACCCGGATTGGCTGCAGCGGATCGCGCGCGGCGAAACGTATGTATATCCGAGCTTCCAGCACGACGAGTACGGTTGGTTTCTCTCCGGCCACACGCCGATCTTCGATAGCGAAGGTCGCTATAGCGGATTCGTCGGCGTGGACTTCGATACTCAGTATTACTTGGAGCAGGAAGCCGGTTTCGAGCGCATCACCTACGGCACACTTGCAGCCGCATTCATCTGTTCGTTGATCATCGGCGCCTTCGCTTCTCGGTATTACTGGTCGCTGAAAGATCGGATTCGCGAACACTATGAACTGTCGATTCGCGACGAATTGACTCAGCTCTACAACCGCCGCGGCGCACTTGCCGCCGCTCGCGACGCGCTCGCCGCGAATGCGTCCTCATACGCACTCATCCTGGTCGACGTCGATGATTTGAAAGGCATCAACGATCGTCATGGCCATGCGGCCGGCGATGATTTCTTGGTGCGCGTTGCCGATGCCATGTGCTCGAGCGTACGCGACACCGATGTCTGCGCGCGCTTGGGCGGCGATGAGTTCCTCATCTTCGCCACCGGCTGCACGCTAGATGCGGCCACCGAAATCGCTCGACGAATTCTTGCGAATGTGTTCAGCAGCGATGCGCAGACCGGACTGACATTCGGCGTGTCGATCGGCATCTGCGTGTCCGAACGTTCAGAAGCCGAATTCGCGTCGATGTACCGCCGCGCGGATGAGGCGCTGTATCGCGCCAAGTCGGCTGGGCGCAATCGGTATGTGATTTACGATCCGCTGGCGGCTTGAAGCACGGAAGATCTCCACGGGGGACACGGGAACACTGGGCAAGACAGATAGCCTCCTAGGATCTCGTCTCCACATACGTCGGGGTGCGAACCCAAGCACGTCGTCGATCACACGTACATGCTTCCGACCCGTGCGATATCTTACTTTTTACCCCCTACTCCCCGTGTCCCCCGTGGACATCTTCTTCCTTGTGCAGCCGCGCAAAATCTGGTTATAGTCGGCCCATGCATCAATTCCCTGCACACGCTGCACTGATCGGAAGCTCGCGAAGCCGCGCGCTCCTCAATGCTGTCGTAGTCGTCCTGGTAGCCGTTACCAACGCGCCGTAGGGGACTCACGAATCGATTCACCAACCCCCTCCGGCGCCAAGCCGGCAGGGGGTTTTCTTTTTTTGCCGGTCGCGCTGGAACTTCAAAGGAAGCACCATGCAACTCACCGGCGCAGAAATCTTGATTCGTCTCCTCGAACGCCAAGGCGTTCGCATCATCGCGGGTATTCCGGGCGGCGCGTTGCTTCCCGTCTACGAGGCGCTCGCTGACTCCGTGCAACTCAGGCACGTTCTCGCGCGTCACGAACAAGCCGCGGGGTTCATCGCACAAGGCATCGCGCGCATCACCGGAAAAGCGGGCGTCTGCTTTGCGACTTCCGGTCCCGGCGTGACGAACATCGTTACTGCGCTTGCGGATGCGAAACTCGATTCGGTGCCGCTCGTGTGCATTGCGGGCCAAGTCCCAACTCATTTGATCGGCACCGATGCGTTTCAAGAAGTCGCGACCATCGAGATGGTGCGTCCGATCACGAAAGCCTGTTTCTTCGTGCGTGCGGCACAAGAACTTGCACAGATCGTTCCGCGGGCGTTCGCAATTGCGGAGGGCGGCAGGCCCGGCCCCGTTCTCATCGACATCCCTAAAGACATCCAGTTGCAGCGTTGCGTGTTCGATGCAAATGCCCCGGAGCACTCGCACGACACTGCACCGATTGCCGACGAACGATTTCTCGCGCGCGACTTCGAAGCGGCCGCCGCGCTGATCAACGAATCGCGACGCCCGATGCTGTACGTCGGCGGTGGCGTAGTGAAGGCACGTGCCCAACAACTGGTTCGTGACTTTGTCCGGCGAACGCAAATCCCCGCCGCAACGACCCTCATGGCGCTCGGCACGTTACCCGCAAATCATCCGCTCAATCTCGGCATGCTCGGCATGCATGCGGCGCGCTTTACGAATATGGCGATCCACGAATGCGATTTGTTGATCGCGTGCGGCGCACGTTTCGACGATCGAGCGACGGGCGACCCCAAGAAATTTGCGCCCGACGCAAAGGTCATTCACATCGACATCGATGCACGCGAATTCGGCAAGATTCGCCCACCGACGGTGCGCATCCACGCCGACGCGGGCCCGGCACTGAATGCACTCATGCATCGCGTTGAACGCATCGAGCGCAGCGACTGGCTGCGACGCATCGAGCATTTGCGAAACAACCACCCGTTGCACACGCCCGACCTCGAAGCCGTGTGCTCGCCCTACGGCATTGTCAAGGCGATTGCTGATGTCGCCCCGGACGATTGCATCGTGACGACCGATGTCGGTCAGCATCAGATGTGGGTTGCACAGGCCTTTCCGTTCCAGCGCAGCGATCGTTGGCTGACGTCCGGCGGGCTCGGCACCATGGGATTCGGCTTGCCCGCCGCGATTGGTGCCGCTCTCGCCTGTCCGGATGCAACGACGATTTGCTTCACCGGCGACGGCAGCTTGCTGATGAATATTCAGGAGCTCGCGACATTGGCTGATCTGAAACTCGACGTGAAGATCATCGTGCTGGATAACGCCGCGCTCGGGCTCGTGCGTCAGCAGCAGGAATTGTTTTATCGCCAGCGCTTCACGGCTTCCCATTTCTTACAGCCGACTCATTTTGCTCACGTTGCGCAGGCATTCGGTATCGCAGGAATCGACCTCGCGCATGCAGCGGATCCAAGCGCGACACTGGAGCAAGCCTTTCGCGAACGCGGTCCTGCGTTGATTCGCGTGCCGATCAATCGCGAGCATCACGTGCTGCCGATGGTCGCACCCGGCAAATCCAACTTGGAAGCGGTCGGTTAGAGATCGTGTAAATGTGAGTGCGCGTTCGTTCGTATGGAGTCGCCGCGTGTGCCAGTGTAGGTTGTCGGCATGGAGGAAATCGCCAGTGGCTTCAAAACCATATTGAGTACGGTGGGTGCGCTGCTACCGATCGTCAATCCGCTGTCGACCGTCGGCATGGTCGTGAGCATCACGGCAGATTTGTCGGAAGCAGAGCGCGCCGACCAAATCAAACGCGCCTGCATCTACATGTTCTTCATTCTGACGTCGTTCCTGGTGGCGGGCGGATTGATCATGAACTTCTTCGGCATCTCGATCCCGGGATTGCGCATCGCCGGCGGCATGATCGTGAGCTACTTGGGCTTTCGGATGTTGTTTCCGGAGACTGCGCCGCTCTCTGGCCAGGAGCGTGCCGAAGCGATTCAGAAGCGTGATGTCTCGTTCACACCGCTCGCGATGCCGAGCTTGAGCGGACCGGGATCGATTGCAGTGGTCATCGGCGTGTCGTCGACGGTCCAGCAGCACCCTCACGTGGTCGTGAGCTATGTCTCGATGATCATCGGCATTGCGATCACGGCGCTGATCTCGTTCATCGTTCTAAAAGCGGCAACGCGTCTGCATCTGGTACTCGGCGCCACCGGAATGAATGCAGTCGCGCGCATCATGGGCTTTCTACTGATCTGCATCGGCGTGCAGTTCGTGATCAACGGCGTGCTCGATATTGCGCGCCCCGCGTTCGGCACCTGACTTCAGTTCTGGCGAGCAATTGCCAGCACGCCTTTGAGTGCCGCAAACTCGATCGGCTTTCTTACTTGCCCGTCCATACCGCTGTGCGTGCCGCGTGCGTTCTGCGACATCTCGATGATTTTCAAATTGGAGCCCGGCGAGGCACGATGCAACTGTTCGGCAGTGCAATCGCTCAGCCCCGCATCGAGCAATACCAGGTTGGGGCCGAATTCTTGAGCGAGCTGCAGCACGCTTGCGGTGTCATACGCAACTCGCGACTCGCAGCCTTCGATCTGTAACAGCATCGCAAGCGTATCGGCGGCGTCGCGATGCGCGTCCGCAATCAAGACTCTGATCGCCATGCCGCTAGATGGTGCTTGCTCGGTGGGAGGTTCTGCCGCTTTCAGCGTTGCACGCACGATCCGTGCCGACCCGCTACTTTCGCAGTCGACCGCTCCGCCTTCTGGCCGCAGGATCGAGTTCGTAACCGTCACCAAAGCCGAGGGATCAGCTGCCGCGACGTTTGCACCTTCAGCCCCGACGCTCAATCGGATTTGCCCGTCGGCCGTCACTTGAACGGCGATCGTCCCGCCACCCTTGACGCGATCCGCCGCATCGAACAACAGCGCAAGCAGCACGGTGCGCACGAGACCGATGCGCGCCAGCACATACGCGTGCGCAGGCACATCGACTTTGGCCTGCGGGATGCCGGCCTCATGACGCAGTAGACGCAGGGCGTTCTTGAGCAGCTCGACCAAATCGAAACGCACCGGCTTCTCGGCGCCAAGCGTCGTATCGGAAATCATCCGCTCGAGCGTGCCCTGCAAATTCGCAAGCTGCTCTTTGAGCATCGCGATGCACTCCGCAGGCGAGACTTTCGCCGCCACGGCAGGATTCGTCGTGCGGGCGATCAATTCGATGCCCGCATGAATGCCTTGCACGGCGTTGCGCAAGTCGTGATTCAGCACGCCCTTACAGCGCGCGAGCACTTGCGCCTGCAACGAGGCCAGCTGGAGAGAGTCTGCGTCGAAACGAAAACTCGAATCGTCGGATGAAGTCATTAGAAAATCGGATTCGATGGACTATTTCATGACTGCCGAGAGCGGCAGCTCGATGACGAAGGCTGCTCCTTCCCCCAACTTACTCTCGGCCCACACTCTGCCTCCAATGCGTTCCACCGCTTTGCGTACCAGGGCCAGGCCAATCCCCGTGCCCGGATACTGATCTTCCCGATGCAAACGTTGGAACACGCGGAAGATATG
>DASTSB010000370.1:0-6277 GCA_035760885.1 Steroidobacteraceae bacterium | reverse complement strand
CGCACGGCAGAGTTGCAGGACGTCTTCGCACAAGTGCGCAATCCGCCGTTGGAGCAGTTGAAAAATCTTGGTGCTCGCGGCGATGCCTTGGCCACCGAGATGCAACGCACCGATGCGAGCCAATTGCGCGGCATGCGGGATCAATACGACACGTTGGCGTGGTTGTTCTCGCAGACCTCCTCGATCGTGACGCCGCTGAGCAAGGCCGGCGTCTTGCTCGATCAGTACCGGCGCAATTTGGACAATTGGCGCGAGATCACTCAGCGGCAATATCACGAAGCACTCAGGGCGTTGGGCATGCGGGCATTGCTGTTCGCCGGCCTGCTTGCACTAGTGTTCGCGGCGGCGGCCGCATGGCGCCGCATCGTATTTCGTTACGTTCACGAAGGGCGTCGCCGGGTGCGCTTCTTGCTGATTCAACGCATCGTGGTGTGGAGCTTGGTTGTGGCGATCGCCGCTTCGACTTTCGCCACAGAGCTGACTTCTCTGGCCACCTTCGCCGGCCTCATCACCGCCGGTCTAGCGGTGGCGATGCAGAGCGTACTCGTGTCGATCGTCGGCTACTTCTTCCTCATCGGCCGCTATGGGATCCGAGTGGGCGATCGAGTACAGGTCGGCAGCGTGACGGGCGAAGTGATCGACATGGGTCTGGTGCGTCTGCATTTGATGGAACTTGGAGGCGAGGGATTGATGTCGCCGACTGGACGCGTGGTTGCATTCGCGAACTCGATCATCTTTCAAGCCTCCGGCGGATTGTTCAAACAGATACCCGGCGTGAATCTCGCATCGCACGACATTACGCTCAGTCTCCCACCCGGCGCCGACTACGCTGAATTGAAAGACGAGCTCAGCCATTGCGTCGTCAATATCCTCAAGGACTATCAGGAAGATATCGCGCGGCAAACACGAGAGATTCAAAAGGCCGCACTCTCCCGCGCCACCGAAACTCCCGCACCGCAGGTGCAACTGCGATTCTCCGCATCGGGTGTGGAGGCTGTCGTGCGTTATCCGGTGCAACTCGATCGCGCTGCAGAAATCGACGAGCGCGTTTCGCGCGAATTGTTGAACGTGATTTCCGCACACGCGAAATAGCTGCAGAAAAAAGTGCGCATCGCTCGGAACTCACTGCAGCGATAGACGTTGCGCACGTGCTTCGGGGCTGTATACGGCGGGCTCGAAGATGAGCAGGCGCCCAAGTGAGTATCTGCTTACAACAGACACCGGAGATTGATCGATGCTACGGACTGAGGCACACCGATCACCTAACGCAACTGCTCAAGTTCACACGCTCAACGGTCGGCACATTCTGGTGGTCGAGGACGACTACGTGCTGGCGATGGCCATGCGGCTGACGCTCGAAGACGAGGGCGCTGAAGTTTTAGGGCCCGTCGGCACGGTTCGCGAAGCATTGCGTCTCGTCAATGACGCGGATATCGATGCAGCGGTATTGGACATCAACCTACATGGCGAATTCGTCTACGAAGTTGCCGAGCTGTTGCAGGACCGCGGCGTGCCATTCATCTTCACCACCGGTTACGAGGGCAACATGCTCCCGGAGCGATTTGCGTGTGTGACCCGCTGTCAAAAGCCGATCAGCGCCCACACGGTCGTGAACGCACTGACCGTCGAGTTCGCCTGAACTCTTGCCTTTCTAGCTTCGTCGTCTGAACGGCTTGCCCCTTTCGCTGCGCGGCTGGAACTCCTGTTATCGTCAGCTGCAGGCGCCACACTCGCAGCGAGGTCATCATGGAAATCGGATTCATCGGCATTGGCCAAATGGGGCGCGGCATGGCAGCGAACCTCATCAAGGCCGGTCATTCCGTGCGCGTGTACAACCGGACCGAATCGCGAGCCCAAGACCTCGTCGCAGTGGGCGGGAAGTTTGCAGCCACCGTTCGCGAAGCCAGTCAAGCAGAAGTCGTCATCACGATGGTCGCAAATGACGCCGCGCTGGAATCGATCGTATTCGGCGATGACGGCATGCTTTCGAACTTGCGCTCGGGCTGCACGCACGTCTCCATGAGCACCATCAGCATCCAGTTGGCCGAGCGCATTACCGCTGCACATCGAAGCCACTCGCAACAGTTTGCATCGGCACCGGTGTTTGGCCGGCCTGAAGCTGCGGCTGCGGGCAAGCTGTACATTCTCGCCGGCGGATCTTCCGAGACTTTTGGCAAGATCGAACCACTGCTGGGCGCCATGGGCCAACAGACCTTCAAGGTTTCCGATCAGCCGCGCGATGCGAATCTATTCAAGATCTGCGGCAATTTCATGATTGCCTCGGTGTCCGAATCGCTCGGCGAGTCGATCGCATTGGTTCGCAAGGCAGGCCTCCCTGCGCAATCATTCGTCGACGTGCTCACCTCTACGCTGTTCGCAGCGCCGATCTATAAAACCTACGGCGCATTGATCGCGAACGAACGCTATTCGCCACCGGGATTTGCCGCTCCGCTTGGAGCGAAAGATGTGGGGCTCGCTCTTGCAGCCGCGCAAGAGCTCGGCGCGTCGATGCCGCTGGGCAATTTGTTGCGCGAACGATTCGCGCGATTGCTGAAGGAAGGCGGCGAGACGCTCGATTGGGCGGCGATTGCGAAGCTCAGTGCGGATGATGCGGGACTCAGCACCGGAAAGTAGCAAAGCAAACTCGCCAGTCGCTGTGCCGTCGACTGAGAACGCTCCACGGAGAACACGGAGAGCACGGAGGGCACGGAGATAAGAGCATTGAACGAAGTTCGGACAGCGCTCATCGAGACTGCAAACCAACGAGCCTTGCGCGGCCTGCCGATCGCGCCAGCAATACGCCAGCCAACGCGAGCACGAATCCCACGAACTGAACGGGCGCGAGGATTTCGTGGAAGAAGAAATAGGCCTGAATGGCTGCAAGCGGCGGGACTAGCAAGATCAGAGCCGTGACCTTAGTCGCCTCGCCATGCCGAAGCATCCACATGAGCAGGGTGTAACCGACAATGGAGGCGACGCCGACCGAATAGCTCAGCGCGCCCCACAACTGCAAAGAGTTGTCCCAGTGCCGGGTGCTGACGACGAGGGTCATGACGAGCGCGACCACCGCACCTCCCACATTTTGGATGCTGGCGGCAGCGCGAAGATCGACAGGGGCAAGGCCTTTCTGAAGCAGCGAACCTGCAGTCACACCTAACACGCTGATCACAGCAGCGAGCACGGCCATCCACGAGAGCGCATTTGAATCGGTCGCTGCCAGCTTGGGGGCCAAGACGCAAATTACGCCGGCAAAGCCGATCAGCAACCCAACCCAAATTCGCGCAGGCAACTTCGTGCCGCGAATCGCGACAATCAGCCCGGTGATCAACGGCTGCAGTGCGCCCAGCAGTGCCATGACGCCCGCCGCCATTCCACGGGTGATCGCAAGGTAACTAAAACAGAGATAGATCCCCTGCAGCAGTACACCCGCGAGCAACTGACGACCAATTTGAATGCCGCGAGGCCATTTGCCGCGAGCGATCGCGGCGAACGCGCCCATGGCGATCGCAGTGATCGACAACCGAAGGAGCAGAAACAATTGCAGGTCGGCGTGCGGCAATGCCGCTTTCGCAACGATAAAGCCCGTCGACCAGACGAGGACGAACAGCGCAGGGACGATGACGTGGAGCATGGGAAGCCGATCCGAAAGCGGCGGCTATTCTACGAGGCGCTTCGTTGCCCCGCTGCTCCATTCGATACGCGCTGGACGAATGGCGTAGGCTCTCCCACGCCACTCTCACATATATCAGTGCGAGCATACGGATCCCGATGAATGTTGGACCGCGAAGTTCACTCGCGCTGTCGCTCGCCGGATCGGACGAGCGGTGGCGGTCACAGCGCCTCAACCTTTGACGCGGGCTCAGTTCCCGCCCGCAACGACCTTCTTCAGCCACTCGCACGTGCGTAGATAACCTCCAAAGCAGAAGAAATGCAGACCATCGAAGGTCGATGCGTCATGCTGATAGGCAACGGCAAGGTCGTGCATCACCGCTTCGGGTCCGAGTTCGCCGAGCAATTTTCCGAACGCGGCGGGACGTGCGGCAAGCGCTCGCATCGAGGGTCCCACGCCGCAGCGTTTGGCAAATTTAAGGAGCGATGCCATTCCTGCCGGACCGGCTAAGCCAGCGACCAATCGAGCCTGACGAATTCCCTGCGCGCGCATGTCAGCTGCCCAGCCCAGAAAAGGAGACGCTTCGAAGAAAAACTGCGTGACGAACGTGGTCTCGAGCGGCGCCGCGAGTGCGGCCTTTTCCAACTGCGCGCGACGGATCTCGTCCTGAGCCACAGTCGGATGGCCTTCGGGATGTCCAGCGAGCGAGACGCGCATGATGCCGTGTTGCTTCAACTTATCCGCGCGCAGCACATCGGCGACTTGTGAATAGGGTCCGAGCCCCTTCGGATAGTCCCCTGCAATCAGGAGAACTTCCGCGACGCCAGCCCTCACGCTGCCTTCAAGGATCCGATCGAGCTGCGGCGCATTCTCGATCAGCCGCACGGGAATGTGCGGAATCGGATCGAAGCCGGCTGCGCTCACCTTGCCGCATGCTTCCAACGTTTCATCCCAGCGCTGCTTCGGCAGATGACTGATGTAAACGCGTTTCCCTGGCCGCAAGAACGCACGGCTTGCGTCCAGATCCTTTGAATCCGGAACGTTCAGCTCGATCGAAGCATCTCGAGCGAGTTGCGCAATCGTCTCGGCGCATGCATCGAGAGCCATGGCCTGCATTCGCTCAACCCTGACGAGTGCGCCAGCCTTGGTGATATCCCTCACGCGCGTCACGCGAGTAAGGAACGGCCGCGACCTTCACGCGGACATCACATTGCTTATGACGCTCGACGGTCGGCTTTTTCGTACCGCCGTTCTCTTCGCCCCACGTCAAAGTGAGCACGTCGCCGACGTTGATGTTTTCATCGACGACGCCGAGCGATAACCCGCAACGCTCGTTGTGGCTGTAGCCGGTGAACATCGAGAGTCCAACGACTTTTCCATTCATCCGCACTGCGTCATACGAGGACGACGCATAGTTCGCGATGGGCAGATCGAAAAACTTGAACGGCTCATGATCGCGATCGCACAGTGATGCAAGCACTTTACCCAGATCCTCACCATTCCATTCGAACGTCACCTTCTTCCGTTGCGGACGTTTCTCGGACACCATCTTTTCGAGCGCTTCGCGTCCGATGAATTCATGATCGAATTTAACGAACGGTCCGTAACCCAGTTCGTAAGGCGTGAGGTAGTAGCCCTCGATGTTGTCCGCCACGAAGCTGCCGCCGATGGAGCCGGTCCCTTCATAGCCATTCGCCGGCAGCCACTCGCGATACTTCTTCATCTTCTCGCCGGTGTAGACGGCGGGCAGCGGCGAGGGAATCCATCCGGACTCGAGCGTGTTGCTTGCATAGGTGCGCGACCCTACGGCGACGATTCCCACGTCCTTTCCAGCGTCCATCACGGCCGCACGGATTTCGTCGCGCTCTTCGTATGGTCCCCAAATCTCCAATCCCGGTTCGCCCGCCATGCCGTGTCGTAATGCGCGAACCTTACGTCCTTTGATGTTGATGACATCGAAGTTGAAGAACTTGATGTCCGGCAGCGGACCCCCGTTCAACTTCTGCAGCACCTCCGCCGCCTTCGGTCCTTGGATCTGGTAGCGATAGTGGCGGCGCGAAACTGCTTTGCCATTGGGATGCGAAGGCGAGCGATCGTCGCGAATGAAATCAACTTTGAACGCGCCGCTCTCCGCATGGAATTGCAGCCAATTCACCGTCGGCGCGCGACCGACGAACAGGAGCTCATCCTTGTCTAGGTAGAACAAGATGCCGTCGCCAATGACATAGCCGTCATAGCTCGTCGGCACCATTTGCTTGGCCTTGCCCGGCACGAAGTTGTTGAAGCTGTTGATCGTTGTGTAGGAGCACAGCTTCAGAGCATCGGGTCCTTTGATCGTGATCTCTGCCATGTGATGGCACTGATCGAACAGCACAGCGGTTTCGCGCCAGGCGCGCTGTTCAGTCCGCCAATTGCTGAACTCCGTCGGTACGACGGGATACACGTACGCACCGAGCTGCGAATTGCGCAGCATCGATACGGGATCGCGCACGTTCTTGAGCAGGTTTTCCAAGGATTGCTGAGTCATAACTAAGCCCTGATGGAGTGCGATGCTTACGCAAAGCGTTAACGAAAGATCACGGTCCGGTTGCCGTTCAGAAGAATTCGGTGTTCGACGTGCCAGTGCACCGCCCGCGCGAGCACTGCACATTCGACGTCGCGGCCCAC
>DASTSB010000369.1:0-2079 GCA_035760885.1 Steroidobacteraceae bacterium | reverse complement strand
CCGTCCACCGCAGCCGAAAGGCTCGAAATTCATCACACCTGAAGGTGCACAACGATTGCGCAGTGAACTGGATCACTTATGGCGCGTCCTGCGTCCGCAGGTGACACAAGCCGTACAAGAGGCCGCCGCCCAGGGCGATCGCTCCGAAAATGCGGAGTACATCTACGGCAAGCGTCAGCTTCGTGAAATAGACCGGCGTGTTCGCTTTCTGCGACAGCGACTGGATGGAATGGTGGTCGTCGATAAGCCGCCATCCGATCCTCGCAAAGTGTTCTTCGGCGCTTGGGTCACGCTCGAAGACGACCAGGGAGCTGAACTCGAATATCGAATCGTCGGTCCCGATGAGTTCGATGCCAAGCCGGGTTACATCAGCATGGACTCGCCGCTTGGACGCGCCTTGTTACGCAAAACCATCGACGATGATGTGAAAGTAGAGGTGCCGGGCGGGGCGAAGGAGTATGTGGTGGTGGATGTTAGATATGAGAAAGACTGACGGATCACTTCGTGATCAAGTAGGCCTGCGGCAGGAAGGATCCTGTCGGATCAGGAAGGCCTATCGGCAAGTCAGAAACCGGAAGGTGCACTCCATTCTGACCTGACGCGAGTCCTTCCTGACGCGCAGCGTCCGTCCTTCAAGCTATAAGCCAAACAGCGAGAAGAGCTTCCTGACCGCACTATCGGATTTTTCGAGATCGCGCCGACGCCGCTCGTGCATTCTCTTCTGCAAGTGCTCGCGTTTTTCGGCGAGTGCACGTTCGCGATCGTCGGGTTGAATGTTGCGCTTGCGGCGCGGTTTGTAGGTCTCTCGATACGTGCAGAACTCGCGATAGGCATCGATGTCGTGATGCAAGTCGCGCCCGACAAGTTCGATCATGATCGCGTGATCGAGCAAGGTGTCGGTTTGCGCGGATGATGGTGAGCTGAAGCAGGCGAGCGCATTGATCACGCGTTGGCGATCGTCCGCGCTCAAGGCCCAATCCGCATCGCAGGCCATGTCGATCATGCTACGCAAGCGCGCGTAGCGATCCTTGACGAAGTCCGCGAGCTGCGACTGCGATCCTTTTTGGAGCACTTCGCGCGCCGTTGCGATGATCGCCTCGGGCGAAGTGGTGCGGGCGATGGCTTGAGTCTGCTGAGCGATCTGCTCGAAATGCTGCAGATCGCCATCGCCGAGTTCGAAGCTGACACGAAGCGGCATAGAGATTCGATATGACGCGAAGGTTCGCGAGTTCTCGCACCCTACGCCGCTTCCTTATGCCATCACAGTTACACGATCACGTTCTTGAACTGCCATGGATCGGACGTGTCGAGGTCTTCAGGGAAGAGCCGACCGCGATCGAATAGTGGTGTCCAATCCGAGTACGCGCCCACGACGGGGCCGAGATACGGCGAGCAGATTTCCAGGTTGCGGCGGAAATCGATTTCATCCGGCTCGACGATGCCTGCATTCGGGTTTTCAATGGCCCAAATCGCACCGGAGAGCACTGCAACACAAACCTGCAAGCTCGTTGCGCTGTTGTATGGCACGAGCTGACGCGCTTCTTGAATCGAAAGCTGCGAGCCATACCAATACGCGTTCTTGCCGTGTCCGGCGAGCAGCACGCCCAACTCATCGATGCCTTCGATGATTTCCTCGCCCAAAATTCGTTTCGAATCTTGTAGCCGCCAATTGCGCCCAGCGAATTCATGCACGGAAAGCACAGCGTCATCGCACGGGTGGTACGCGTAGTGCACGGTCGGCCGATACACAACTCGCTCGCCCTCGCGATGCGAAAGGAAATCGGAAATCGAGATCGACTCGCCATGCGTAATCAAGAAGCCGTGGAATGCTCCGGCTTTCGGCGTCCACGTGCGCACGCGCGTGCCCGCACCGGGCTGCATCAGATAGATCGCGCTTTGGCGTCCGAAGTCATGACGACGGCCTTGCGGCGGCAGCGTTTTCTCGTGCGTGCCCCAACCCAATTCAGCCGGTTGCGCACCTTCGCTGACAAAGCCATCCACTGACCACGTATTCACAAACTCATTCGGGCGCTTCGGGCGATTTGCGACCTGCGTATCGCGCTCTGCAATGTGAATGAC
>DASTSB010000368.1:0-17914 GCA_035760885.1 Steroidobacteraceae bacterium | reverse complement strand
GCGATGTCGCGTCTGCGCGCTATATACGAGTCGTACTGCTTCAATTTGATACGCAGAATCGCAGCTTGCACATTGTCTAGCCGAGAGTTGTAGCCCCAGGTCACGATGTTCCCATCGGGGCCGCGCCCATGATCTCGCAGGATCTGCAGCTTCTCAGCAAGCGCATCGTCGTTCGTAATAATCGCCCCTGCATCCCCGAATGCACCGAGCGTCTTCGAAGGATAGAAACTAATCGAACCCGCGACACCGAAGGTGCCGGCACAGCGGTTCTTGAATTTGGCTCCCAGCGCTTGGCAAGAGTCTTCAACGATGAACAGACCGTGCTCACGTGCGATTGAGCTCAACGCATCCATGTCGGCGACGCGCCCGTTCAACTGGACCGGCATGATGCCTCTGGTCCGCTTGGTGATGTGCTTGATCACGGATTGTGGATCAATCAAATGATCGCGGCCGCAATCCGCGAGCACTGGCGTGCCGCCGGCGTGGCGAATCGCTGCCGCGGAAGCGATGAAGGTGTGTGAAGGCACGATGACTTCATCACCGGGTTTGAGCTCCATCGCGAGCAGCGGAAGCAACAACCCCATGGTGCCATCGGCGACTCCGATCGCGTGCTTCACACCCACGTACGCAGCGAGCTCCTTTTCGAACTCCAGCAGATCTCGCTGCATGATGTATGCGCCGCGAGCGAAGACATCCCGGACGCTGGCCATGATCTCGTCTTCGAGTTCTCGAAACAAAGCTGGATAGTCAAAGAAAGGGATTGTCCGTCTGGCAGTCATAGTCAATCTCGATTCGTGTGTTCGTTACTGGCGCAGGCGAGCCGCGCAATAAATGATCTTGTGCTCTTGATCGGCGACATCCTCGCGGATCTTTTCGGGGCGAGCGTATTGACCCATTTCCGGCAACACTTCTGCCGGCATGGGTATCTCGGACCCGAAAACCAAACGCTTGAGCCATCGCTTACCTGCCATGGTTTTCGGCATGAGCCCAGATGCGACTGCCGCTCGCTTCACCGGCCTAAGCAGCCGTTGTCGTAGCCCGATTTGACGAACGCTCTGCAGGCCGAAAAACTCGCACTCGAAACCATGAGCCGTGAACAGATCGCGCAACTCCCTCACACCGTAGTACTTATGGGTGTAGGGACTTGGGTGAAAATCCCAAAGGTCCTTGTTGGCGGTTACGATCAAAACATAGCCGTTCGCGCGGAGCACGCGAACGCATTCACGGACGAACTTAGGCGCGTCCGGCAAGTAATAGATCGCCTCGAAGAGCACGACGACGTCTTTCGAGTCGTCCGCAAACGGCAACGCCTCCGCACTAAACTGCGCGATGTTGACGCGTCCCTCATAGTGTCTCCGCGCCGTTCGCACCATCAGCTCGCTGATATCGCCAGCTTCGAACGATCTGGATACTGAATGCAGGAGTCCCAAACCGGGGCCGGTGCCGCAGCCGCATTCGACAGCGTCCTTACCTGCACAGTATTCAGATGCCCAGGTATAGCGGTGATGGAGGCGGAAAAGCTGCTCTGCTGTGATGGGCGTGCCAGCGATCTCTGTGACTTCTTCGTAGTCCGTTTCCATTCAAAGCACTAGGGCAAAATTTGGCGCGGAAATATAGCAGAAATTGCCCGCTGCTGTTCCACGTCGCGCCAATTCCGAATAAGTGTTGTCGATTTGGAATGCGCAGAGCCGAGGACATCTCCGCGGAGGGACCTATGCTGTCTTAGATACCATTGTGGACGAGGCGACTTGCTCAACGTGTTCCGCCATGGCGCCATACACTGCGTCCGCCGAAAACGTCCTGGAGAACACTGTTCGCGCTGCCGCCCCCATTTGCTTTCGGAGTTCGCAAGACGCGAGAAGTTTGCGGAGCGCTACTACGAGTTCCTGCTCGTCTCGCGCACGATAGTGAAGGCCACATCGCTCGTCGGCAATAATCTGCGCTGACTCACCTTCCAAGCTGCTAACTAATGGAATCCCGGCGGCCATATATTCGATAACTTTGTTTGGAATCCCTTGCGGAGCGGCGGGTGCATAAGCAGCAAGACCAATATCTGCACGCTGAAGCAGACAAGCCAGCTGACCTGCATTGAGCCACCCAGAGAAGCTGACGTTGCTCAAATCTCTCGCTGCGTTTCTCCACTTGTCTTCGTGCTCTCCACGTCCGCATAGGACGAAGTGAACCTTAACGTCCTCCTTCTCGAGGATCCTTGCTGCACGGATGACTGTGTCTAAGTCATACGTCCTGCCAAACGTGCCCACGAAAACCGCTAAAGGCACGCCGCGCTGCATACGCACGGAATCGAGTAGATCGTTTAGAGACTCTTCGTCACTCTTGTTGAATTCGCTCATTTGGTAGCCGAGCGGAAAAACCTGGTCGAGTGCCGTTGCCGTCCGACCCGCCTTCATCAGTCCCCATTCCAAATAACGCTTCGAAACACCTATCAGCCCCTTGGCACCGCGCAGCGCCTCTTGGGCTTCAGCAAACGAGCGACGCATCAGCAGCCGACCGAGACTTCGCAATCGCTTCGGCATCACATCAAGAAAAATATCGGGCCACAGGTCGCGGATATCCAATAGAACAGGAATACCGTGTCTGCGGCCGTACCGGACGGCCTCGACACTCAACTCAATGGTCGGAAAAGAGCAAACAATCACGTCAGGTCGATCGGCTTGTTCTATCTGGCGCCTGAATTGCGCACCTATTTCGCGATGATTGGCCAATCGACTGAATGACACGTTGCGCTTATACAAGCGACCGTGAAGAAAACGCAGGAGCAATCGCTCCTGAACCCGTATCTCGCAGTCCTTTTCGACGAAGTATCGCTTGGTGAAATGATCAACGGTCGATGTCCACCACACTACATCGTGACCACGCCGCACAAGCAATTGCGCGAGCAGACCTGTACGCCAGGGTCGATCAACGACGCCAGGCAGCGGCAGCGGCTCACCCACTGTGATCAGCCAGACTCTCATGAGGCGCTTCTCTGCCCAATAGCCGCCGGTGCGGCATGCCTCTCGCATGCAACGCACATACAGGCCTATCAAGTCAGCGTCAGCCGGACTTATTGGATTTGAGCTCGAACGTGAAAATCCACGAGAGCAGCTTCACCAGCGGTAGTCGCGTCAACAACGCATCGATTCCATGCAGGAGTGGCATGAACGGTCGGAGGTGCGGTCCAAGGATGCTCGTGATGTGCCAGTACCGCACTTCGCCCAAATCGAAAAAGCGCTCCGCGAATCGCAAATCCTTGTGGCTGAGGATGTGCGCCTTCTCCCATTCAGTACGCATGTCAGGCGTGAGGTGGCGATAAAGCTTGATCAGTGGATTGTAGTCGAGTGCCTCGACGGCCAGGATCTTTCCGCCTGGAGCGAGAATGCGGCGGAGTTCCGGAAAGCAGTGTGAGAGATCCAGGTGATGCAACATACCTCGACACAAGATGAAGTCCACGGAGCTATCTGGAAGCTTGGTGTTCTCTGCATCGGCCTGCACGAAGTAACTGTTCCGGGATACGCCTGCCTGCTCAGCGTCGGACTTGGCATTGCCCACCGACACCGAACTAATGTCAATTCCGATCGCCAGACCTGCACCAGCTTTTGCCGCCTTGATCGCACCGTCACCATTGCCGCATGCATAGTCGAGGAAAACCTTTCCGGGCGCGTGCCGAGCGATCCAATCGTCTACATATCGCTTGGACTGCTCCGTAGCCTGGTAATACTTCTTGTTGCCGTAGAAGCGCTCATACGTATCTTGATCCATCGCCTTGATCTTGTCTCTCGCTCGATCACGGTCGTGGAACTCCAGTTCGACTCGCTTGCGTTCGGATAAACTCGACAACCACACTTGATCCGGAATTGCATTGATCTCTTCGAGCTTGCTTCGTAGTGCCGCTATGTCCATCTTTTTCTCGACCCACTAAACCGCCGCTCTCTGTGCGGCGCGCGGAGTCTACCAAAAAGCAGCCGCATGTTCGCGCGCTCAAACATTGAAAATTCGAGGCACTCGAACGGACCACGCGCACTCACTCCGGCGGGAGACTTTTGTAACCGCGAAAGCAGGCGTCGCCTAAGGCGCACGTCCGCAGCGGCTTACAACCGCTCGGCGCGCTGACTGCGCTAAGCTGCGGATCGATCGTTCCAGAGGAGAGGATTCGGTGTTCAAATCAGCGTGGGGTAATGCGCGTGTGCGCGGGATGCTCGCAATCATCGTGGTGGTCGCAGCGCTGGCCTCGATGATTTTAATGTACCTCGGATGGGGTGCGGATAGCCTGGTGCACCCGCGAGCGCGTGACTCGATGCGCTCGAGATGGTACTCCGACGAGGTTCTCGGCGGCGATTCACCGGCTAGCCTGCTGAATGCTGCCTTTCGGAGTGAGGCTGCCGTAGGGCAATCGGGCAACTTGATCGATTTCCGACCTGCATCGGGGTCCGAAACGTTGCGACTTGTCCCAATAGGCAAAACTCTAGGCAACTCCGAAGCCTGGGAGCGAGGCGATGGGCCGGAGCCCGGCTCGGTGGGTTATCCGGCAGTCGTTCAGAACGCGCGTGGCGCCTCCGCGGATGGGAAGTTTTATCTTTACTACGCAATCCACGATCCTCCATCGGGCATTGCCGTCGCCATTGCAGACCGCCCCGAAGGACCATATCGCAAGCTCGCAGACCTCACGTGGACGAGATCCGATAGCCGAGTGCTTCGCGCCCCGCCTCTGCCGCGCGAGACCTCGCACTTCTCCTCTCCAGTCGTTATATGGAATGAGCAGGAGCAGAAGTGGTTTATGTATTTCCACTATTACAGCAACGAATGGGAGCGTAATCGGGGACATCAACGAACTGCCCTAGCCGTCACCGAGGACCTTGCTACGCACCGTTGGGAAATCTGGCGTGACGACCGCGGTGACATCATCTCAGTCATGCCCACCACACCCGAGCGCTGGATGAACAGCCAGTCGACGTATCACGCCATAGCAAGGCTGCCGAATTCCCTATGGGTCGCGTTCTTAAGAGGCGTTGGGGGCACCTACGAGGACGGGAAGTGGAAGCAAGACCCGGCAATGTTGGGCTTTGCGTTCTCACGCGATGGTCGGCGTTGGACGCAACTTGCTAACAACCCGGTGTTGCCAGCGCCTGAGCGGCGCGGCAAGACCGGCGTGCTTCGCCCTTTGTTGTTCGGCTTGTATCGAGACAGGTTGTTACTTTGCTGGGGAGAAAGCGCGTACTACGACTCGAATCCGAAGGCTCGGTGCGGCACGACGACCGACTTCGTCACGATCAACGATATTCCGCATCCCATAGCCGATATCGACGTGCAAGACGGACCGGCGTCGGTGCTCCAGACTTCCGGACGCATGTTGCTGTTCGACGGCGATATGCTCTACGAGCTTGTGAGGCCGCGCGCTCGTAACTAGAAATATTTTTCCGCGATGAACGCGGCAGCTTCGGCGTGGAAGGCTTGCACGCGCCTGCTCGGAAGGGTCGAGATACTTACGTGCTCCTCGTGTTCGACCCTAATCTGTGGATCGTAGATGACGCTGAGACCTGCGTTGCGCGCTTGCTCTGCCACGCTAATCTCTTCGCCGAACAAGAAAGGCGGATGCTCCAGTGTCGCGCCACACGTGAAATATCGTTTGCTGAAAATCATGAATGCACCGTGAGCAGCGTAGATCCTTCGGGGAATCTTATGGTCGCTGCGCACAGACGAGCGGCGTTTCAAGAGCCATTCCGATGCGACGCTGTACATTGACAGTCCGATGTACGATTGGAACAGCCATTTGTATACGTGCATACGAAGTCGCGTCGGGCGGCGAGTCATGTACGGATTGAGCTGCCGGCCTGAAGCAGTCGAGATGATTTGGGGCGCGATGACACCGATGTTTGCATCTTGTATGCCTGCCAAGCGCTGTATCAAAGCTCGCGTGTCGAAAGTTAAATCTACATTGCAGACGACCAACCAATCGGGTGTTCCGTGAGTTCTGCGATGTTTCGCAAGCCCATGTCGCGCACCCCCGAAGTATCCAAGGTTGCCGGGCGCCTTGACGTAGCTCACGGCTGTGCCCGCCTGGAGCATCTCTCGTTGCAGCTCGAACTCGCTACCGTCGTCAGAGTTGTCAACAAGATACGGTTTGAGGTCAACACCCCCATCTACCTCAGTGTTTATCGAACGTGCGAATCGGAGCGCATGTGAGACAGTTTTGTAGTTGACTGCAACAATCGCGATCTGCGTCATCATCAAAACGATCCCACAACTGAGTTGCGAAGGCGTGCCCGCTGAGCAGCGATCCGCAAAGTGGTAAATACAAGAACCAATCCCAAGATGATGACGTTGTACGAAACCACACTCACGATCGGGCTCCACGCGAAGAACAAATATAGGGTCGTCAGCACAGTGAGCGCACCCGCAGTGCAAGTTCCTCGCCGTAGTAGTCGTAGGACGTAGCCGCAGAGATATCCTATGAGCACGAAGAACACCACCGCACCTGCCAAGGTGTAGTCGTGAATGACGCCTCGGAAGACTGTGAAGACATTCGACTCCTCAGCCATCGAGCTAAGAGCAATAGGGCTGTACATGCCAGCTTCCCGCTGATAAACGCCTATAGCTTCGAATACGCCCGCGAAAGTGTAGCGGCCCCATTGCGGATCAGCTTGTAGAAGATCGCCGAACTGGCACCACGCCGAGAGCGCATACATGTGTCCGAAGAAGTAGCCGATCAACCGATCGGCGAGGAGATCAGTGTCGACGTCATCCGACATCCCATAGCGGAACACCATGGACATGACAGCTATGAACGCGAGCAACACGCCGAGCAATAACCCCGGCAGCACGCTGCGCTTTCTAGCTTCATTCCGGGGTCTGCCAACTCGTGCCGCAAGGTAGCCTGCCAGGGATCCAAGGATCGCAATCAACATGGGGGCTTTGGCCGTGGTCAACAGCGTCACGAGACAACTGGCGACCAGAGGCAAGGACACTATTTTCATTTTGCCCTTGAGACCGGTCAGCCCGATTAGCAAGCCGCTGGTAATCGAGGCGGCGTAGTTGAAGGCCAGCAGCAATCGCACTGCTATGGGCTCCACGAAGTCACCACCGTATCGCGCGACCGAGTATTGAACGGGAATGGCCAGCCATCCTTCTAGATCGGTGAAGGAGCTCGGGCGCTCTTCTGCTAAGACCACGTAGGCGCATACGGCCGCCAAGCCACAGCACCCGCCGAAGGCGATGAGAAAGCGCAGAGGACCCGGATCGACCTCGGGGAGGTTTGCAGGCGCAGCTAGCCGGTCGGTCGATGACCTCACCCCATTCATTGCCGCGACGTATCCGACAGCAGTCCCCAGCAAAAAGACCGCACACAGAACATAGGCTGCTGCTTGCAGCCCTTGGGTCTCGAACATCAACGCCGGTAGGGCTGCGACGGCCCAGGTCGCACCCAGAAATCCGACCGGGCTGCGCCAACCTCCGCCCACATAACGGCAGTACAGAATGACGCCGATGAGCGCCACTGCCGCGCCGCTTAGGGCGAGATCTCCGGAGATCACGGATGCCTCATCTAAATTCGCGCAGGCCGAAATACAGACTGGAGCCTACATAGAACAGCCCAGCCGCGAGCGAGGAGACGATCGCTGCCTGGTATCCCATCATGGGCACAAACGCTAGGTTCAGGGCAATATTAATAGAGCTTGCGCCGAACATCAGCAGCAATATCAACGCAGTGCGACGCTGTGTCTCCAATAGCTTGTGCGCGATCAGGCCGATCTGCCAAGAACAACCCGCAGCAATGAAACCGGCCGCCTCCATTGCTGAGATGCCTGACGAGTCGAATCCGCCCATGCCGAATAGGCGGGGTACGACAAGCCAACCCACTCCCGCTACGAGCAAAGACATGATCGTCAACCCGAACAGGCTGCGCATGACGATGCGTCTGACCTCTTCGCGAGAGCCCCGGTTGGACGCGCGCATCACCGCGGGGTGCAGTGCCAGCGTCAGCGGTCCCATCATCACGGAAGCACCGCGAAAAAGAAGATCGTAGCGCGCGGCATAGACGCCCGTCGCCTGGATGTCGATCATCCTTTCTATGATGAAGCGGTCGAAGAATGGCATCGAGACCATTAGCCCAAGCCAGCAGGACATAGGCATCCCGAACTTGGAGAATTCCCTGATCCAATCCCATTGGCTTTCTTGCGCGGATTCGCTGCGTTGCCCAACTAGGCCGGCTCGCCCCGTGAGAGCGACGACAGCCAACGTCGCGCTCAAGTAGCTAGCGGCGGATAACACCAGAGCTGATTCGGACGACAGTTCGCCCCAGCGTACGCCAACGGCCACCGCGCTTACCCACAGCAGGCAGCGTAACCCTTCGAGCACCGCTACTTGCGCAGCCATCCCGCGTGCCTGTAGCAAGCTGCTGACGATTGCCGCGGCGACAAGAGAAAACGCTAGGATTCCCGCAGTGAGTGCTACGAGGAGCGTCCCACGTGATTCGCTCGGCGCTACCACGAGCAGTAAGACGCCAGCCGCGACGAACGCAAACATTACCGACCATGTGCCAGACCGCGCAATCGCACCTACCAAGGCGCTGCTCAAAGTCTCTCGTCCTGGCACGAAACGCAGCACGGATTGATTGATCCAGCCGCTGGCCAGAATGGAAATAGCGTTGGCCGCAGCAAAGACGAGCGCGTAGACGCCATAGACGTCGGTGGAAAATGCTCGAAGTAACATCACTACGACGAAGATGCCGGCAACTCCGGGCACCGCTCGGGCAAAGCCATAGAAAAGGATGTCGCGCAACATTGGAAGATCAGCGACGCTGGCCAGCTATTGCGAGCGCAAGCAGTTGCTGTTCAGGCGCGTGGCAGTTGCGCGGACGCACGACGCATGGTGAAAGCGTCCTTCATAGTGGACAGCGCTACGCCTAGTAGTGCGCCTAAAATGATTCCGACAGCGGTCATCATCAGCGGACGCGGCCACACATAGTCTTTGGGCTGGGGCAGGATCGCGCGATCGATGACGCGGAACGCATAGTCTTCTCGCACGGTAGCGAGCATCTTCTGGTTGAGCTGTGCTTCCATAAGCTTGTAGATGGCCTGCCGCTGCTCCAGCACTCCTGTTCGCTGCAGCTCGCTCTCCAAGAACCCCAGGCTCTTCTGTGCGTCTTGGATCGCCCGTGTGCGCACAGTTTGATTCACCTGCTGAATGAGTTTGTTCACCCAATCATAGGCCTCCTGGCGCTCGCGCCAGGTAATCCGAACGGTGATCGTTCCTGATTTTCGGTCCTCCACGATCGTACGAATCCCGCTACGATCAAAGGCATCCACGGCAGCATTCAAAGAAGGTGGCGGTCCTTTCCACGACTTCGTTCGTTCGTCCCATCGATCGGGGAACAGCCGAGGCATCATTCCTGTCGATGCGATGAATTCCGCATTGAATCCGCGGCCTCGCAAAGTTGCCAGCGCCACGGTGGCGTTTGAGTCCCCTCCGAGATTAAGCCCGACCAATGCACCCAGGCCGCCGAGCCCACCGAGCCGATCTGCGCCGTTCGGCAGCTGCTGCGGCATCATCACTACCTCGGCTCGATACCGCTTAGGCGTGACCTGCGCGTATGCGAAGGCAAGCGCACCGCCGACTATGGCGCCGGCAGCGATCCACCAGAAACGCGCGAACATCCACGCAGTCAGGTCGAATCCGGCTAAGAGCATTCGCTCGACTGCAGTTGCTTGCCGCCCCACTTCGCTGTTGCTCACCATCTTGCCGCTCGATTCACGCTAACGAAATGCACGAGGCAGGAGGGATGGTACCGAGCGCCAACTGAGCTAGCCCTCGCACACGATTTCCCGCAGTCCACCCGAGGCGACGCAGGACTTCACATTGAGTAGTGTTCACGCACCCACTCCCGATAGCTACCGTCCATAACAGCTCGCCACCAACTGGCATTGTTCACGTACCAAGTGAAGACGTCACGCAAGCCGGCGCTTAGCTGCACCTTTGCCGCGTAACCAAGCTCAGTACGCGACTTCATCGCATTGATCGCGTATCTGCGGTCATGACCAGGTCGATCCTTGACGAAAGAGATGAGATCTTTGGAAGCGCGGCCCTGCGCAGCAGGTGAAGACGGATACATGTGCCGCAGGCTCGCATCAGCAGCGAACAGATGATCTGCAATTTCGCACAACCGGTGCACCAGATCGATGTTCTCGCATTCCCCTGACCCACCAATGTTGTACACCTCCCCGACCCGGCCTCGTTCAAGGATCGCCTCGATGCCTCGGCAATGGTCCGTCACGTGCAGCCAATCCCTAACGTTCCGACCGTCACCATATATAGGCAGCGGCTTACCCAAGAGGATGTTGACGATCGTCAAGGGAACCAACTTCTCAGGGAAGTGGTAAGGCCCGTAATTGTTCGAACAATTGCTCGTCGTGACATTCAGCCCGTAAGTGTGATGGTAGGCTCGAACCAGGTGATCGGACGCCGCCTTGCTCGCTGAATATGGCGAATTCGGACTATACGGTGTTGTTTCCGTAAAGGCAGGATCATTCGGGCCAAGCGACCCGTAAACTTCATCCGTAGAGACGTGATGAAATCGATGAGTTTGAAGCTGCTTTTCAGATCCTAGCCAGATTTTCCGCGCAGCCTTCAAAAGCGCGTGGGTCCCAACAACGTTGGTTTGGATGAACGCGTCCGGTCCGACAATCGATCGATCCACGTGCGATTCCGCGGCGAAGTGCACGATTGTATCGATTGCCTGTTCACGCAGAATCGACTCGACGAGTTCGCCGTTGCAAATATCGCCATGAACGAGGCGGAAGTTCGCATTCGTCTTCGCGGGCTCTAAGTTCGCAAGATTGCCGGCATACGTGAGCGCGTCCAATACCAGGACGCGGTCGTTTGCATGGCGGTCCAACCAGTAGTGAACGAAGTTACTGCCGATAAAACCAGCCCCACCCGTGACGAGAAGCCTACGCAACCTCCATCTCCTTCATGACTCGGCGCAGTTGCGTCCGCCAATGTTTTCGCGTCAGCTGGAGAGCCGCATCGGTCGCAGTGCAATCGAGAACGCTGTATCTCGGCCTGCGTGCTGGCGTCGGATACTCCTCGGTAGTGATTGGGAGCACCTGCACATCGCTGTTCAACAGACCTTGTGTACATGCCTCTTCAGCGATCGCAACGGCGAAGTCATACCAACTCGCAACGCCCGCGTCAGTGAAGTGAAAAATGCCGTGATGGCTTGGCTCGGCTGCGAATCGCCAAAGTACGTCCGATATCGAATGCGTCGCCGTGGGGCTCCCAACCTGATCAGCTACCACTCGCACCGAGCCCTTCTCGCGCATGAGACGCAGCATAGTGCGAAGGAAGTTACGCCCGGACGCACCATAGACCCACGCTGTCCTCAACACGACGGAATCATTCGGAAGTAATGAACATACAGCACCTTCGCCATGGAGCTTCGACCGGCCGTAATTGTTCTGGGGCACAGTCGCATCTTTGGGACGATAAGGCCGCGCTGAGTCTCCAGCGAATACGTAATCCGTCGAAACGTGCAGCAGGCGGACGCCGAATTGCGCAGCGACTTGTGCCAGATATCGGGGTCCTGCTGCATTCACCCGCCAGGCCTGATCAGCTTCAATTTCCGCCTGATCTACAGCAGTGTATGCAGCGGCGTTGATAATGGCGTTTGGCAAGTGGTCCGCCACCACACGTCGCACCTGCGCGACATCTGCGATGTCGAGTTCTGCTCGAGAGCATGCGACGAGCTGAACATGTGCGGGCGCCGTCAGCAGCAAAGACGAACCTAGCTGCCCGTCCGCCCCCGTTATCAGCACCTTCACGGAAAATACTCCGCCTGCGCGAAGGGAACTCCTGCGCTGTCTCTCGCTGAAAGGAGCGGAGCGGCACCAGCTGGCAACTTCCACTGGATACCGAGCTGTGCATCGTCCCAACGAATGCAGCGCTCAGCATGGGGAGCGTAATAGTCCGTGCACTTGTAGACGAAATCCGCGGCCTCACTCAGCACCACGAACCCATGTGCAAGGCCTGGTGGAACCCAGAGCATGTGCTTGTTGTCCTGAGACAGCTCGGCACCAACCCACTTCCCGAAGGAAGGCGAACTGCGCCGAAGATCCACGACAACGTCGAAGACTCGACCGCTCACTACTCGCACCAACTTTCCTTGAGGTTGTTGGATTTGATAATGCAAGCCGCGCAACGTGTACTGCACCGACCGACTGTGATTGTCCTGGACGAAATCAACATCGATGTCGGCGCGAGCGAACTTTGCCCGCTCCCAGGACTCCAAAAAAAAGCCTCGATCATCGCCAAAGACTGTCGGCTCGACGAGCACGACTCCTGGTATATCGAGCGGATGGAACTGCATCAGCCGCGTCCCGGTAACATGCTAAGCAGGTACTGTCCGTAAGAAGTTTTCGCTAAAGGTCGCGCGACTCGCTCTAATTGAGCGGGGCCGATATAGCCAGAGCGGAAGGCAATTTCCTCGGGGCAGCACACCTTCAAACCTTGCCGGTTCTCTATGGCTTCGATGAACATCGAAGCCTGCAGCAAAGATTCATGCGTGCCAGTATCCAACCAGGCGACGCCCCGACCGAGAATTTCGACTCGCAGCTGCCCGTCCCTTAGGTAGGCGCGATTCACATCGGTGATCTCTAATTCGCCACGCGCGGACGGTTTGAGATCTGCGGCGATTTGAAGGACCTTGTTGTCGTAGAAATACAAGCCGGTGACCGCAAAATTCGACTTCGCAACCGCAGGCTTCTCCTCAATCTCCATTGCCATACCGGCAGCATCGAACGAAACCACACCGTACCGTTCAGGATCCTTAACGTGATACGCGAAAACGGTAGCGCCAGTCGGCCGCTCTGCCGCACGTCTCAATTGTTCTGGCAACCCGTGGCCGTAGAATATGTTATCGCCGAGAACTAGAGCGACTCTGTCGCTTCCGACAAAGTGCCGACCGATAGTGAAAGCCTGTGCCAGCCCTTCGGGGCGCGGTTGCTCCGCATAGGAAAGTGATATGCCCCACTGCGTGCCATCTCCAAGCAATCTTTGATAGAGCGGTAAGTCTCGCGGCGTTGAGATGACCAGGATGTCACGCACCCCCGAGAGCATCAACGCAGCCAATGGATAGTAGATCATCGGCTTGTCGTACACAGGCAGAAGCTGCTTGCTGATTGTCAGCGTCACTGGATGCAGCCTTGTACCCGAGCCGCCCGCGAGTACGATTCCTTTGACACTCATAATCGCTTAGAACGAATTCACCGCAGCTGCGGAGATGGCGAGGTTGTAAATGATCGTGGTGACCGCCTGCCAGAACGGCAGCGGCCTCATGCGCACCGTGTCAAGCGGCACCACAACAGTGTCGCCCGGCTTGATATCAACACCGCCACGATTAAACCATCGTCCACTCTCGCCTGTTTCCACCGAGCCGTTCGCGCGCACCACGTATATGTGCTTCTTGTCCCCGCGCGGCGTGAGACCGCCGCTCATCGCGATGTAGTCATCGCGCGAAAGGTCGGGGTTGTAGAGGTGTGACGTCACGCTCTGCACTTCCCCGATAACTGTGACTTCTTGAGTTACACGAGGCACGATCAAGCGGTCTCCATCTTTGAGGATCACATCCTGCTCAGAACCCGGCGCGGCTTTCATTGACTGATCCAACGCGATAACCAAGCGTCCGACCGGTAGCGTCGACTTCAAGCTTGCGAGCAGCGACTGGCCCACCGCCAACGCGGAGCCAGCATCTTTTCCGGTTTCTTGAGCAGCCATTAGCGACACTTGCGCCAAATCGCTTTGCATTCGGTTCGCCAAAGTTTCGAGTTGCTTGCGTTCCCTCTCTCGCAGCTCCCGACGTGTGAACACCGCACCATCGGCAAATGCAAAATCGGTTAACCCACCCGCGCGCTCAAGCACTGAACGCAGCGTTTCACCGCGGTGGATCGGATATCGCCCTGGGAACCGCACTTCGCCTTGGATTTCGACTTCCTCTTGCGACGCCCAAAGAGGTACCTCTTTGATCACCAAATAATCGAACGGCCTCAATGGAACGTTCGCAGATGGATCGCCCGCCAGCACTTTGCGCAGATCGACCTTGATCAGCTCTGCTTGGCGCGATTCGCCATTCTCAATCGTGTAGCGGGTCAGTTCTGCTTCCCCGCCGTACGCTTCCTCGCTTAAGCCGCCACCCGCTCGAATCAGATCCGATAGCCGCATGCCAGGTTCGAGAGGGTACTTGCCCGGCACTTTGATCTTTCCCGCTACGTTGACTTCACGCGTCGGCGAATCGATTTGACTCTGCATGTTCAAATCGCGCATCAACGGGTCGATGATGCGATCACGACCGGACTCGAGATCGAATACGTACACTCGATCGCGCGGCGCGAGTTCAAAGTTCGCTGCAGAGTTCGGATTCTGTAGAGCTGCATCTAAATTTGCAGAGAACACTGTGACACGCCGATCTGGCGGCAACTCGCGGCGGACCAGAATGTATTCGTGATCTGCGTTGGGCTTCAGCTCGTCAATGCTCGGAATGAGATCTGTGAGCTTCATTCCCGGACGGAATTGGAATTCGCCCGGACGATACACATGACCGCTCAGACTTACTGAGTCCTCAAGCACCGGCCTGATTTCTGGGACTCGCAACAGATCGCCACTTTGCAATCGGCTTTGCGCTGCGCTCGATGCACTCAAATCTACGTTAACTGTCACGCGCTGCCGTGAGTCATTCACGCGTTCGATGGTCGCGAGAGTTGGATCGGCGCGCGCTGTCAGTCCGCCAGCCAATTTGATCAACTGTTCTGCGGTCGTTTCGTTTTTGAGTTCGTATATCGCAGGACGACGGACCTCGCCCGCTACCGAGGCTGTTGCGCCGATGGATGGAATGAAAATAACGTCGCCGGGCAACAAGCGCACGTCAGCGCGGGTATCGCCGTTCAGAAGTAAATCGTAAAGATCGAGTGTCGTAACTGTACTGCCCGCGCGCTTCAGCTGAATGTTGCGAAGCGACCCGATCTTCTTAACGCCACCCGACACAAACAATGCGTTGGTGATCGTCGAGAGGCCACTCACGGTATATGAACCAGGTACTTCGGCATCGCCAAGCACGAAGACGCGAATTGAGCGAAGTTCACCCATCGTTACGCTGGCTTGAGTTCCGATCATCTGCTCGCGAACTCGGGTTTCTAGAGTCGCTCGCACATCTTCGAATCGCTGGCCGCTCACTGCGATCGGGCCCAGCTCCGGAAAATTAACGCGACCATCGCGACCGACGACAAGGGCGTAGCGACCTTTCGTATTGCCCACGAGCTGCACATCAATCGTATCGCCAGGACCGACCACGTATTCTGCGGGGACGGGCACATCAGTTGCGGGTGCGAAAGTCGTCGGAGCGCCTGCGAACAAATCGTAGCCGAAGGGTTTGAGCGCATCTGTTCCAAACCGCTTTAGAGGCAGGCGCGTGATGTTGACAGTGAATTCGGAAAGCGCAGATTCTGCGGCCAATCTCTGATTGGCTTCTTCTACGGTCAATCCCGCCAACGGAATAGGGCCAAGCTCCGGGACGTTCAAAATGCCCCATTTGTCTAGCTTGTAGGGGTTACGACGCTGGATGCGTTCGCGTAGCTCATTGAGGCGGCGCTCTGCTTCTTCTGTGCGCTCGATTCGTTCGCGATCCAGCGGGGACAACTGCGAACTGTTCGCGTTACCTGCCTGACCTGGAATGGTGGGTTGAGCCCCCGGGAGCGTAGAGAGCTGGCCGCCGAAGCGGCCCAATGCTTGGTTTTGGGCGGCATTCTGCTGCCCTTGTTGTGTTTGCTGCTGCCGCTCGTCTTCGAATTTCTTTAGCTCAAGATTGATCAGCAGCGTGTCTTCAGCCTTGAAGCGCGGTACCCGTGTCGGCAATCCCTGAGCGTCGTAGCTGTATTCGTCCTGTTCGTCTTCTTCCTTGCCGGCGCGCCGTTCGCGGACGGTTTGTGGGAATTGCAGCTTCTTATCAGCTTGAACCCGATCGGTCACACCGCTCCGGCCACCGCCGCCCATCGCCTGGATGACAGCCTGTTGCTGGTCTGGAGGAAGGTTCTGGAAGACAGAGATTTGGTCCGCGGTCGGCGTCTGCGCGAATGCAGGCACGCCACCTGACGCGGCAGCAAAACACGCAAGAAGTAGGACCAGCCTTTTCAAAAAGCTGGCGATTCGAACTCTGACCATCGGGGTCGCTTAAATTGAAAGTAGTCCGTGCGACGAGGGCCGCGAGTTTACACAGGCGCGCCTGCAGATGCGATTTAATTGTAGAGCCCGTTCAGCTTTCGGATCGCCACTTGGCGACATACCCCAACAAGCCGGAAAGCGAGCTATCCACCTTGGCAATCGCTGGGTTTTCTAGGGCCGGAGCCAGTGAATCCGCCAGCTTCTTTCCCAGTTCGACGCCCCACTGATCGAAGGCGTTGATTCCCCAGATCACGCTCTGGGTGAACACCTTGTGTTCGTACAGCGCGATCAGCCTACCCAATGTCTTCGGCCCGAGTCGCGGGAAAAGGATGATCGTGCTCGGGCGGTTGCCGGGATGAACTTTGTGAGGAATCAGGCGCGCGATCTCTGGTTCAGGAAGTCCTTTTGCTGCAAGGTCCGCTCGCACCTGCTCTTCGGTTTGGCCAAACGCGAACGCTTGAGCCTGCGCGAAGCAATTTGCGAGTGCGAGGTTTTGCTGCTGCTGATATGGGCTCGATGCATTCACTGGCGCAATGAAATCCAAAGCAACTCTGGCGGTTCCTTCATGAAGCAATTGGAAGAACGAGTGCTGCGCATTCGAGCCAGGCTCGCCCCAGATCACGCCGCCCGTGTCGTAGTCGACAGGTTCACCGGCAAGTGTCACTCGCTTTCCATTCGATTCCATCTCAAGCTGCTGCAAATAGGCAGGAAAGCGATGCAGGCGTTGGTCGTACGGAAGAACGGCGAGCGAATCCATTCCCAGGAAATTCTGATTCCACACACCGATCAGTCCCATCAACACAGGAAGATTGCGTTCGAATGGCGTGCTGCGAAAGTGCTGATCCATTTCGAAACCACCCTCGAGCATGAGTTCGAATTGATCCATGCCGAGCGCCAGCGCCACGGATAACCCCACGGCTGACCACACTGAGTAACGCCCGCCGACCCAATCCCACATCGTGAAGCGGTTCTGGGGCGGAATGAGGAATGCGTCCATTGCCTTTGCATTTGTCGATACGGCTGCAAAGTGTCGAGCGGGCGCGCCGTCTCCGAGGTGATCGACAACCCACTGCCGCGCGAGCTTCGCATTCGTGAGTGTTTCGAGCGTGCTGAACGTCTTCGAGCACACCACAAACAGCGTCCGCGCCGCATCGACTTTCTCTAACACGTCGCCAAGCTGAACGCCGTCGATGTTGGAAACGCAATGCAGTCGGATATTTCGGTTGCGATATTTCGCGAGCGCTTCCGTTGCCATCACGATGCCAAGATCGGAACCACCAATGCCGATATTGACGATGTCTGTAAACGTCTTACCGGTCGCACCGACGATGCGGCCGTTGTGAACGCCTTCGACAAACGTGCGCATCTTCTCAAGACTACTCTTCACTTCAGCCATGACATCTTGGCCATCAACCAGGACGGGCTTGCCGGATTTATTTCTAAGCGCCGTATGAAGGACTGCGCGATTTTCGGTGGTGTTGATCTTCTCACCCGAAAACATCGCCTCGATCCGTTCACGTAAACCACGCGCCTGCGCCAAGTCGACGAGCAGCTTCAGCGTTTCAGACGTAACGCGTTGACGCGAGAAATCCATCAAGAGGTTCACGTCGTTGACGGAAAAATTCGCGAACCGATTCGGGTCGGCTGCGAATAGATCGCGAAGGTGGAGTGAGCGCGTCGTGTTGGCGTGGGACGCGAGGGCGGACCATTGGGGGGA
>DASTSB010000367.1:0-3547 GCA_035760885.1 Steroidobacteraceae bacterium | reverse complement strand
CAGCGAATGCATTCAACTGCAATTGCGCCAGCTTGATGCAGATACACCCGGCCGCGAGACCGCACTCGCCATCGCAGCCAACTTCCTAGATCAAGTTGCCGACCAGCAATACTCGCTCTTGCGCCGTCAGCTGCGCGTCACCGAAGAAGAAATGGAGCACGCGCTCGTCTTGGTCCGTGCTTGCCAGCCCCGGCCTGGTTCGAGCGTGCATTCGGTACCGGCCGAGTACATCGTGCCTGATGTGTTCGTGCGCCGAACCGAACGAGGTTGGGCCGTCGAGATCAATCCGGCGAGCCTACCTCGCGTACGCGTGAATCAGAGCTATGCCGGACTCATCGGTCGCTCGCCCGACCATGCCATGCTGCGAACGCAATTGCAGGAAGCGCGTTGGCTGATTCGCAGCCTGGAAATCCGCAACGAAACTTTGCTGAAGGTCGCGCGCTGCATCGTGCAGCGGCAGTCCGCGTTTCTCGAGAACGGCGATGAGTATATGCAGCCGATGATTCTCAAGGATGTCGCGGAAGCCGTGCAGATGCACGAATCGACGATCTCCCGCGTCACCACCAACAAATACATGCACACGCATCGCGGTGTGTTCGAGTTCCGCTACTTCTTCTCCAGCCATGTGGCCGCAAGCGATGGGACCGAAATGTCCTCTACCGCAATTCGCGCCAAGATTCGCAAACTGGTGGCGCAGGAAGAGCCGGACAAACCGTTTTCAGATAGTCGTATCGCAGACATCCTCTCGCAGGAAGGTGTGCAGGTCGCACGGCGCACCGTGGCGAAATACCGTGAAGCACTCGGTATTCCTCCGTCTAGCGAACGCAAAAGGGTTCCCGTCAGATGAAACATAGTTGGATCGTGACTAGCGAATAGCGGGTAGTCAGACAGCCGCACAGGGTTGCTTGCACTAACCGCGATCCGCATTCGCCATCCGCTTCTACACAGGAGGCATCATGCAACTGAACGTCTCGGGCCACCATGTCGATGTCACCACCGCGCTCAAGGGCTACGTAGAAAAGAAGCTAGATCGGATCGTGAGGCACTCCGATCGCGTAATAGACGTTCACTGCATCCTGACCGTCGAAAAACTCCGTCACAAAGCTGAAGCAACCGTCTTCCTAAGCGGCGGCACCATTTATGCCGACGCCATCGAGCCGGATATGTACGCCGCCATCGACGCGCTCGCCGACAAGCTCGATCGCCGCGTCAAAAAGCACAAAGAAAAGCTCTCGAATCATCACGCGCTCGAAGCCCAAAGGATCCGGCCTTCCTGACCGGTTATGTGACATCCGCGAGTCAGTCCCGGATTGGGCTGCTCGCGGAAACCGGAATCCCCGATTGTGGGGCGCCGGCTCTATCCGGCCCCAGCTCTGCCCTGCTAGCCTTCAGCTATGCGTCTCGTGATCGTGAGCGGGTTGTCGGGTTCCGGGAAGAGCGTGGCTCTGCACATGCTCGAGGATCTCGACTATTACTGCGTCGACAACATCCCGGCGGGGCTGTTGCCGATGTTCATCTCTCATACCGTCCGATCTCACGAATCCATCTACGGCTACACCGCAGTCGGCGTCGATGCTCGCAATCGCCCGGCAGAGATCGCATCAGTTCCGAAGCTAGTGGAAGAGTTGAAACGCAGCGGCGTGCATTGCGAAGTGCTGTTTCTGCGGGCTGACGCCGAATCTCTACTCAAGCGTTACAGCGAAACCCGACGACGTCACCCGCTGAGCCGCGATGGACTTGGGCTGGCCGAAGCCATTCGTCAGGAGCGCGAACTGCTCGAACCCATTGCCGATGCCGCGGATCTCATCCTCGACACCACCCGAACCAGCGTGCACGAGCTGCGCGAGCTCATTCGCCAGCGTGTGGGCGATCGCGTGCAAGGGCGCATGTCGATCTTGTTCGAATCGTTCGCATACCGTCAGGGCGTACCCGGCGATGCGGACTTCGTATTCGATGTGCGTAGCCTGCCGAATCCATATTGGGAACCGGGCTTGGCGCGGTTCACCGGCCGCGATCCGGAAGTGGCCGAATATCTCGAGCAGCACGCTATCGTGAACAAGATGTTTGCAGACATCGCTAAATTCTTGGAGGACTGGATCCCTGAGCTGCTGAAAACCAATCGCAGCTACCTGACGATTGCCATCGGATGCACCGGCGGCCAACACCGTTCTGTCTATCTCGTGGAACGCCTCGCCCGACATTTCTCCGCACAATTTCCGCTCGTTCACACGCGTCATCAGGTCGTCGGCCGCGCTCATGAGCCGCCGCCGAAATTCGATCGCCGCCGACACGAGTAGGCCTCGCCTTAAATCGCGTTTCCGTAGACGAATCTGCCACCTTCTTCCGCTACACTGCGCGCCGTCGCAGGCGGGCGCGGGCGAAAAAATCTTCCTTGCAGATTTCGACGCGCCGCACTCCGCGGCTCATCCTTGGCCCCTAACCTCGCCGGTACTCACGCGCCAACCAGGACGATTGCAACGGATTCTTCGTAATGACCGAAGTCGCAGAGCAAACGAAAAGCCGACTTGCAGCGCTGCGTAGCGCGCTCGAGCAGGGCTCCATGCGTCACGGTCAGCGCATGATCAATTCGTTGCACCCCGCGGAAATCGCCTCGCTCATCGAATCCCTACCGCCTGCAAAGCGCGAAATCGTTTGGGAGTTCGTCGATCCCGAGCTCGAAGGCGACGTGCTGATCGAGCTCAATGAAGAAGTCCGCTCCGAATTGATCGGCGGCATGGACGCCGAGGAACTCATTGCGGCGACCGAAGGGATGGAGTTCGACGATCTGGCGGACCTCATCGGCGATTTGCCTGAGACGCTCAACGAACGCGTTCTGCATTCGATGGACGCGCAGGATCGCGAGCGGCTCTCGGCCGTGCTGGCGTTCGAAGAAGACAGCGCCGGCGGTTTGATGAACCTCGACGCCGTGACGGTACGTCCCGACGTGACCCTTGAAGTGGTGATGCGCTACTTGCGCATGCGTGGCGAGCTGCCCGCTCGTACTGACCAGTTGTTTGTCGTGAACCGCCATGACCAATTCCTAGGCGGCATCGACATCGCGCGACTCCTGACTGAGGAGCCTGAGAAGACAGTCGGTGAGGTCATGGATTCGAGCGTCGAAAGCATCGCGCCCGAAACGTCAGCTAGAGAAGTCGCCAAGCTCTTCGAAGATCGCGACCTCGTGTCCGCCGCCGTGGTGAGCGACGGCAAGCTCTTGGGCCGAATCACCATCGATGACGTCGTCGACGTGATCCGCGGCGAAGCGGAGCATTCGGTCATGAGCATGGCCGGCCTCGATGAAGAGGAGGACATGTTCGCCAGCGTGCGCTCCAGCGCGCGACGTCGCGCGGTGTGGCTGATTGTAAATTTGGCAACCGCAACGCTCGCCGCAAACGTGGTCGGTCTGTTCGAATCGACGATCGAAAAGGTCGTCGCGCTAGCCGTGCTGCTCCCCATCGTCTCCAGCATGGGTGGCATTGCCGGCAGTCAAACGCTCGTGCTGATCATCCGCGGCTTGGCGCTCGGCCAGATCGAGAGGACCAATGCA
>DASTSB010000366.1:0-7838 GCA_035760885.1 Steroidobacteraceae bacterium | reverse complement strand
CAATAGAGTTTTACCTAACGCAAGTTTGCAACCCGCATCTGGCTACGGCACCGCAGAGGAGTGACTGTCGATGGAGTTTTATCACTTTGTTGTGGAGTTCTTCCGTAAGGGAGGATTCTTCTTGTACCCGCTCGCCGCGATTTTCGTCGTCGGCGTGGCGATCGCGATCGAGCGCGCGATCTACCTCACCATCGAGGCGACCAACAGCCGCCGTGTTTGGAATGAAGTCGTCCCGTTGATCAGCTCGGGCAATTTCAAGCAGGTGATCGCGATCACCTCCAAGTCCAAAGCCGCCATTGCGACGGTCCTCAACTACGGCATCGCCCGTCTCGCGAGCGCGCGTCGCCGCGACGATGTCGAGAAGGCGATGGACGAGAGCTTGCTCGAAATCATTCCGCGAATGGAAAAGCGCACGCACTATCTCTCGGCACTCGCGAACATCGGCATGTTGACCGGCCTTCTGGGCACGATCATCGGCCTCATCTCCGCGTTTGCATCGATCGCGACTGCGAATCCGGCTGAGAAGGCCAGCCTGTTGTCGGCGAGTATCTCGGTCGCCATGAATAACACGGCATCGGGTTTGATCGTTGCAATCACGCTGTTGCTCAGCCACATGTTCTTGGAAGCGAAGACGACCAAGCTCATCGACAGCTTGGAAATCGCCGCGGTGAAGTTCCTGAACTCTGTCGTGGAGCGTCGCGCCGAACCGGACGCAGGCGAGCCTGCTCCGACTCGCGGAATGCACGCCGCACGCGGCTTGGCGTAACCGACAGTCTGCAGCGCCAACCTGCTTAAGAGAGAGTCATGGCACAGTCCAAAGTGACACGACGCGTAATGCGCAATCACGCTCGATATCGAGGGCGACACGAGCTCAACGTCGTCCCGATGATCGACATGATGGTCATTCTGGTGTTCTTCCTGATCTTCACCGCGGTCTTCACCAAGACCAACGTGCTGGAGCTCAATCTTCCCGGTGCAGACAGCGCCGTACCTGATCTACCGCAAGGGTTGAACTTGGAAGTGATCGTTCGCAAAGCGGGCATCGAGATTGCCGACCGCGGCACGGGCTTGTTGAAGAGCCTGCCCCGCACCGCCGATGACTATGACTTGAAAGGCTTGTCCGATTACCTGCAACTCGTGAAATCCAAGTATCCGGACAAACAGAACGCGACGATTCTTTTGGAACAAGACATCTCTTACGACACCCTCGTGCACGTGATGGACACGGTTCGCGTGTTCCAGGTGCCGAACTCGCAGTGGGATATGGCCGAGCTCTTTCCTGATGTTTCCGTCGGAGATGCGCCAACATGACCCCGACTCGCATCAAGCGACACCGCAATCGCTCGCACGGCGACAGCCACATGATGCTGGTGCCGTTCATCGATATGTTGACCATCTTGGTGGTGTTTTTGCTCGTGCACACATCGGACGTTGATGTACTGCCGAACACCAAGAGCATTTCGATTCCCGAATCGGTTTCGGAAAAGAAGCCTCGGCCCACTGTCGTGGTGATGATCACCAAAGAAGATTTGCTCGTGGATGGACGCTCGATCGCAAGCGTGCAGAGCGTGATCGATGCCAAGGACGCGGTGATCCAACCGCTCAAAGCTGCGCTGCAAGCGCAAGCCGATCGAATCCTGGCGCAAGCTGCGAAAGACGACATTGCCGAACGTGAGGTCACGATCCTTGGCGATCGCAACACGCCGTACAGCGTGCTTCGCAAAGTGATGGCGACGTGCACGGATGCGGACTACGGCAAGGTGTCGCTCGCAGTGATTCAGCGCGAAAGCGGTGCTCGGCCCGTCAGCGCGGCGACTTAGCAGGTAGGTGTTCATGGCACTCGCGCCGTATTACAGACTATATGAACTGCCTTGGTCGCCGACCGAGGACGTCGAGCGTCGTTTTCGCAAAGTACTGCGCAACGCGTTCATCGTGTTCGCGATCCTTGCAGTGGTGATCCCTTTACTGCCGGTCCGCGATCAGACGCAAGTCAAAGCACCTGAGATTCCCGATCGTATCGTCAAGCTCGTGATCGAGCAGAAGGTGCCGCCGCCTCCGCCTCCGCCGCCGCCGAAACTGGAAGAGAAGAAGCCTGAGCCGATCAAGAAGCCCGAGCAGCCGAAGCCCAAGCCGGACGCGCGCGAGCAGGCACAGAAGTCAGGGCTCTTGCGATTGCAGGATCAGTTGGCCGAGTTGCGCGACAACTCCATTTTGGAGAAGGCCGCGCAAACGCAGAATCTGACCGGAAAAGTAAATGAGCAGACGCGCTCAGAACGTTCGCTGATTACATCGAAAGTCGGTGCGAGCAGCGGCGGTATCAATACAGCGAGTTTGAGTCGTGGTTATGGCGGTGGCACCGGTGCATTGACCGGACACACCACGACGCAAGTCACTTCGGCGGTCCTGACCGCGCAGAAGGACAGCGTGCAACGTGCCGGAACCGGGAAGGCATCGCGTAGCGAAGAAGAGATTGCGATGGTGTTCGACCGCAATAAGGGCGCCATTTACGCGATCTATACCCGCGCCTTGCGCGATAACCCCGATCTTCAAGGCAAACTCGTGCTCGAACTCACCATCTCGCCCGAGGGCCAAGTCACTCAGTGCGAAGTGGTTTCGAGCGAACTGAAGGATCCGGAACTCGAGCGCAAGCTCGTCGCCCGCATCAAGCTGTTCCGCTTCGAAGCTCGGGATGTCGGCACGATCAAGGTGACGAAGCCGATCGACTTCTTCCCGGCGTAGAGAGCTCAGTACAAGAAGTTTTTAGCCACAGAGAACGCATAAAAGAACATTGACACTCTTTTCTGTGTTCTCTGCGGCAGGTTATTTCCGCTCTTCGGTTCGACGAGGCGACCGTCCATCCGCCGCAACGTACCGCTTGCCGTGCGGAGTTGCAGTGTCGCGGGTACCGGATGAATATGCGATCAGGGAGGAGCCATGAACATCGAATCGGAAATTCGCCACTTCTCTGATCTCTCCGCGGTCGATCAAGCTCGATTCCTGGCTCGTTTCATGTACGAGCTCACACTGGAAGCCCGCAACTTCTATGGTCCGGGCGGCGAGCAATCGATCGATGCCAATAAGCTGCGCTTCGTGAATGAGATCCAGCATCGCGTAACGCGCTTCATCGAACAAATTCTCATTGACGATCCGGCGCGTCCTTCAGATGAGGTCACACTCAAATTGCTCTTGGCTCCGCGCACCGAAAAGACCATCGAAGCGCTGGTTCATAATGCCTATGTGCGAACCATACAGGCTGTCGCCTGATGGTGTGATGGGGTGATGGGGTGATGAGGCGATGAGGTGATGCAAAGAGGAACCGAGCCTGACGATTCGAGTTTTGTGACGCGCGTAGCGCCTTCACCCATCACGTCATCACCTCATCACCATTAAGCCGTCTTGCGCTTCGCTTCAGGACTGCCTTCATCCGCCTCGAATAATTTTTCCAATTCGACCGCCGCGTCGCGAGCGGACTGGATGAGTTTCTGTTCATCGCCGCCGATCTCGCGTTGAATCCGCAATCGCCGAGTGTCGTGTTCGTCGAAACGTCTGATGCTTTCGACAGCCTCGTGATGCGGCATGCCCAATTTCTCGAGCGCTTTCTGCGCCAGGTCCAGACTCGATAGATACGTCTCGCGGATCACGTAGCGAACATCCAAGTCCATCAGGCGAATCGCATGCTGGCGATTGCGCGCGCGAGCGAGGACTTTCAGATGCGGGAAGTGCCTGCGCACCATCTCGGCGGTACGGATCGACGCTTCAATATCATCGATCGCCAGTACGAACACCTCGGCGTCCGCTGCGCCCGCGGCCTGCAGCAATTCGAGACGCGACGCATCGCCGTAGTAAACCTTGTTGCCGAACCGGCGCACGAAGTCGACTTGATCCACCGAAGTTTCGAGCGCAGTGAACTGCACTTTGCGCATGGTGAGAATGCGGCCGACGATTTGTCCGAATCGCCCGAATCCCGCGATCAACACTCTGCTGCCATCGGTTTTGATTTCGTCAAACGGTCGCGTGGGTTTCGCGAAGCGCGGTTCGATGAGCTTGCTCTGGATGAGCATGAAGAACGGGCTAGCGATCATGGATAGGGTGACGACAATCACCAATTCGTCAGCGAGCGATTGCTCCAAGAGGCCGTAACTCACGCCGAGCGAAAACAACACGAATCCAAATTCACCTGCTTGAGGCAACGCGAACGCGAGCCCGCGCGAAGCTTCGGCGGGATGTTTCGTGATTCTCGCGATGCCCCACAGCACCAACGCTTTCACGGACATCAGACCCAGGACGAGCCCGATGATGCGCAGCGGATGATTGAGGAGCAGCCCGATATTCGCCGTCATCCCGACAGAGATGAAGAACAGTCCCAATAGCAGTCCTTTGAACGGTTCGATATCCGCTTCGAGTTCGTGACGATACTCGCTATCCGCGAGCAGCAGTCCTGCAACGAAAGCGCCCAGCGCCATGGACAGTCCCACACTGCTGGCAAGCAGAGCTGTTCCGATGACGACCAACAGCGCGGCCGCCGTGAATGCCTCGCCCACTTTGGTTTGGGCGATGATGCGAAGCAAAGGGCGCAATACATAGGGGCCGCCGAATGCAAGTGCCAATAACACCGCGAGCGCCTTCGCCATCCCTAAAAGCGTGGCGGTAAGCGACGCGTGATCGGTCGTGTTGGTCGCGAGTAGCGGCAAGATCGCCAATACGGGCATCACCGCAATATCTTGGAACAGCAAGATGGCGAAGCCGGAACGTCCGTGCTGCGTATTGAGTTGTTGACGCTCCGCAAGTAACTGCAAGACGAGCGGAGTCGACGAAAGCGAAAGCGCAAACGCCGTGACGAACGCGGCGCCGTCGGTGAGGCCGAATGAGCGAGCGATGAGTGCCAAGACGATCGTCGTTGCGGCCACCTGCAGCAATCCGAGGCCGAACACCGCTTTGCGCATCGCTCGTAGGCGCGAGGGCTGCAATTCCAAGCCGATGACGAACAGCAGCAGTACGACGCCGAACTCGGCGATGTGCATCACGCCTTCGGTGTCGTTTACGACACGCAAACCCCATGGCCCGATGCAGACGCCCGCGGCCAAGTAGCCGAGGATCGAGCTCAGGCGCAACTTTCTGAATAGAGGTATGGCGACGACCGAGGCCGCGAGAAAGACCGCAACTTGTGCCAGTAGGGACATGCAAGCTCCGCAGAAAATGGGCGAGCGCCAACAGATTGGCGCTGTGTGATGCGAGTCGCGAAGCTTAGTCTTGCGCGCTGCGCTGCGCGAGCATTCAGGGGCGAACTCATGAGGCGAGCGAGCATCGCTGCCGATGAGCACCGCAACGCAGGACGTCATTCTCACGTCGCCTCATGCTCAATCCCGTTGTCGATCGTCGCCCTATTTTCCGTATTGACGCCCGAGATCGGTTGGTCTTCGTCAATGCTGCTTGGGTGGAGTTCATGCATCCGCATCAGCAGCAACTCGCCGACCCAGCATCGTTCGTGGGGCGTTCGTGGTGGGACTTTGTAGATCGCGGGCAGGTGCGCCAGCTCTGGGCGTTACTGCATCAACGCGTTCGCGGGATTGCCGCGCCAGTGTTCGTGCCGATGCGTGCGGATACGCCCACGCAGCGCCGTCTGATCGACATCGAACTGCAGCCTCAATTCGATGGCGCGATCCAGCACGTCTGCGAACGCGTGTGGACCGAAGTACGTAAGCCAGTTGCGCTCTTAGATCCCGCACATCCGCGCGATGATCGCGACCTCCGGTGCTGCGCTTGGTGCAAATGCGTGCAAGTTTGCATCGGTCGGTGGGAAGAAATCGAAGACGCGCAGCTCTTGCTTGGTATCGAACCCGCTCCGACTCTGCCAAAGCTCGTCACGGACGTCTGCACCACATGTAAGCAGTCGCTGCTCAAGACGTTTCCGGCGAGAGTGGCGTGAGGCCCGTGATGAAGTGATGTGGTGATGAAGTGATGTGGTGATGAAGTGATGCGACGCTCTTCGGCTTCATCCTGCCGTCATCACCCCATCACCACATCACCCGCGGGCCGCCGCTGGGGCGCTCTGCTAAACTCCGCGGCCTGCTTCGCTAGCGCCGCGTGCCCATGCCCCGCCCTGACATCTCCTTCCCACTCAAAGACGCTGAACTGCGCGAAGACGTCCACATGTTGGGCGCCACCGTAGGAGAGGTGATTCGCGAGCAAGGCGGCGATGCGCTCTTCGAGGCCGTCGAAGGCGATCGGCAAGCTGCGATTGCCCGCCGCGCTGGCGATCACGAGTGCGAAAAGCTGTTAGCCGTTCGCACGCGCAATGTCCCCGCGAATGAAGCGCGTGACTTGGTGCGCGCATTCTCGGCATGGTTCGAGATGGTGAACATGGCGGAGAAGGTGCATCGCATCCGCCGCCGCCGCCAGTATATGAACGAGGGCGCGACCCAGCCCGGCGGCATTCTCGAAGCGATTACAAAGCTGAAGGCGAAAGGCATCGAACTCGGCGAGATTCGACGCTTGATGCTCGGAATGTGGATCGAGCCGGTGTTCACTGCGCATCCGACCGAGTCCACCCGCCGCACGATCTTGCGCAAGCAACAGAAGATTGCGCAGTTGCTCCTGAGTCGCATTGGCCTTGCGCGCACCGCCGCCGAAACGCGGGTGATCTGGGATCGCATACGCGGCGAAATCACTTCGGGCTGGCAGACCGCGGACAACTCGCGTGAGCGGCTCACGGTCGCGGATGAACGCGAGCACGTATTGTTCTTCATCGCGGAAGTGCTGTTCCACATCGTGCCGATCTTCTACGAAGAAATCGAAGCGGCATTGATTCAAGTTTACGGCCCTGACGCACGCGGCATTGAATTGCCGGAAATCATTCGCTTCGGTTCGTGGGTTGGCGGCGACATGGACGGTAATCCCGATGTGCACGCAAAGACGATTCGCGAGACGTTGACGCGGCATCAGCAAATCATCGTGAACCGATACTTTCTCGAGTGCCAGGGACTCGCGGAATCGCTTTCGCAAAGCGCGACCCGGGTGAGCATTTCGCCGGAATTGTCCAAACGCATCGAGTACTACGGATTGCTGCTGCAATCCGCGCAGACACTGGCGCCAGCCCGTCACGATCGCATGCCGTATCGCGTCTTTCTAAGTCAAATCATGGAGCGTTTGCGCGCGACCTATGAAGGCCGTGCGAATCATTACGAGCACGCCAACGACTTTCTATCCGACCTGAATGTGATGGCGGACAGTCTGCAGGAGAACAAGGGCGAGCACGCAGGGTTGTTTCAAGTGCGCAGGCTGATCCGCCGCGCTCGCACATTCGGATTTCATCTAGCTACGCTCGATGTGAGGCAGAACGCCGAAGCACATCGGCACGTCATTGCGCAGGGTTTAGCGGATCCGCAGTGGACCGAACGTACCGTCGAGGAGCGTACTGCTCGGTTGCGCGAAGCGCTCGTTCGCGATGAGGGTCCTACAAGCGTGTTGGATGCGAACGGCAAGCGCAGTCTGTGGGTCATGCAAACGATCGCGCACTGCAGACATCGGTATGGTCCGGATGCGATCGGTCCCTATGTCGTGAGTACTGCAGGTGGCGTGGACGACATTCTCTCGGTGCTGTTGCTTGCGCGATGGGCCGATACGGCCGATAGCCGTTCGGGCGACGTGCCGACCGATGTGGCGCCATTGTTCGAATCGGCTGAGGCGCTTAAAGGGTGCGGCGATGTGATGGCGCAACTGTTTGCCGAGCCGGTGTATCGGCGTCACTTGCTCGGGCGCGGCAATCACCAATACGTGATGATCGGCTATTCGGCGAGCACCAAGGAGAGCGGTTATGCGACCTCGCGCTGGCTGATTCG
>DASTSB010000365.1:0-5410 GCA_035760885.1 Steroidobacteraceae bacterium | reverse complement strand
AGATCTGCCTTCATCGGGAAGCCAGTCTGCGGAAGATTGATGGTTTGTTTGTAGTCCATGAGAGAAGTGACTAGTGACGTGTGACTAGCGGATAGCCAGATGCAGAGAGCTCATCGCTCCGAAAACAAATCGTCTTGAGATTGGGACTACACATTCGATGATTCCACACCTCTTCTGATCGACCACTCGCGGACTCAGGAGCATTTCTGAAGCCCCACCAGCTATCCGCTGACCGCAACCGAAAAAATCCTAACCGCTAACCGCTAACCGCTAACCGCTACCGCTTCAATATCTCCCGCGCTGCCGCCGCATCCCGACCCATCTGCTGCACGAGTTCATCCATGGAGGCGAACCATTGCTCGTCGCGCAGCTTCTCGACGAATTCGACGTCGAGATACGCACCGTACAAATCCAAGTCGGCATCGAATACGTGGACTTCGAGCAGCAGCTCCTGTCCATTCACGACCGGTCGCGTACCTAGACTTGCGACAGCAGGTGCATTCTGCAAGCCCGCTCCCGAGGCGCGAACGGCAAACACGCCCAGAAGCGGCGATGTTCGGCGATGCAAGCGCAAGTTCGCAGTGGGATAGCCCAGCTTACGACCTAGCTTCGCGCCGTGAATCACCTTGCCCGTCATGCAGTAACGCCGTCCCAGCAAGCGTCTCGCATGCTCCAATTCACCACGCTCGAGCGCACCGCGCACAGCGGAGCTACTCACGCGCTCATCGCCCAACTTGAACGGAGCAACTTCAGTGACGCCGAATCCGTGCTGCGCACCGCTCTCTCGCAGACTCTCGACCGTGCCCTCGAGATTCCGAGCGAAACGGAAGTCGTGGCCGACGATGACGTGCCGCGCTCCAAGCTTGCTGCAAACGATTCCTTCGATGAATTGGTCCTTGCTCAAGGATCGCAACCGTGCATCGAATCGCAAGCAGACAAAGCGATCCACTCCGAATCGCTGCAGCAGCGCGAACTTCTCGCGGAACCGGGTCAGCCGTGCCGGCGCATTCTCCTTTGCGAAAAACTCGCGCGGCGTCGGTTCGAACGAGAGCACCACCGCCGGAACGTTGTGCCGTTGGGCTTCGACTCGCAGTACTCGCAGCATCTCCTGGTGACCCAGGTGAATGCCGTCGAAGGCACCGATGGTCAATGCACAGCCCTCACTCCGGGTGCGCAAGTTGTGTAGGCCCCGGACTAGCTCCATGGTGCTCGCAGCGCTTGGGATCGACTCGAAAGCGCGCATTATAGGCGAGCATCGCCGCTCACTTAGCCGGATCTTACAAATCGCTCGCGTGAACGGCAGGCGTCGGCGGCTGCAGACGAAATTGGGACGCTCGGACCCCAAGGATTGCGAGGACTGCGAAGTAAATCGCGGCCCCTCCAGCCACCAGCGCCGCGAGCCAAAGCAGTCTTCGCAGCGCCGTGATCTCAAGCCAGGTTTTGAGCTCACCGCCGAACCACACCAAGAACACGGCCATGGCGGCGCTGGCGATGACCATCTTGATCACCAGCGACCAGCCATCTCGCTGCGGTCGCAGTATTCCGGCCTTCAATAGACCACGGAATAGCATCGCCGCGTTCACGATTGCGCCCACGCCATTCGTCAGAGCGAGCAACGCGTGCATGCCCCGATCGCGCAGCGTTCCGGTCAGCCAAAGCGCGATCAGCAATACGATGTTGAGTGCCATCGTCGCGCCGAGCGCGCGCACGGCGATGCGAACCGGCGTCGCGGTGTCCTGGCGCGCGTAGTAGCCGGGCGCCAACACTTTAATGAGGCTCCAGCCGAGCAAAGCCGAGGAGAACGCCATCAGCGCGATCCGCGTCATCTCCACGTCAGCGGCCGTGAACTCGTGGCGGTAATACATCGCCGCCGTGAGCGGACCCGCAATGGCAAACAACGCGACCGATGCAGGAATGACGATCAGGCACACGAGTCGTATCGCCCAATCCAGCGTCGCGGAAAACTCCTCCGGAGCAGAGCGCGCGTGATGTCCAGACAAGCTCGGCAGGATCACCGTGCCTAGGGCGATACTGAAAACACCGAGCGGAAACTCGACGAGCCGATCCGCGAAATACAGCCAACTGATGCTGCCGTCCGCAAACATCGAGGCGATGCCACTGCTCACCATCACACTCAACTGTCCCATCGATGAGCCGATGATCGCCGGACCCATGAGCCGCGCAATTCGACGCACCGCTTCATGCTGCACATTCCATCGCGGCCAACGCAGCACTCCGAGCTTCAGCAACGACGGGATCTGAATGACGAGCTGCAGGATGCCGCCCACGAATACGCCGACTGCCAATGCGACGACGGGTCGCTCGAAGTGCGGCGAGATGAGCGTCGCAAACACGATCATCACGACGTTGAGCAACACCGAGGTAAAGGCCGGCAGCGCGAACTTCTGATAGCTGTTGAGAACGCCCCCTGCCAATGCCGTCATCGACACGAACAGCAGATACGGAAACGTCCAGCGGAGCATTTCTACGGCAAGCCCGAATTGATCCCCCTCCTTGAGACGAAACCCCGGTGCGCAGATCAGGACGATGACCGGCGCAATGAGCACGCCGACGACGGACGCGACAGCAAGCACCGCCCCCAACGTACCTGCCACCGAATCAACCAGTTCACGAACGTCGGCAAGACCGCGCCGGTTCTTGTATTCAGCGACCACCGGCACGAAAGCCTGCGAGAACGCGCCTTCAGCAAATAGACGCCGCAGCAGGTTGGGAATTTGATTGGCCAGCACGAAGGCTTCCAGGGCCACCGCCGGTATCATCGACGCGTAGATAACATCCCGGATCAGGCCGGTCACGCGAGATAACAGTGTGGTCATTCCGACCACGGCGGTGCTGCGCAGGAAGCCTCGGCTCATGAGCGAGAAGAAGTGACTAGCGGATCGCGGATAGCGGATTGTTCGGAATGCATCGGGATAGCCACCGCATGTTCGAAATCGTAGGCGCCCGGCTCGGCGAAGGCGCGGATGGTACAGGGTTCGGGGAGTTACCAGCGGTTAGCGGTTAGCGGTTAGCGGTTAGCGGTTAGCGGTTAGCGGTTAGCGGTTAGGCCGCTCACGGCGTCCTGCCTTCCGCGGCGATTGAAGGTTAGCCAGGATGGTCTTCTTTCACGTTTCCGCCGCACATGGATGTGCTAGTGCCGCGAAGGCAGGACGCCGAGAGCGGCCCGTTCCCCATTCCCCGTTCCCCGTTCCCCGTTCCCCGTTCCCCGTTCCCCGTTTCCCGTTTCCTGCCGCACAGGGACGTGCCAATGCCGCGGGAGGCAGGATGCCGAGAGCGGCCGTTCCCCGCTGCTATCCCCTATCCGCCATCCGCTGGTCACTACGTGCCCCTTGCCTTCCGCCCGCTTGATCGGCAGAATTCGCGCTCTTTTTTCGGGGCGTTTCCCGCTCCAGAGCAGTTTCAGAGAAATTTCCGTGGCAAATATCAAGTCAGCCGAGAAGCGAGCCCGCCAAACCATCAAGCGCCGTGCGCACAACATGGCTGCGCGCTCGAAGCTGCGCACCGCGATCAAGAGCGTGGTCGGCGCCCTCGAGGCAGGCAACAAGGAAGAAGCCGCAGCCAACCTCAAGGCGGCTGTGCCGGTCATCGACTCGATGGTCAACAAGGGCATCATTCACCGCAATAAGGCGTCTCGTCATAAGAGCCACCTGAATGCGCGCCTCAAGGAACTGAGTGCAGGCTGATCGAATCAGCAAGATCAATAAAAAAGCCGGGCATTGCCCGGCTTTTTTGTCTGAGTGGCCGACGGATCGCTGCGCGATTAGGAAAGACTTAACGTCAGGTAGGACGCTCACGCGTCAGCAAGGACTGGCGTCAGGTGCGGAGAAGAAGGCTCAAGCACGTTCTGTCCTGCCGCAAGGCCCTCCTGATCCGAGAGGATCCTTCCTGCTGAAGGCCCACCTGAGGACCCAGTCGTCCGTCGCGGCCTCTGATCGGTCACTCCTCGGCAGGCCGATCAATCTCCTCGAGCCGCTTCATCACCGCTTGGCAGAGTGCCTCGGTACCCTGACGGGCGAGACCTGAAATCCGGAAGATCGGCCCTTTGAAGCGCAGCCGTTTGACGATGTCCTTGCAAAGTTTTTCCGCCTCATCCGGCGGCAATAAATCCACTTTGTTCAGCACCAGCCAGCGTTCTTTGGCTGCGAGCTCAGGACTGAATTTCTTCAACTCTTGAACAATCGCCTTCGCATCTTTAACCGGATCGGCATCCGGATCGGGCGGCGAGATATCGACCAGATGCAACAGGACACGCGTTCGCTGCAAATGCTTGAGGAAGCGAATGCCTAGGCCAGCACCTTCTGCCGCGCCCTCGATCAAGCCGGGAATATCGGCCATCACGAAGCTGCGATGGACACCCACGGAAACGACCCCGAGATTGGGGTGCAAGGTCGTGAACGGATAGTCGGCCACTTTGGGCTTGGCGGCGGAGACCGCACGGATGAGGGTGGATTTACCCGCATTGGGCAAGCCGAGCAGCCCAACATCGGCCATGACCTTCAATTCCAGGCGCAGCTCGCGCTTCTCGCCCGGCAGTCCCGGCATCGCCTTGCGCGGCGTACGATTCGTGCTCGTCTTGAAGCGAGCATTGCCCCAGCCGCCCTTGCCACCCTTCGCGACCAGCAATCGCTGACCTGCTTCAGTGACGTCACCCAACTGTTCTTCGGTTTCGACGTCGACGACGACCGTTCCAATCGGAACCGGCACCTCTAGATCCATCCCACCCGCGCCCGTGCAGTCCTTGCCTGAACCAGCGGTGCCGCTCGGTGCCTTGAAACTGCGGTGATAGCGGAAGTCGGCGAGCGTGTTGATGCCTTCCTGGCCAACCAGATAGATGTCGGCGCCTTTGCCGCCATCGCCGCCATCCGGACCGCCAAATGGGATGAATTTCTCGCGCCGAAAGCTGACCGCGCCGCGACCGCCATGGCCGGCCTGGACTTTGATTTCAGCTTCGTCGACGAATCGCATTCTAAGTAGTGACTAGTGACTAGTGACTGGGGGATAGAAGAACCGCGCTTTGCGCGAAATCGACGACGAGAGATAGCGAGCTCAAGTTTGGCTAATCACCATCCGCTATCCGCTAGTCACTACTCCAAGAAAAAGCCCCGGACGAGCCGGGGCTTTCCAGTCATGGAGATGACTTCGAACTTACTCGGTAACAACGCTCACGAACGTGTGCTGTGCAGGGCCCTTTTTACGGAACGCTACGCGCCCGTCAGCCTTCGCGAACAGCGTGTGATCCGTGCCGATACCCACGTTCTCACCTGGGCGATACACGGTGCCGCGCTGGCGAACGATGATGTTGCCCGCGATCACCTGCTGGCCGCCGAACTTCTTCAGACCAAGCCGTTTGCTTTCTGAATCGCGACCGTTCTTAGTACTGCCGCCTGCC
>DASTSB010000364.1:0-50068 GCA_035760885.1 Steroidobacteraceae bacterium | reverse complement strand
CGGGTCGAAGAACTCGCCGGTGATTTTCAAGTTCTGTCCAGGCGCGAACTTCCAATCGCCCTCCAACAACCCAACCCATTGCCGACGCTTCTCCGGGAAGCTCTCATCGACGATGTAGTCGCCTTCGGCGAGCCACGCGATCGGTCCGGTGCGTAGGCCTGCAAACAAACCTTGCATGCGGCGATTCCCAGCATCTGCATCGTTGTAATTGGCGCTCGCGCCGAGACGCCAAACGGACTGAACGTGCTCGACACGCAAACTGACTTGTTTACCCTGATCGTTTTCCGATCCACCCGCGGTTCCGTTCGTGAGTGCAAGCTGTGCGGTCCATGGCCCCATTTCCAAGCCAACTTCGACGCCTTTATCCGGCGTTGCGAAATTAATGCCCGTCACGGTGCGAATGAATGCGGAGTCATCTTCCAAGCGCCAACCGTAGGGCAGATACATTTGACCCGCTTTCACGTACCAACGTTGATCTTCGCTCGTGAGGCGCGCATACGCTTCAAGATTCAAGCTGCCGCCTGGAGCCACGCGTTCATCTGCATAGAGCATGAGCCGATTGGCGATGATATTCACCGCGCCGTACACACGCAGTTCTTCGACATCGAACTCCGACTGCGGGTCTGTATTCCTTTGATCCGTGTACGTGTATCCGGTGCGCAGATTCGATCCGAGCGAGATCATGCTAGTGACCGATCCGGTCCACAGTTCCGCGCCGGGAATATCGATGCGATGAGCCGGCAATTGCGTTTGTGCCCACACGTTTCCGTACGCATTGCGCATTCCGCCGCCGCTCGGATTGACGTGACAGCTCATGCACTTCTGTCCCTCGCGAACTGCGAAATACGGCTCGGCACTCGCAGAACCTGCAACAAACAGAAGCAAGCAAAAGAACCATCTAAGTGTCATGTCACTCCTCCACCACGAAGCGCAACACAAATTCACCACCTTCGATCGCATCGTCATTGCCATCGACGACTCGTCCCGTGAGATCCGTGATCTGAACCGAACCCGCTGCGTTGATGTGCAACTCGTAGAGATCGGCGACCCACGGCGTGCGCGGTGTAATCGATATGACGGTCGGATTCGCCGTGATCACTCGTGCGTCGACTGGAATCATCTGCTCGTTGCCATCGGTGAAGCCGTCATCGCCTCCGGCACGAATGAGTTCAATGCTGTTCTCGAGCGTCGTGGTATCGAGCGCATCGTTCGCAGTCACGATCAAATCTCGCGGTGCTTTGATCTGTGAATCTTGCGGCGGCCATGCCGGCAACAACTTGCTCAAACGCTGAGGAGCTACACCTGCCGGCGGTTGTGCGCCGTCGCTAATCCACTGCCGAATCACGGCGATGGTGGCCGGCGGTAAAGGCGAACCACCCAGCGGCATACGACCGCCGACCGAGGCCGTGCCTTCGATTTTGTGAATCAAGTAGCTCGCATCGGGATTGCCTGGATCGATGCGCTTGAGAGCAGGATCTTCGACGCTCGCGACGTTCACGAGCATCGCGTACGAAACGCCCTCGTCGAGTCGCAAGCCCAGCGGCGCTGTCGAACCCGTATGGCACGCCGTACAGATCGGCGTGAACACGTGTTGTTGAATCGAATCGAAGGTCGCCGTGAGCTCGTCGTTATTCGTTTGCTGTACCGGACGGCCATTCTCATCCAGCCCCTTGCCGTTTCCGGAGCACGCGCTTAACAGGCAAGCGCCGAGCATTGCTGCAATCGCACGCATTTTTTCTCGCCGTGTGGTGTGACAGCGGTATGTGCGCGGCGTGATCCGTTTGGTTCAACGCGCAGTGTTGAACTTCCAGATAAGGCGTTGGAACTCAAGCATGCAGTCAATGCATCGCTCGCATTCGCTCATCAATTCTTTAGGAAGAGTTCAACATGCGTACACACAATGTTCTTAGTAGAAGGGGAGCCGCGTTCCTGCTGACGCTTGCGCTCACCGCGTGCGGCGGTGGCGGAGGATACGGCGGCGGTGGCGGAAGCGGTGGCAGCGGAGATGGAGGCGGATATACGCCGCCGACGAACCCGACGTCACCCGCGCCACCGACCGTGTCGCTTCAACAGCCTGCATCCACGAAAGCCAGTCGCACCGTTCCGCTCACCGCGAATGTAACGGCCGCAGGCGGAGTGAAATCAGTTGAGTTCTTGGTCGACGGTACCGTTGTCGGCACAACGTCTACCGCACCTTACACGTTTGACTGGGACACCTCGGCAGTGACCGATGGCGATCACCAAGTCACGGCGCGAGTGACGGACAACAGCAGCAATGTCACCACGTCGAGCGCGACCACATTCACCGTAACCAATCATCCCGTCATTCACGTGACGTTTTCAGCCGATCAGATCTTTCCGAAGCCTGCCTCCACGGCGACGGGCGAAGGCGATCTCACCTTCGATTTGATCAGCGGCGCGGTGACAGGCGGATTCACAGTGACCGGCGTCAATGCGACAGCCGCGCACATCCATCAGGGCTATGCCGCCGAAAGTGGCGGCGTGCTGCTACCGTTCATGCAGGATCCAGCCGATGCCAATCATTGGACGCCTGATCCAGCACATGTGCTCACCGCCGATCAAATCGGTTTGCTGCTCGATGGCGAGCTGTATCTGAATGTGCACTCTGCTGCGTATCCGACGGGGGAGATTCGTGCGCAAATCATTCCTGAAGACATCCAAGTGGTCTTTGCGTCGCTCGATGGAACTCAGGTTGTTCCTGCTGTGACGACAACCGCCGCTGGACTCGCAGCGGTCACGCTGAACAAAGGAGAGAGCCTTGCTTCCGTGCACGTGACGACGAGCGGCGCGGATGATGCAACCGATGCACACGTTCATGTTGCCGCAGCAGGCGCGAATGCAACCGCTGCATTCATCACTTTGGACAAGGATCCTGCAAATGCGGCTCATTGGTCGGCCGACGAGAAGCCTATTACGAGCGCCGACCAGGATCAGTTCGACGCGAACAACTGGTATGTGGACGTGCATACGCCTGGCTCGCCGGACGGTGCAATTCGCGGCCAATTCACTCCCAATCCGACGACAACACCTCCCCCGCCAGCGGCTCCCAAACTGTCCGAGCTGCAGGACGAAATCTTCGGGCCAGTATGCTCAGGATGTCACACGGGCGGCGGCGCGAACCTTCCCGCCTCGATGAACCTAAGCAATGCTGCCTCGACGTTCGCGGCGTTGGTCGGAGTCGCCAGCAGCGAGCAGGGAACCCTTCAACGCGTCAAGCCGAACGATCCGGATAACAGCTACGTGATCCGCAAACTGGAAGGCACGCCGGGAATCACCGGTGCACGCATGCCATTCGGCGGCCCGTTCCTGAATCAAGCCACGATCGATAAGGTTAAGGCGTGGATCAACGACGGCGCGCCCAACAATTAGAACTTCCGACCTAAGCACCGGGCCTGACGGCCCGGTGCTTTCGAGCAGCCAAGCAATATCCGAATCAGGCGCCGCCACATTGCCCATGTAGGGTTTCGTACTGCTTAATCCCGAACATCTCATTGCCGGGGTAATAAGAATGGCGCAAGTGCGCAGCAGCGTCGCACTAGAGCGTCCGTGGAAGCGATGGAGCCTGCCTGCAGCCTGGCTGCTTGCATTAATTCTCTATTCGTCGACAGTCTACGGCGGCTGGGTTAGCGAACGTGCGGTGATCTGGCTCACAGATGCCGCGTGGACACTCAGCTCCTTGCTCGGTGCCGTGTGGAGCCTCGCCGCCGCTCGCGTTGCGACGGGCCGACTAAAAATCGGTTGGGGCTTGCTGGGCGGCGCGTGCCTGGCATGGTGGACTGGTCAACTCTTGTGGGACTGGAACGAACTCGTCACGGGTAGAGTCGTCCCATTCCCGGATCTCTCCGATTTCTTCTATACGAGCTTCGGCGTTTTCGCGGTGATGGCGATGTTCGCGTTTCGCGATCCTCGTCAAAGCAAGCGGCTCACGACGCGCAGCAGCGGCAATCTTGGCCTGATCGTTTGCAGTTTCGCTGCGGTGTTCGTGACTTCGGTACTCGAACCCATCCTGCACAGCCGAGAGTCGAGCCAGTTCATCGCCGTCGCGTTAATCGAAGCGATCGTCACTTCCCTCGCCTTTATCTGCTCGGTGTACTTTTTGTGGTCCTATCGATGGGGCACGCTGGGTATTCCGCTGGTATTACTGGTTCTCGCCGTTGCTTTACACGCCTGCGCGTCCATCGGATATATCCACAATCTCATCGTCGGCGACTACGGCGCGGCCGATTTTCTCAACATCGCTTGGATGGCAGCATTCGGCGTGCAGTGCTGGGCGGCGCAGGAGTTTCTGCGCGACCGCAAAGGCACGCCGCACATGCACGCCGCGCGAGTGCTCGCTGCCGAACGCTGGGTCGAAGCACTTCTGCCGGGATTTCTTTTGCTGGTGATCGTCGCGGCCGGCTTCGCATTCCACACTCAGCTCAGTACAGAAGTTCTGGCGATCAACGGTGGCCTACTCGCGCTGTTCGCAGTTTTACTGGCTGCGCGCGAAAGCTGGATTTATCTCCGAGAACGCACGCTGCAAGCACGGTTGAGCAGCACTAGCAGCGAACTCGAACGTGCCCGTGCTCGGCTGCGCCGCACGCGGGAAGAATTGCGCGATACGGAGGAAAGCCTGCGACTGACAGCCGCCGCTGGAAACGTGGGGCTTTGGCAACGAGATTTGGCGACCAATCAAGTCAAGTACAACGCGCAGTGGAAACGTCAGCTCGGGTATCGCGATGACGAAGTCGGGAATTCATTCGAAGAGTTCCGCGATCGTCTGCATCCTGAAGATCTCGAACGACTATTGATGATCACGCAGAAATATCTCGAGCAGCCCTGGGCAGACTTCGAAACCGAGGTGCGCTTGCGCCATCGCGATGGGTCTTATCGTTGGATGCTGACCCAAGCGTCGGTCGTGTTGGACACCGACGGAAAGCCGAAGTATCTCTCCGGCTCCCATCTGGACATCACGCGCCACAAGCAACTCGAGAAAGCATTGCGCGAAAGCGAGTCTCGCTATCGCGATCTGGCCGAAGAACTCGAACAACGCGTTCAAGAACGCGCAGGTCAGCTGCAAGAAGCGTATCGAGAGCTGGAGAGTTTCGCATATGCCGTCTCGCACGACCTGAAGACACCTCTGCGTGCGATCGATGGCTTCAGCCACTTGCTGGTCGAAAGCACTGCGGACAAGTTGACGCCCACGGAACAAGGCTACGTTCAGCGCGTGCGACGCGGCGCACTCCAGATGGCGGCACTAATCGACGGATTGCTCGCGTATTCGCGCATCGAACGCAGAGAACTTCACAGCGCCAGCGTCGAAGCGCAGGAAGTGATCGACGAAATCTTGAGCGAACGTCAGGATGAAATCCGCAACCGCGGCATCTCGCTCACCTACGATGTGCCCAAGGCAACACTCAACGTCGATCGCGAAGGCCTCGCGATGGTGATGCGTAACTTGATCGAGAACGCGATCAAGTTCACACGCCACGTCGCCGACCCGAAGATCGACATCGGCGGAAACATTGCGAATGGACGCCTGACGATCTGGGTGAAGGACAACGGAGTCGGCTTCGATCAAACGTATCACGATCAAATCTTTCGTATTTTTCAGCGCCTACATCGGGTCGAAGAATATGAAGGCACCGGGATTGGGCTTGCGCTGGCACGCAAGGCCGCACAGCGCATGCGCGGGCAATTGTGGGCTGAGAGCAGCCTGGGAAGCGGCGCAACCTTCTATCTTGAATTGCCGCTAGAGTGAGGCGGATTCGTCGCTGTGCTGAAATTGCGGCGCCAAGTCGTTCAAGAATCGGCGCAGGCAGACTTGTAGCGCTTCGCGATCAATCGGCTTGGAAAGATGCGCGTCCATGCCGGCTGCGATGCAGAGTTCCTCTGCGCCTTTCATGGCATTCGCCGTGAGCGCAATGATTGGAATGTGCTGGTCGCCGCGCTCGCGGCGACGGATTTCGCGCGTCGCTTCATAGCCATCTACATCGGGCATTTGGCAGTCCATAAGAATGAGATCGTAGCGGCCGGTCTCCCATGCAGCGATGGCATCGCGCCCGTTCGCGACGACTTCGACGGTGTAACCGAGCTTCTCCACCATACGGCTGGCGACCTTCTGATTTACCACGACATCTTCGGCCAGCAAGATGCGCTTCTGCTCTTCGCGATTGCGCAAGGCCCGCAGTTCGTGGCGCGTGACGATCGGTTGAGTTTGGCTATGCCAATCCTCCGCTTGCCCGCCCAGCACCACCATCAAGCAGTCGAACAGATCGTTCTGCGCGACCGGCTTCAACAAATAGCCCGCGAATCCGAGCTGCGCAAACCGCAACGCATCGCCTCGCAAGCCCGACGAGGTGAGCAGGATGAGCCGCGTGCTCTTCAATTGCGGATCGCCGTTGATCTGCTGACCGAGCTGCGCACCGTTGCAATCGGGCATATCGTGATCGACCAGCGCGATCTCAAAAGCTCGCTTTTCTGCGCACGCCTCATGCATCCGTTGCAGCGCCTCTTCCGCCGAACTGGTCAGCGTCGCCGCAATCCCACACTGCTCGAGCTGTAACGCCAGGAGCCTGCGATTGGTCGCGTTGTCATCCACGACCAAGACACGACGGTTATGCAACGCCGCCGGTGCGACACGATGCAATTTCGGGCCCGTCGCAGTCGAGGGCGCAAAGCGCGCTGTGAACCAGAACCGTGAACCTTTGCCCTCCTCGCTCTCAACGCCGGTCTCGCCGCCCATGAGTTCGACGAGCTTGCGCACGATGGAAAGGCCCAGCCCCGTACCACCGAAGCGGCGCGTGGTGGATGCATCCACCTGCGTGAACGGTTGGAACAGCGACTCGATGCGTCCTTTCGGAATGCCAACGCCGGTATCGCGCACCTCGCAGCGCACGAGCGTTCCCGATTCATCGGTTTCCAGCAATTGGATCTCGAGCGAGATTTCTCCGCTCTGAGTGAACTTCACGGCATTGCCACCCAAGTTGAGCAGGACTTGGCGCAAGCGACCCGGATCGCCGCGCACCATCTCCGGCACGCGAGGATCGATGTTCATCGTGAGTTCGAGTCCTTTGGCATGCGCCTGAATCGCCAGCACGCGCGCGACATCCCGAAGCGCATCGCGCAAATCCATATCGATCTTCTCGAGTTCGAGCTTGCCGGCCTCGATCTTCGAGAAATCCAGGATGTCGTTGATGACGGTGAGCAATGCACGGCCACAATCGCGGATCGTCTCGGCATATTCGCGCTCTACGCTGCCAAGCTCCGCATCAAGCAACAACTCGCTCATGCCGATCACACCATTCATCGGCGTGCGAATCTCATGGCTCATGTTGGCCAAGAATTCGCTCTTGGCTTTGTTTGCGGATTCCGCCGCTGCGCGCGCGGACTTCAGATCCTCTTCGGCTTTAACGCGCTCGGTAATGTTGCGACCGACGCCCATGATGCCGATGACGTGTCCCTCTGCATCGCGCAGTGGAACTTTGGTGGTCAAAATATTGAAGCGATTGCCTTCGAGGTCGACGACCATTTCTTGACGATTGACGAGCGCCTCGCCGGAGCGAATCACCTTCTGCTCATCATCGTAGAACTCTTGCGCAAGCTCGCGCGGGTAGAAGTCGAAATCGCTCTTGCCGATGAGCTCTGCCGCGCGACGGCCGATGATGCGACCGCACGCCTCATTGGCGATGAGGAATCGGCACTGCACATCCTTGGCGTAAATGAAATCTGGGATGCTGTCGATCAGCGTGCGCAGCATGTTCTGCTCGCGCGCCGAGTCGTTTTCGTTGGCAGATGCAGCAACTGGTTGCGCTAACCGCATCATCAGCCAAGCGATCAGGGCAGCTAGGGCGATAAATGCGACGACGGCCCAGTGCTGCTGAGCGGCCGATATCTTCGAGAACAGGAACAACCGCACCAGTTCGAAACCGAGAATGGCGATCAATGCGGCCCGAAGTGCCATGAGCCCGGCACGGTGCGAGCTTCGCTTCGCCTGACCAGAGAACGTTTTATCCATTCAGCCGCCTTTGTTGTTCGTTGGCGAGGCGCCGCTAAGGCTGGAGAAGTGTCTGCCGTTTTTGGCGCGGAATCTAGCCCCAGCGGCGTGTTTAGAAGGGTCAGGCCGGCTTGTCACGAACCGATCCGGGCCTATGATGCGGCTCACCTTTCCTCACCCTAGCTGCAGAAGCACACGATCGTCGATCACGATCGCAAAAGGAGACGTCATGAAACGAGAGATTTTGGCTTTGGTCGCGGGCACGCTGATCGCCCAAGGCGCGCTCGGCGCGGCGAATCATTCGTTGACTAAGAAATGGGAGACCGAGGCGGCGCTCAAGATCCCAGAGTCGGTTCTCTTCGATAGCAAACGCAATATTCTTTATGTGTCGAATGTGGATGGCGAGCCGTGGAAAGACGACGGCAAAGGCTCCATCGCCAAGGTGTCGACCGACGGCAAGATCCTGGCTGCAGAGTGGGTAACAGGGCTGCGCGCACCGAAAGGATTGGGCCAATCAGGCGACCGGCTGTATGCAGCCGATCTCGATGAAGTCGCCGTCATCGATATCAACAAAGGCGCGATCGTCGCTCACATCAAGGTGCCCGGCGCGAAAGGGCTCAACGACATCGCCGTGAGCGAGAACGGGACGGTGTACGTCACCGACTCTTTGACCCAGAAACTGCACGCGATCAAGAACGGCAAGCCCGAAACCCTGCTCGAAGGCTTGGGCGGCCCTAACGGCGTCTACACCCGAGGCGGCAAGCTGTTCCTGTTGGACGACCACGCGCTGTATCAAATCGAAAATGAACACACGCGCAAGAAGTTGGCGGAAGGGTTCGCAGGTAATGCCGACGGACTCGAGCGCGTGAATGGCACGGACTTCGTCGTGACGTGCTGGGAAGGCATCATCTACTACGTGCCCGCACACGGCGCACCTGAAGTGATGCTCGACACGCGCGATCAGAAGATCAACTCAGCCGATATCGGCTACGACGCGCAACATCACCTCGTATTCGTGCCGACGTTCTTCAAGAACACCGTGACCGCATACGAATTGAAATAGCCTTTATTCGGCACGCTGGAGGCACGTTGTGCCTCCAGCTACCGCGTTGCGACTCGATCCCACGAACAACGCTGCATCAGTTTTTTAGTTCGTCGTGCAAGCGGCGCGCGACGCTGCTGTCCGGATGATCCGGAAAGTCCCGCTCGAATATCGTGATTAACTGGCGCGCCGCAGTTCGGTGTCCGGCTAGTTTTGCGAGCTGAGCTAGCGCCACCAGATCTTTGCCGTCGGCGAGTTGAAAGTGAGCCGATGCATGCAAGCGCTCGCGAACGATGTCGAGCGCCTCTCCAGTTCGCTTGGCCGCAAGCAGTTTCGGCACCACTTCGCGAGCGAAGCGATTTGCAATTCGTTGGTCGGGCCACGCTCTCGCACGCTGAAGCATCCACAGCATCTCGGCGAGCCAATCCGGTTGCGCATTGGCATAAGCGAGCGCCGTATCCCACGCGTTCGCAAACGAGCCACCTCGATACTCCGCAAAGACGCGATCGGTCGCTGCTTGGCGCTTGCGCTCTAATTCGCCATCCGCACGAGCTTGGTCACGTTCAGGCGAATTGACGGGCTCGAATCCGAGGTGCAGGCGATGTTCGAAGAGCAGCGCACCGATGAGCGCGAAGATTGCCAACCACCCATACATAGCGAACGCCAAGCGCACCGACTCCGGCAGCCGCAAGTCGATGGCGCGCGGCAATTCTGCTTGCGGCACCAACGTCACGGCGCCGAGCCACATGATGCAAACTGCCAGAGCCAACAGAATCAGGTAACCGAACGCCGTCCGCCGAATGAGCCTGAGCCATGCGACCGGGTTCAATGCTTCCAATGGATCATCGCCCGCCGCGTACACCGCGATGATCGCGGGCAGCACGACCGCAATCGCAACGAGTACCGCGTGACCTGCTGTGCGACCGAAATGCGCCGCCACGAGCGTCGAACCCACGTAGCCGCCGGCCACGAGTACTGCCAGTGCCAGTGGCCGCTGCTCGTTCAGCGGATTCACCATTTCATAGGAAAGCACCGGCGGCTCACGGCTGCCGTTCGCGACGCTGTCCAACAAAGCGAACCCATACTTAAAGAACCAGGAGAGCACGATGAATGCCAGAGGAATGCCCAGCAACCCGCCGGACAGGGCAATCATCAGGAGAAAGGCAAACAAGACGATCAGCACCAAGGACGCGGCGCGTAGTGGCACTGTTAAATAGCGCAGCAACGCCAGCCCCGCTTGGATTTGCGAATGCGACCGGTCGGTCATGATGGAACGCAGATCTCAGTCGTTAATAGTTATCGACGACAGCAGCTTCGTGCTCTGGCAAGATCGGGCGGCGGCAACCGCCAACAGCCTTTACGAGGGTAACAGCAATGAAGCTGGAAGTGATGTCGATGAGTTTTCTGCGCAGCGGCGCTCTTTCCGTTGAAGTCGGCGCCCAGTCGACCAAAGATGCGCTGACCGAACCCACCTTGGACGTCATCAAGATGTGGGTCTATCTGCCTCACTACAACAAAGCCGACAGCATGGAAATGATCATGGAACAGGCGCTCAAGGTGGCGCGCGAATCCTTGAAGTAGGGACTAGTGACTTGTGACTAGTGACTAGGCTCGGAACGCGCTCGGAGCGCTTGCCGAGGAACGCAGCGGTAAGCGCCACTGGTCACCATCCGTTGGTCAGGAGCCTCTCATCTCCCTGGCGCTTTTCAGGTTAGCGTATCCAAGATGGCCTCCCGCCTACGCGGGAGCGACCGCTGCAGCCAGCCTTTGATTCTTTTTGCGCTCTCAGCGGCTGGTCATCGATGGTTCCTGGTCTGCCTCTGGTTCTTCGTCGGCCTCTGATTCTTCATCTGCCTCTGAATTCTTGGTCTGACTAGTCACCAGTCACTAGTCACTAGTCACCAGTCACTAGTCTTGGCCTGCCTCTGATTCTTGGTCTGACTAGTCACCAGTCACTAGTCAGTAGTCACTATTAGAACGTCTCTCAGGCTCCCTCGTGCCCGTCTCGATCGCGGCTCACAAGGGAGCCTGAGAGAGGTTCTAATAGCGCGCCTCCACACTAAACCCCATAAAGTTGATGCCGCCTTTGGTTTCGGCGAAGAGGCCGAAGACGCTCGAGCGGTGCCAGACCATGAAGCCGGTGTTGATCTCTTTAATGGGGCCATGGAGCAGCAGCGGCCGGAGCGATTCGAACTGGCTGAGCGGAACATCGACTGTCCACTCGAGATAGTTCATCAGCTTGTTGGACTCGACATTCTTTTTCGCAAAGTCGCGTTCTTCGCTTTTGGGAATGCGCGTCACATAGCTCAACCCTTCGCCCAAGCCGAGTTGCACCCGCTTGTTGGTCCAAGGCAGTCGCCACAAATATTGGGCCTTGATGAATGACGTGATCCCGTAGGCGTCCGGCTGCAGCCCGCGCTCATCGATATATTGCAGACCCACATTAGCCGTCATGCGAATCGGCTTACCGAAGAAATGCTGGCCGACCTCGTGACCCCAGTTGAGTCCGGTGAGTCGATCCGACTCTCGCGACGCGTTGTAATCGCCTGCGACGACGGTAACGAAATCGGTGTCCGATGCTCGTGCGTAATAGAGCCGCAAGGAATCCTTGCTAGGAGCGGTGTCGGCGGTCGATTCGGCAAATGCCGCTGCACTCACAAGTGCGCACAGAACGGCGATAAATCGGAAGTTGCGCATGGACCGGTAGTGAGCATTTCGCGGACAGGATTGCCCTGCAGGATTTGAGGAGGATACCCATCGACCCGCGCCGTCTCACTACGGCGGTTGCTGAAGACAGTGAGAGGTGTGAGGTAGGTCGAGGGAGTTGGCAGGTGTGAGTTGGCGGTCGGCGGCAGGGTCACGGTTCGGAAGGTGTAAGTGTCGAGTGTGACGTGTCATGTGTAGATCCAGGTCACCTCGTCCTGCCGACGCTCAACCTCGACACTCCAGGAACGCCCCCTTCCCAGCCTTCCCCCGCAAGCGGGGGGAAGGAGCAAGAGCAGAATCAAAGCGCTCGAATTAGCGACGGTATGAGGCATGAGGCATAACTGACTGTGCTGCTCTGACTGTCAACGGTAAACGGCCAACGATCCTCACACTCCACACGTCACACCCATACCGTTCCTATCGCCCGCCGCCGCCTCCACCACCACCGCCGCCACCTGACGATCCACCTCCGCCGGAACCGGACGAACTGCCCGGCGGGGAGGATGCCGAAGCGATTTGACTACTGAGGCTCGAGCCGACCGCATGCGCCAGGCTGCCGAGGTTGTTGACTGATCCACCGTGATACCAGCCGATGTTTTGCGTAGTGCGCAGAGCCTCTGCTTCGCCGACCGCGGCAGTGAATTTCTGCGTCCAGGCATCTTCGACCTCGAGCGCGACCGCAAAAGGCAGCAACATCTCGTATCGCTTCGCATCGAGCACCGGACGCTGCTTACCGGGCTCCGGCATATTCGCCAATTCGGTACGCTCAGCGACGCTCAAGTACAGCTTCAGTCCCTCGATCTCATCGAGCAGCTTGCGGCCTGCTGCGGTGGGCGCGCGTACCAAAATTGCGAATACGATGAGCGTGATCGCCATCAGCGCACAGACGAAGAGGATCAGCGGCAGCGCACTGCCATGCGCGAAAAAAATTCCGGCGCCACCGCCCACCAATCCGATCAGGAACGCTTTCCCGACGCTGCCGCCATTGCGTTTGAAGTATTCGGGCTGCAGGTGCCGATCGAGTGCTTTCGCGTGCGCGGAGCGGGCGGAGGAAATTACGGTCGCGTTGGTGTTCTTCAGAACGATTTCGTCCTCGCCACCCTGGAACAGCCGATCGAGCAATTGCTTTTCCGCGGAGGTGATCGAGGTGGGGTTGGTCGTCTGCGTGCGAACCAACCTCCACTCGTTTTTAAACAAGCTCTTGTCGTGCTCGATGCGCAAGTGCCCCGCAACAGCCAGCGCGAGAACATCTGCCGAAAAGCATTTGGTGTCGTAACTCATCCGCCGCAGGTTACGCAGCGCTGCAGGACTCATTCCCTGCGGTGGTTCGTAACGAGCGAACACCACGCCGGCGGTCGGATCGCGGCCGACGCGTCGCCACTCTCTAACGCAGTAGATGACGAGCGCGAGCAAGCCCAAGGCTGCGATCAGAAGCCCCCGATTGTCTTTCAACAACCAGTAAGCGCGCGCCATTTGCGTCGGGGCGTGAACGATCCCTTTCGGAAAACTCAACACGATCGTAAAACCCTGCTGAGGAGCAAGGGGCGCTGTCAGATCCCAATGCGCCTTTCCGGGTGCGGGCAAGGACGCGACATAGTTTTGATCGGTGCTGCCCTGATATCCGGTGTAGCCCTCAGCACTCATTTGCTCGGTAGGTACAGCGCTCGGCAACTGCACATCGACTTGCCCGGCATCGATGGGAAATGCCCAACCCGTGCCGATCGCATTCCAGTACAGCTCATCGTGATCTGCGAAGAAACCAAGCTGCCGAGTCGTACGGTAGTGCAGTCGGAATTCGAATTCGGCCGGCACCGGCAGGAAATCATCGTTGCCCGTGTTGATGCGTACGCCGTTCGACTTGTTCTCGGTGAACCAGGGTTCCGGCTGGCCATCGCGCTCAACGTTCAGGACCTGCAAGTCGACGACCACACGATTGCCATAGCGATCGCGATAGCGGGTCGGAAAATCGCGATAGATGCCGCGGCGAATTTGATTGCCTTCAGCACGCACTTTGATCGTTTCGGTGACGTCCAAGCTGCCGTCGGCCTGAATCTTTACGTCCACGCCGTAGTTCAAGATGCGCTCGTCAGCGTGGATCGGTGCGGCAAATAGCAGAGCAAGCGCGAGCCAACGGATCATTGCAGTGCTCCAATCTGCACTGCGGCGCGTTCTTCCTCGCGTGCCTGGTAGAACTCGGCATTCTGAAATGCGCCGGCGTTCGCGACGAACATGTCAGGAAATCGTTGGACGGAATCGTTGTAGTCGCGGACTGCACCGTTATAGAACCGACGCGCGTATTGCAGATGTTCTTCGACGCTCACCAAGTCGCGCTGCAATTGCAGAAAATTTTCGCTGGCTTTGAGCTCCGGATAAGCCTCCTGCAAAGCGAAGATCCGGCCCAGCGCCTGCTCCAGCGAACGTTCCGTTTCGGCCAATCGAGCGGGACTCTTTTGCTGCACGGCTTGCGAACGCAACTCGGTGACGGCTTCCAGCACTGCGCGCTCGTGACTCGCGTACGCCTGCACCGCAGTGACAAGCTGCGGAACCAAATCGTGACGCCACGTGAGTTGCACATCGATGTCCGCCCAGCCGGTACGCACCTGATTGCGCAGGCGAACCAAGCGGTTGTACGCGAACACCACCCAGCCAAGGATCACAGCAAGAATGAGAACGATCCAGCCCACGGCACTCCCCTTTTTGTTGTGCGACCGCAGGATAGAGGCAGGGCTTGCGGCTCCACAACTCATCGTGATCGGGAACCGCGATTACGTCCGGTTAGTTGCTGCAAACAGAACTTGAGGGAGACCGATCAATGACAGAGCAACATCGAGGCGTACACATCTCGCGCACCGCATCGTATGTCTGGAATCCTCATGCTGCGGCGATGAAGGAACAGCTTCAGGAGCGCCTGAAATCTCATGAGGAACTCGCGATCGGCGAATCGTCCGGACGCATCGTGGAGCTGCTGAGAACTCCGCAAACGGTGGAAACCATCCGACGCGTGTTGATCAACGAGTTTGGAGAAGAGGAGCACGCGAGCGAGCAGCACGTCGAAACCCTACTCGCATCGCTTTACCGCGAAGATCTAATTCAACTGTCGCCGGACACTTAGGTCGGTGATGCCGCCGCTCTAAGCGCCGAGCGCCGCGCGGACAGCCTCGGTTGTCATTCCGTCGATCTCCACAATCTTTCTGCGGCTGGCTTGACCAGCCGCGATGCGAATCGCGCTTTTCGCTACGCCTAGTCTTGCGGCCAAGAACTCGACCAGCGCCTTATTTGCTCCCCCGTCTACCGGCGGGGCAGCCAAGCGGACTTTGAGCCAGCCATCTAACACCCCCACAATTTCTGTGCGGGACGCGCGCGGTTGAACATATACCTGCACTCTCCCCGCGGGGACTTTGGGCTTCATCACGGAGTTCCTCGCAATCAGCAGGCGACCAGCCTACGCCTGTTGTAGTGACGCGACGCAATTAGCCTCCACCGCACCTCGACCCCTGGTCAGTCCGACGCGCGCCGGCAACACGCTCGTTGACAGGCCAGATGGAGCCCCACCAGAATGGTGGTAAGGCCAATTGCCATGATTGGCCATACAAAATCTAAGCACGGGGGATTCAAAAGCACAGACGTCGGTAGCTCGAGAGGTGACCGTCCGCCGGCAATTCCGCCCGCCACATCGGCGGTGCAGAAGCCGCAGACCACGCTGATCGAGCTTCTGCCGTCCGTCGATGCGGATCGAGAGGCGCTTAGATCCAGGCACACCTGACGGAGAGAACTATGAAACGCAGATATTCGATCGGGGGCGTGAGTGCGGTCGGGCTCTGCCTTGCAGCCACATCCGTGCAAGCGCAGACAACCAACGCTCAATCCAGCGAACTGGAAGAGATCGTCGTTACCGGCTATCGCCAGAGTTTGCAGAACGCAGCAGATGCCAAGCGCGAGTCCATCAACTTCACCGACTCGGTCTTCGCCGAAGACATCGGCAAGTTTCCGGACACGAACATTGCAGAGTCGCTCAATCGCATTCCGGGCATTCAACTCACGCGCGAAGTCAACGGCGAAGGTTTGAACATCGCGATTCGCGGGTTGGGCACCAACTTCACGAAGACGCTGCTGAACGGTCACGACATCAGCGTTGCATCCACCGGTCGTACGGACGCGCAATCGGTCAACCGCGAACTGGATCTGGACCTCTTCCCCACCGAACTATTCAACCGCTTGGATGTATCGAAATCTTCAGTCGCAAGCACAGTGGAAGGCGGCGTTTCGGGCACCGTCAACTTGCGCAGCGCGCGTCCGTTCGATTTCGAAACGGGCTGGAACGTCAACTATCAGGTGCAGGGTCAGTACGGCGAACAAAGCGACAAATACAGTCCGCGCGGCGCGGTGACGACGACGTGGCGCAACGACACCTTCGGCGTGCTAGTTGGCGTCGCGGCGGTCAGAAACAAATCGACCACGAAAGGCTATGAAACGATCGGCTGGACGAATGCCAATCTGACGTACGCGCAGTGCGGCATCACTCCTCCGAGCGGTACCGATGCCAACACCGGCGCGGGCGGTTCATGCACCACCGGTAATGAGACGGGCGGAAACGGTTGGGTGATGCCTGCGACACTGCCTGGCAATGTGGGCAATGGACTCACGCCAGGAGCTCCTGTCGATCAAGCATTCCTGCTTGCCAACAATCCGGGGCTCACGATTTCGCAAATCGGCAACGCAAACATGCCGCGCCTGGGCCGCGAAGCCTACATTTCGGGCAATCGCGATCGCGTTTCCGCGCTAACTTCCGTTGAATTGCGTCCGAGCGACTCGATGCGCTTCTCGCTCGACGCGATGTACGCCGATGCGAGCCGCAAATTCGATCGCTTGGACATGGACTTGGTGGGACGCAACTTCTCGACCAACGGATCGCTGATTCCGACTCACCTGCAGGTCGACGAACACAACATCGTCACCAGCGGCACGTTCGTAAATGCGCAGTACTTTCTGGAAGCGCGTCCGTACGATGAAGAAGTCGATTTCTACGACATCACTCCCACGGCACAATTCGATTTCAGCGACTCGATGCAGTTAACGGTCAGTGGCTTCTACAGCCGCAGCACCTTCGCGCGCGAGGCACCGACGATCCTGATCAACACCCCGCTCAACCAAGGCCTCGCGGTTCAATTCGAAAACCAAGGCGGAGACTTCCCGAACGTCACCAGCAACTTCGACTTGAACGATCCGTCGATCGGTTGGACCTGGAGCGGCGGACGCCTCAACATCCAGAACGAAAAACGAACCACGCGCACACGCGGCGGGAATATCGATTTCCAATGGGGCGATAACACCAACAATCTGCGTTCGGGCGTGATGTACGGCGAGGCATATCGTCTCATCTCCCCGCGCGACAACAGCGCGCGCTGGGAGGACATCGCGTGCCGCGGCGGCTTGGATGCGAACGGCAACAGCCCGACGACAGGACGTCTGCCATGCGATGGCCTGAGTGCTGCGGCGGCCGTGCCGCAATCGGCCCTGGCCTCTTATCTGATGCCAGGCCCCGCTGGATTCATCACCGTCGACTTCGACCGATTCAAAGCAGACACAAACTACGACGAGCTCAGCAGTACCGCACCTGAGGTGAATTCGGCTGCAACTGGCGCAAGCGCCGGAAGCATCGAAGAGAAGAATCGTGCCGCGTACTTCGAAGCCAACGGCGAGGCGAAGATCATGGATCGCACGCTGCGTTTGAATGCCGGCATCCGTTACGTGAAGACGAACCAGACGATCGGCGGTCCAGTGACGATCGGCGGCGTGCGGCAGTGGCAGTACCTCGACTCCGATTACGATGCGTGGCTGCCGTCATTCAACGCTGCGTTGAACGTGACCGACACTGTCGTTGCGCGCTTGGCAGGTTCGCGCACGCTGACCCGCGCAAATCCGAATTCGATGTTGCCGAACACGAACTTCTCGGATCCTTCAGCGCAGAGTGCATCACAGGGCAACCCGAATCTTTCGCCCTACCTGTCTACTAACGTCGACCTCGGCGTGGAGTGGTACACAGGCCAGGAAGGTTATGTGGCGCTGGCGTTGTTCGGAAAGCAAATCAGCGGATTCACCGTTCCCGGCACGAACACGATTCAATTCCGCCAGCTCGGCGTTCCGTTCGAGGATTTGACTACGCAACAGCAAGGCGCGATCAACACGCGTGGCGGTCCGGACAGCCCGAACGCGGTCGTGACCGTCTCGCAGCAGGTCAACGCGAGCGGCTTGTTGGACTTGAAGGGATACGAAATCACGTGGGTGCAACCGCTGCACTTCTTCGAGGGACTGGGCTTCAGCGCCAACTACACGCACGTGAACCAGAAGAGCGTGGGTCAAGGCGTACCGGCGATCGCGTTGGGCGTTTCCGATTACACGTACAACGGAACCCTGTACTTCGAGCGCGATGCCGCTTCGATCCGCTTGTCGTACACGTACCTCTCGGATCAGACGCTGACCGACCCCGGTCAAAACGGTTTGACCGGCATTCGCTTCTACGGATTGGGACGCGGTCAGCTGGACCTGTCGGCAAGCTACGAGTTTGCATCCCTGCCGACATCCCCACGGTTGTCGCTCGATGTGACCAACCTGACGGGCGAACCGCAGCGTTCTGTCCTCGGTGATACCTCACCGTACAGCAATGCGACTTGGACCTTCTACGATCCTGGCTACACGGTCATGCTGGGATTGCGTGGGAAGTTCTAATGACCGAACATCGCCCGCATCGTACTGATGCGGGCGATCCTTCAGCGGGCCAATCCGTCTGACCTTCAGGAACTGGGCCGCAGCACAGTTCGTTCTAATCCTAATAAGAGTGACAACTGGAGCTGGACAATGCACCGCTTGGGTTTGCTGCTTTGTTTCTTGCTTGCCGCGTGCGCCACGACGCACTCGACCACACCGCGCGAGTACTTGGACGAACAAACGGCTGCGACGATCAAAGTGGTCGCAGATCCCTGGATTTTCAGCCGCGAGCGCACCAGCTCGGCGGTCGACACGCACGATTACCTGAACATCTATGCGATCGACGTCAATCGCATGGGCGAGCACCGCCAGTATTTAGCAGTGTTGAAGGCGTGGCCCGAGAACAGCGCAAGATCGACGCTCGAACTCACCACCGAAGACGAGACGATCACGTTGGAGTCGACAACCCAGTCCGCCCGCGACCTTGGCATTGCCCAACCGATTGCGTCGGCCTTTGCTTATGACGCCACCTGGCGATATTTCCCGATCGAGAAAGAAGTGATCGCGAAGCTCGGCCGTTCACCGAACCTGCACGCAGCTGTAAACACATCCGACACTCGTGTCGCATACACGATGTGGCGCGATGGCAGTGCGGAGATGACGGAGCTGGCGGCTGAGTTGCAGTAAGGCTCGACGGGTGCGATGGGTTGTCAGTTGACCGTTGTCGGTTGGCGGCAAGGGCCGTGTGAAGTGTGCGCTGCGCGGTGTGAGGTGTAACGCCCACGTTCGGTTCACCGTTGTCCGTTTTGCGTTGGCAGCAAGAATGGGGTGCGCTGCGCGGTGTGAGGTGTAGCGCCCACGTTCGGTTCACCGTTGTCCGTTTTGCGTTGGCAGCCCCGTTCCCTGCCGCACATGGATGTGCTAATGCCGCGGAAGGCCGGATGCCGAGAGCGGCCGTTTCCCGTTTCCCGTTTCCCCTTCCCATTGCTGATCCCAATTCAGCAGTCCAATGCCTCAAACCCGCTAGGTCAGGTGACGGCACATCCCTAGACTGCGCACCATCAGAAGAATGGAGTGCGCACATGTCCCTGACTCGAGCCTTTCACATCGCGGCCTTCCTGATGGCCTTGGCTTTTTTCGCGGCTGCTCTGCTGTAGCTGCAGTCGCTTGGCAGCAACCAGAGCCAGACAACGAGCGCACATAGGGACAAAGAAGAGCACCACGATCTTTAAGGTTCGGATCCCTCGTGATCTTTGTCTATCTTTGTGCTCTCTGTGTTACGTCCGACTCTTAATGTCGATCACGCAGCAAGACTCTGCGTTTTGACGTAGTCGTCATAGCTACCCTTGAAGTCGACCAACGTTCCATCGCTCTTCAGTTCCAGAATCCGATTCGCCAAGCCGCCGACGAACTCGCGATCGTGCGAGACGAAAATCAGCGTACCCGGATACTTTTCCAAGCCGATCTGCAGCGACTCAATCGTTTCCATGTCCATGTGATTCGTAGGCTCGTCCATCAGCAACACATTAGGCTTGGTCAGCATCAGCTTGCCGTAAATCATGCGGCCCTTCTCGCCGCCTGAAAGCACGTGGACTGACTTGCGCGTCTCATCGCCGGAGAACAGCAGACGCCCCAATGTCGCACGCACGATTTGATCGTCGTCGCTGGGCGCCTTCCACTCGCTCATCCAAGTAAACAGATCCAACTTCTGCGCGAACTCCGCTTGCGGATCCTGCGGCATGTAGCCGAGCTGAGCATTTTCGACCCAAGTGATTTCACCGCTCGTCGGCTGCACGTCTCCCGCGAGGCAACGCATCAATGTCGTCTTACCGACGCCGTTCGCACCGATGATCGCGATGCGTTCGCCCGCCTCGACAGTGAGGTTGATGTCCTTCAAAACTTGAACGTTGGAACCCGGATAGGTGAAGCAGAGCTTTTCGATATTGACGGCGTTGCGATAGAGCTTCTTTGCCTGCTCGAAACGAATGTACGGATTCTGACGCGAAGACGGCTTCATCTCTTCGATCTTGATCTTCTCGATCTGCCGCTGACGCGAGGTGGCTTGTCGAGCCTTGGACGCGTTCGCCGAGAAGCGACGCACGAATTCCTGCAGCTCGGCGATGCGATCTTTTGCTTTTGCATTCGCTGCGGCCACGCGTTCGCGTGCCTGCACCGACGCCAACATGAAGTCGTCGTAGTTGCCCGGATAAATCTTGATCTGACCGTAATCGAGATCGGCCATATGCGTGCACACCTGATTCAAGAAGTGCCGGTCGTGGCTGATGATGATCATCGTGGCGTCGTATTGATTGAGCACGCCTTCGAGCCAGCCGATCGAATGAATGTCCAAGTTGTTGGTGGGCTCATCGAGCAATAGCACGTCGGGCTTCGAAAACAGCGCCTGAGCTAGCAACACACGCAACTTCCAGCCCGGAGCGACTTCGCGCATCGGGCCGTTGTGATACTTGGGATCGATGCCTGCGTCCTTCAGCAATGCCCCGGCACGTGCTTCTGCGTCGTAGCCACCGTACTCCGCGAACTTCGTCTCTAGATCCGCCGCGCGCATGTAGTCGTCGTCGCTTGCGTTCGGATCCGCGTAGATCGCATCGCGCTCCTGCATCGCCTTCCACATTTCTACGTGGCCTTGCATCACCACATCGAGCACGCGCTGATCTTCGTAAGCGAATTGATCCTGACGCAGACGCCCAAGACGTAGCCCACTTTGCAGCATGACTTCGCCGGAGCTCTGCTCGAGTTCCCTGCCGAGGATCTTCATGAACGTCGACTTGCCGCATCCGTTCGCACCGATGAGCCCGTAGCGATTGCCATCGGAGAATTTAACAGTGACGTTTTCGAAGAGCGGCTTCGCGCCGAATTGAATAGAAACGTTGGAGGTCGAAAGCATGTGCGTAGCGTCCGCGCTGTGCAGGGCCGTTAAGGCGCGTGAAAGATGATCGATGGGGGCTGTCCCGCGTGGTGGAAACGACTACCGAATTTTCGGCGTTTGCGGCTAACAGCGGGCGTGCAGTCTAACGGAAAATGCCGATGTTTTCGATGCGGCTGACTAACCGGCACGAATACTCCTCCTATGAAACACTGCGTTCTGCCCGGTCATTCGTTATCTTTTCGCACATTCGCCCGGCGGTCTTAGGCCTCATCTGGGGTCGAGCTTTGTTATTGGAGAACCTGGGGTGACAGTGGCTGATCCAAACACTCAGGATGCGGATCGCGAAATACTCGCCAAAGCGATACGCCGCCTATTCGAATTATGGAATCTCAGCGACGAGCAATCCGCTTGGGTTTTGGGCTTGGAAAGCCAACAAGATCCGGTCCTCTCGCTGATCCGTTCAGGCGGCAGCTTGCCGAGCGAAACCGGCCTTATTGCCCGCGCTCGCATGTTGCTCAGTATTCATCGCAAGCTGCAGCTGTTACTGCCCAGCAATCCGCAGGTCGCGATGAAGTGGATACACGCACCGAACTCCAAGCTGAACGGGAGCACGCCCATTGAGGTCCTTCGCACGCAGGGCGATCTCGGCGCACAGCAGATTGCCTCATTACTCGAACGCCGATTCGCACCGTGATCGTCAGGAGAACGCGAGATGCTGAAATGTCCGAAGTGCAAAACACCCGAACTGTTGCCCACGATGATCGAAGAGGGCCTTCCGGCATTGGGCTGCGCAGAGTGCCACGGCAGTTTGGTCTCGCTTTTGTACTACCGCCATTGGGCGGAAACGCAGAAGAGCGCCTCGATCGCCGAGTCGAAACCGAACGCGATCGCCACGGACGATACGGCTACCGCGCTGACGTGCCCCAAATGCAGCCGCTTCATGATGAAGTACAAGGTCAGCGGTGCAGTCGCCAATCGCTTGGATGTGTGTGGTTACTGCGACGAAGCTTGGCTGGATCGCGGCGAGTGGGAATTACTTGAAGCTCTGCATCTCAGTCATCGACTTCCAAGCATCTTCACCGAGCAGTGGCAGCGCCGCATCCGCCGTGAAATGAGCGAAGAGAGTCGTCGGTCCATCCTCGAACGTACGATTGGCGTGGAAGGTGCGGCAAAGGTGGAAGCGTTCCGCGATTGGCTCGCGCAAAGCGGCCATCGCGCTGAGGTGCTGACCTACCTCTACCGTAAATGAACCGGAGCGCTGATCTTCAGTCTCGAGAAGCGCAAATCATAGATGGTCCCCGGCGCATCGAAATCGTATGTCGTCAGCGCTTTCGATCGCGTCCAAAGCTTGCCGTCCGTTTTGCCGAGGCTCGACCACCCTCTTACGGCGAACCACGTCGGGTCAGGCGTCAGGGTCCCGAATGCACCCCCTAACAGAGGGAGCGGCCATCGCGTTTTTTTCGGCGAGGCCGTGAGTTCGAAACTCACCGCGTCGTGAATCATGGCAACGCGACCGCGCTCTTCCCAACGCCAATCGAACTTCGCGATCTGTTTCGGCAATCCCCACATTTCGCGACCGGCCTGCAACGAGACTTCGCTGTCCACGTAGATATTCGAGATCCATGCACCGATGCGCGCACCGCTTCGCACCAGGGCCGGCGCAACGATGCATTCGCAATATTGAAGTGTGGATCGCTCGCCGTATTGAGCGACAAAGAAAATCGATAACGTTTTGCCCGGTGCGATAGGCACCACGCGCAATGAACTCGGCACCTGCGCGGCAATGCGCTCGATTGGAGTGGCGCGCACGATCGCAACCGCTTTGCCGGAGAGTCGCCAGGGCGCTGGCGGATATTGTGTCGCGTGCATGCCAATCTCAAAGGATGTAGAGGAAGCCGGATCAAAGGGTTCGCAGATGCATTCGATTCAATCTTGCTCGCTCAAGCGAGCAAATACGCGCTTCATGGCATTGACGCGAGCAATGTAGCTCCGCGCATCGTGATCACCACATTTCTGCCCAGGTGCCAGACGCAAGCCACGTCGAGCATAAATATTGCCAGCCCCGGCGCCGCATAGATGAATCAATGTTGCGAGCTCTTGTTTCTGCGGCAATGTGGCACGTGTGATTCGATTTTCAGCCAACGTCTGAGCGACCTGACGATCCAGGTAGGCGGACGTCATTTCGATTGCGTTCGATGCTAGCACCCGTGCGTAGAGCCAATTGAACCAGCAGGAATGGAGATCATTCCATGGCCCATCCTCCACCACGACATGATCATGCACGCAATAGCGCCGAGCCAGAGCGAAGGTTCCATCCGTGATCTGATACATCCCGACCGCGCTCGAGGCCGGACGATACACCTCGAACGGCTCCGCCTTTCGCAATGAAAACCGCCAGTACGTGCGCACGATCGGATTGCCTGATCCTTCTACCTGCGCGAGCGCGGCAAGAAATTCCGGCGTCATCACTGCAGTGGAGTGTTTGCGGAATGCAGACTCGTACGTCTTCCAGGTTTCAGCCGGCACGCGGTACAACACACCACTGACTGGAAACCACAGCTCCGACGGCTTGCGGACGACCTGATAGATCCAATTCACCGCAAGCCACAAGACGACGAGTGCAGAGAAGCCTAAGAAAATCTGCAGTCCGGCGGGCGCACGTCGAAAGCGTTTGAACCAGCGCTTGCGCGTGCTGGCTTTCGGGATGAATTTCTTTAGCTGAAAACGACTGCGCTTGCGGTTAGATCGTGCGCTGGTTTTTGTTTTGAGTCGTGGGCGGGTTGCCATGCCGCGATTGTGATTTGCCGGCACGCGGACTGGAAGCAGAGAAGAAGAATTTCACACGGAGGACACAGAGAACACGGAGGAAAATTCAGCGCCAACTCCGTGCCCTCCGTACCTCCGGGCTCTCCGTGGTTAATCCGTATCCTAATGAGCCGCCGCCGGACCCGCGCCTTTCTCCGGCGGGCGAGTAAACCAGATCAGCAATGCCGCAGCAGCAAAGATCGGCACCATCCACGCGAACACATCATTCGTCGCGAGTTGCACTGCCTGACCGAGAACCGTCTGATCCAACGCGGCAAGTGTCTGCTGCGAACTGAAGCCGATCGTATCCAACCGATGCAGCTGAGACGCCACGGCCGGATTTCCTGCCGTTACATTTTCAACCAACTGCGCATGGTGGCGACCGATTTGATTATCCCAAAGCGTCGTCGAGATCGACGCCGCAAAGGCGGCTGCGGTCGAACGCACGAACGCCATCAACCCCGACGCGGACGCAACTTGGTTCTGTTGCAAATGTCCCAACGCCACGATTGAAAGCGGCAGGAAGAACAACCCCATCGCCAAGCCTTGGAAGAACTGTGGCGTGAGGATCTGCCAGAACGTGACGCTGCTGGTGAAGTGTGCACGCACACTGAACGTGATCATAAAGATACACATCGATGCGGAGACCATTAGCCGCGGATCGATGCGGCCGACCTGCCGCGCGATCATCGGCGCAAGCAGCATCGCCAACACGCCATTGCTTGCGAGCACCAAGCCCGCGGTGAGCGCCGGATAACCCATATAGCGCTGCAGCCATTGCGGAATCACTACGACCGACGCGAAGTACACCGCAAAAACGAGCGACAACGTCAACGTCGCAATGGTGAACTCGCGATTCTGGAATAGATGCAAATCGACGATCGGGTTCTTATCGGTGAGCTCCCATGCAATGAAGAACGTGAAACACACTACCGAGATCACGGTCAGCACGATGATTACGGGCGAACCAAACCAATCGAGCTCACGGCCTTTGTCCAACACGATTTGCATGCTGCCGATCGCCATCACCATCAATGCCAGTCCAATACGATCGATCGGAATGTGACGTGTCGGCGTCTCGCGGTCCTTGTACAGTCGCCACACGGCCATCACCGTCAGCAATCCGAACGGCACGTTGATGAAGAAGATCCACGGCCACGAATGCTCATCCGAGATGTAGCCGCCCAAGATGGGTCCCATCACTGGACCTAGGATCGTCGTCATTGCCCAGACGCCTTGACCCACTGCAAACTTCTCGCGCGGATAGCTCGCAAACAGCAGCGCTTGCGACAGCGGCATGATCGGGCCGCCGCACAGTCCCTGTAGGATTCGGAAGAACACCAACATTTCCAGACTGCGCGATAAACCGCAGGCGGCGCTCATCATGATGAATCCGAGCATCGCGCTGACGAAAGTCTTCACCGTCCCAAAACGCGCCACTAACCAGCCGCATAAGGGAACGATGATCGCCTCGGCAACCGCATAACTCGTGATGATCCACGTGCCTTGCGTCGGGGATACGCCAATCGATCCGGCGATCGTGGGGACAGATACGTTCGCCACGGTCATGTCGAGAACGACCATGAAGTTGGCGAGACCGATTGCGACGGTCGCAAGCGCCAGCTTGCCGCCCTGCATGGGCGGCTTCGCTACAGGTACCGGAGTACTCATACCTTGGTCCTATGGTTGAGAACGATCAGCCCTTCGCGACGCGGCTCTCGCCGAGATTTGCATTGATGATTTGCGCGACGTGCTGGTCGGCGCTTGCGCTCTCGCGGTCATACACCTGCGTTTGATACGCAGGATTCTCGCGCGGTACCGCCGCCAGGCGCGGACCGGACTGGTCGTGACTATCGATGTTCACTTTCATCGACAGACCAATGCGCAGCGGATGCTTCTGCAGCTCATCCGGATTGAGCTTGATGCGGACCGGAACGCGCTGCACGACCTTGATCCAGTTGCCGGTTGCGTTCTGCGCCGGCAGCAACGAGAACGCACTGCCGGTACCGGAGCCAATACCTTCCACGGTGCCGTGATATTCCACCGATCCGCCGTAGAGATCGGACTCGAGCGTCACAGGCTGTCCGATGTGTACGCCTTCGATTTCCACTTCCTTGTAATTTGCGTCCACCCATACGTCGTTGAGCGCAATGACGGCCATTAGCGGCGTGCCCGCTTGCAAGCGCTGACCGAGCTGCACGCTGCGACGAGCCACATAGCCGGAAATCGGCGAAACGATTTTTTGGCGTTCGCGCTGTAGATATGCAGCACGCACATTCGCCGCTGCGGCTTGCACCCGCGGATGGCTGGAAACATCGGTGCCTTCGATCTGTGCACGATTGGCACTGAGCTGCTCGCGCGCGGCAGCAACCGCCTGCTCCGCGGCTTTCACCTGCGCTGCTGCCGATTCCATCTGCAATCGCGCATTGGCCAACTCTTCCCCGCCGACCGCGCCAGTATCTTTCAGGTCGGCACGACGCTCGTATTCGGTTCTCGCGCGTTCATAAGCGGAACGCGCGGCACTGAGATCGGCCTGCCGAGCGGCGACCTGTGCGCGAAATCCTTCCGTGTTCGCAAACATCGTGCGCACCTCTCGAACGGTTCGGGCAAGTTCCGCATCGGCTTGCGCGAGCGCGATGTCGCTATCGCTCGTGTCGAGTTCGACGAGCACCTGACCCGCTTTCACGTAGTCGTTGTCATCCACCGTGATGCGAGTGACGGTGCCGCCCACTTGTGGAGTGATCTCGACCATATTGCCGCCCACGTACGCGTTGTCCGTCGTGACGTGATAACGCCCGTAGGCGAAGTGATAAATCGCCCACAACAGGCCGACGGACACGAATGCCAGCGCGATGATCGAGAGCACGCGCTTGCGCTTGTTACCGGCCGGTTGCGCCTCGGAGGCTGGGGCGTCGTTGTTCGATTCGCTCACGTTTCAATCCTTGGTCGCGCCCAGCGCGACGTCTTCACTCTCTGATAAGTCTGCTTCAGCTCGACTAATCACCAGTCACTAGTAACCCACTAGCCACTAGTCAGCAGTCACTATCCTGGCTGCCAACCGCCACCAACCGCGCGAGCCAAGGCCGCGGCTGCGGACAGCGCCTTCGAATCCAGATCCACTCGCGCACGCGACGCGGATATCCACTGCGCTTCAGCGTTGACGACCGTCAAGTAATTGCCTAGACCGCGCTCGTATCGCAGTCGCGCGATCCGCCATGCGTCGGCTGCGGCATCCACAGCCTGATCGAGCTGTGGGCGTTGGATATCTACGGACTTTAATTGCGACAAGGTGTTCGCGACTTCGTACAACGCGCGCTCCAACACGGCGTTGTACGTAGCGATCGCTGAATCGCGTTGCGCTTCACGTCCGCGCAGATTCGCGCGACGCTGCCCGGCATCGAAGATCGGCAAGCTGATCGCCGGTGTCACACCCGCAATGCGGCTGCCCGCCTTCAACCAATTGTCGAGCCCGTAGCTCGACAATCCCACGAAGGCACTCAGATTGATATTTGGATAAAACTCGGTGCGCGCGACTTTCACCTGTTGTTCCGCTGTTTCGATTTGCTCGCGTACGGCCGCCACATCAGGACGACGACCCAACAATTCAGCGGGCAACTGCGATGGCAGTCCAAAGCGCGGCGAATGCAGCGCCGGTGGTTGCAATCCGCTCGCGTCGTCGGGCCCTTCTCCGGCGAGCGCAACGAGTGCTAGCTTCGCGGAGGTCACCTTCTCTTCCTGACCTGCCAACTCAGCACGCGCCTGCGCCAGTGCGGCTTCTGCCGCACGCAGCTCAGCTTGCGTATCGACACCGGCATTTACGCGCTGCTGCGTGAGCTCAAGTTGAGTCTTGCGTGCATCGACCAATTGCTCCGCGAGTTTCTGCTGACCGAAATTTCCCGCGTAGGAGACATACGTCGAGACGATCTGCGAAATGAGCGTCTGCCGAATCGCCTCCGCCTCATATCCAGCTGCTCTCACCGCCGATAACGACGCGGCCAACGCTGCTCGATTGCGACCCCAGAAGTCCAAGAGATACGACAGCGAGAGACGCGCGTCAGGATTCCATTCAGATGAACCGGCGTACGGCGGCGGAATCAAACCGTTTTCGCTCTGCCGCTCGTACGGCATAGCGACTTGAGCGCCTACTGTGGGAAACGTGCGTCCGCGTGCCGATTCGAGCGCTGCCTCCGCTTCGCGAGCGCGCGCCACCGCGACGTCGAGCGTGGGACTAGCCTCGATCGAGCGCTTCACCAACGCATCGAGTTGCGGATCCCCATACTCATGCCACCACTGATCGGTGGGCGCGGATGCCTTGTCGGCGCTCGCCAGCGTTTGTGTCGCCGTGAGCGCCGCAGGATCTTGAAGCGGAATGGGATCAGGTGAATGCCCCGGTGTCGCACACGAAGCTGTCGCGAGCGCGCACACCACAGCGAGTATCGTTTGATTTCTCATGACTTGGGTCCTTGAGCACAAGCAGTCGCCGACTCCAACACGCGGCTGAGCAACTTCGTCAGTTGTTGTACTTCTTTCTCAGAAAAATCAGCGAGTACGCGATTGAGAACCGTCGCACTCACCTTCGGAAGGTGCGGAAACAGACGTCTTCCCTCTTCGCTCAGTTCCACATGCACGACGCGCCTGTCGGTACTGCTACGCGAGCGATTGACCAGGCCCTTGGCTTGTAGGCGATCGAGCATGCGCGTCATCGCCCCTGTGTTTTGGTTCAACAAACCGGCGAGCTCCGCCGCGGTCTGTTGCGAGTTCTTGCCGAGCTTCATCAATACGATCCACTGACTGCTCGTCAGCCCCAGTTCACCCTTCGCAAGCTCAGCGTCCAGGCAACGACGGAACTGTAGGTGAACCTTGGCAACCAGGCCGCCCACATTCATATCCGTCTCGTAGCTTTTGCCGTCGTAGTGCATCAGATGAGTGCGTTGCCAACGCTCCGAAACTTGCGGTGCAGGCTCGAAAGGATTCCGAGTCCCAGCGAAGGGCCGGCAGACTACTGCCTAGGCAGTGACTGCGCAAGCAGCTTTCGGCAAGAGAGTCTTTCCTGAAGATCAACAATCGGGAACCACGGTGTACCGCACGCACTTCTGTTAAACCCCCCTCCCTGGAGCACATCATGGCCAAGCCCGGATCCAAAACGCCCGGAACGCTCGCCGACGTACTGAGCGACAACGTGCGCCATCAGCAGCAACGCAAAGAAGCGACGGCTAGTCCGCCCGAAGCACGGCGACCGCCGCGCGAACGAGTGAAAAGCGCAGAGCGCAAGCGAGATTCGAATCGCAGCGATCACTGAGCGTCGGCAATACATCCGTGCTCCGATCGGCGCTCGCCTGTTGGACACTCCTGCTCGCCGCACGCCTTTGCAGCGCGGGCAGTATCGATTTGAGTACCGGAAGCGGCGAAGCTTGGACATTTGATCTGCCGGTACAGGGAGAGATCGAGGACTTGACCTGCGACTCAGTTCGCGTCGGCTCGCGCGCTGCTGAAGTCACCGCACAACAAGTTGGGCGAAACTTCTTCGCCACGTTGCCCTTACACGAGGGTGAGAATGTTGTACGCGCGTCGTGTCGACGCGGCGGCAAGGTCGTCGCGCTCTCTCCGGCCCACATCCGCGAAGAAAAACTTCACGCCGCCCCTACCGCACGTGTGAGAGTGCGAGTCGAAGATCAAACGATCCGACTCAATGCTGGCGCTTCGAGTCCTTTCGACGTGCCCCTCACGCAGTTTCGGTGGGCATCGACTCCAAGCAATCCCGCGCCGCTGATGCAGTCAGGCGGCAAGGGCTTGGACGCAAGCGATCAACGGACGTTGGAACTTGCAACACCGCAGCACGATGGCAACTACATTGTCGCGCTCGAGGTCCGCGACGCCCTGAATCGCAAAGACTCCGCGGAAGCAATGTTCGAAGTCCGAAACGGCGTCGCCGCAGAGATCGATCCTCGCGAGCGGCCAAGTTGGGTCGATTCGCTCATCTTGTACGGCGCCGCACCCTACGAATTCGCACCTCCCACGTTCTCAGGCATTCGCGACCGGCTGGACGAGATCGCCGCGCTCGGGGCGAACGCCGTTTGGATTTCGCCCGCCACACGCGCTGCGCCGGATGATTTCGGCTATGCCGTGATGGATCACCTCGCAATCGACTCCCGATTCGGCGGGGATGAAGGCTTTCGCGACCTCGTGACGACTGCACATCGGCTTGGCTTGCGAGTGCTCGTCGATTTCGTGCCGAACCACCTTGCCTCTGTTCACCCTTACGTTTTGGACGCAGAGAAGCAAGGCAAGCGATCCGTCTACTACGACTGGTTCGACCGCGATGCGAGCGGAGCAATTTCCCATTATTTCGAGTGGCAGCACTTGTCCAATCTCAACTACGACAACCCACAAGTCCGCAATTACATGACAGCCGCCTTCCGGCGCATGGTGCAGGAGTTCGATGTGGATGGCTTTCGGGTCGATGCCGCGTGGGCAATCTCACGGCGGGCTCCGGAGTTCTGGAACGAGCTGCGTCGCGAACTGCAACGAATCAAACCGGACGTGTTCTTGCTGGCTGAAGCGAGCGCACGCGATCCGCACTACTTCATCAATGGATTTGATGCGGCTTACGACTGGACGTATCAACTTGGCGAATGGTCATGGAAGGATCTGTTCGATGCGGACGGCTCGCCGAACCTCGCCGCGTTGCGTGCAGACCTGCAGGCGACCGCGCACGACAACCGGCACCTCGCTCTTCACTTCATCAACAACAACGACAGCGCCGATCGATTCGCAACTCAGCATGGCGAACCGCTCGCGAAGCTGGCTGCCACGCTGCTGTTTACGATCCCTGGCATTCCACTCATTTATAACGGCGATGAAATCGCGGCTTCGTTTCAGCCGTATGACGAAGGGCCGCCACTCAACTGGCGCGACGATGATCCGCTGGTGCAGCATTATCGTCGTCTCTCCGCACTTCGCCTCGGCAACTCAGCACTTGTGTCCGGCGACTTGCAGCTACTGCGATCGAATCACGATAACGAGCTGCTCGCATTCACTCGCACGAATGCTCAACAACGCATTCTCGTCCTGCTGAATTTCAGTGACCGGGAAATCGACGTTCGCCCCCGGGACAGCGAACTCGCAACGTGGAAATCGTTCGCGCACTCACGCGATCTTTTGAGCGGTCAGGAGATTGAAGAAAATGAAGGCGCACTGACGTTTCGTGTGCCAGCCACGGCAGCGCGGATATTGCTTACGCACCAAGAAGCAAACGCAACGCAAAGCTCGCAAAGATAAACAAGGAACAGAACGAGGAATAGCCGCAGAGAACGCAAAAAAGAAAGTTGACCGTGATCTCTGGTTCCTATTGGCATTCATTTCTCTACTGAAGATCTCCGTGCTCTCCGCGTGCTCCGTGGAAATTCTTCTTCTCGGCCGGACACAACACAAAGCGCACAGAGAACAGATGAATACTTGAATGGGATGTTCGCTAAGACGCTCTTTCCGCCAACGCCAAACCGTCAACTCACGGCCAACAGGCCCCACACCTCACACCTCACGCCACAATTACTCCGTGTCCTGCGCCTTGCCATGCATGAACTTGTACATCGGATCGCCGCCGCGCTGAGAATTTTCGCGCGCGTATGCGAACTCCCACACCGGGCGAGTCGCAAACAGAATGGCGCCATTGCCTGAATCGGGATTGAAACCGAACGTGATGCTCGCTTCGCACTTCGGTGCAATATCGCGATCCATCGGCCGGCACCAGCGCCACGTTTGAAACGTTCGCTCGTGCGGATCGGAGTACTGCCCTTCGGCACCTTTGACCGTGACGTGTCCGAATCGCGAGTAGCCTTCCGGTTCGCCGTATTGGGCAATCAGATCGCTGAGTAGATGCTCATAAGTGGTGACGTGATCCGGACCCAGCGCCTTCAGTTCTTCATACGTTTCGCTCTTGAATACCATGCGAACACCGCAAAGCTTCAATCGGTCCATGACGTCGGGCGGCGCCTTGCCGCCTTCGCGCCATGAAGCGCAGAACTGATACGTAACCGGATACAGAACCGTATTCGAGGAGCCGTAGCGGAAGCCTTGTCCGTCGACGACGAATTCAGTGAAGAGTTGATACCCGCGCCCGGAGACGCGTTGATGCAGTGTACTGAGCGCAGACTGCAAATCGCACGCGTCCATGCCTTGCGTTGAGAAGCTTGGCGAGCACATGAAATCCATGCGCGTGACTTTGCCTTCCGAGTAGGCCAGTTGAACTGTCACTGGGCTTTGCTTCAAACGATCGAAGGATTTGAACGGCTGATCCCATTTGTAACCGGCAAATCCGGTCGGCGCTCGATAGCGCACCTTCTTGTGCTGCGCGGGTGGTTTCGCATCCGGGGTGGATGGCGTCTCTGCAAACGACGTTGCAACCAAGAACGACGAGCAAACGATCAGAGCCGTCAGGCAACCCGTTTTAAGCATAGGTCCTCTCTGCTATGGCAGTTTCGATGCTGCCGTGTCCAAAAAGGTTGCACATCTGCACGCGCGCAGATGCATCCAACTCAATACTCGACCTCAGCGCAATGCGTCGCTCGGTAGCGCTCGACTTTAATATCTCGCGACCAGAAGTCCGCAGGAAGCCCTGCTTTGAGTTTTAAGTAGGTGACGAAGTCCTGCGGATTTGGAATCTGCTCCCACACCGAGGGCGGAAACGTCGCGCGTGAACCTTGATATTCGAGGCTCACGCCGTCGATTCTGGGTCGTAATTTTTTGACTAGGCGCGCTTCGCTCCACGCCCGCAGGCGCTGGCTGGGCGTCAGCAGGGATAGCTGCAAGTTTGCGTAACGCCACTCCGCCGCACGCAGCGCCGAGAATCGGGGATCCGAAAATGCGGCACGCCAAGCGTTGTGCCACACATCGACACACAACGGGCGGCCCACGGTGAAACTGCCTGCACTCCCTCTTAAGTCACGTCCCAGACGCAGTGTGACAATCGAAGCACCAGGGCGCGACAGGCATTGCGGCAGGATTCGTTCCGGAAATTGCGGCCGTTCGCCCGTGACCAGCGCACTCTGAATGCACTCTCGGGCAAGACCGAGCAGCGCACGTCGCTGCTCGATCTCGTTCATATCCATCCCACCCACGCCCGCTCCTACTGACGCATCCCAAGCACCGGATCGTTACTTTTTATCTGCTGCGTTCTCTTTCCCCGTCGGACCGCCAACTGCCGCCGAGTAGTTCGCGCGAAGGTACTCGGCGATCAACTCCGTCTCGCGAGCGAGCATGTTCTTGTCGGTGGCACCGAACGAATACGCCGCACCGAATTTATTGGCGTGCTGATAGAACTCAGGCTCGGCGATGACCTCGCCGGTTGCTGCGTCAATCAGCTTCACCGTCATCAGAGCCGCTGAACCGCCCGCGGCTGCACCGGCCCAGAAGCGCGCTCCGCCGCCGATGAACTTCACGTGGCGGATTGTGGGTTCGATCTTCAGCGTCTTCGGCGGGTCGTTCTTGGCGTCGGCCGCATTCCATTGATGGAGCAGCGGCTGGACGCGCTCGTCCAAGTTTGCCTGCAATCGCTTCTTCGCATCTTCATTCGCATTCTGTCCCGCATAAGGCGCCCCCATCGAGATCGGAGCGATCTCGAATCGGTCGAATGTATTCAATGCGACGGAAGGCGGGGGATTCGTGACTTCCTTCGCTTCGACGTACTCGACGACGTCGCCGGATGCAAAAGCCTGCCCCGTAAGAAAGCTGAGACTCAGAACTGCGGCACCGACAACAGAGTTCAAGCGCATGTGAAGGCCCTCGAGATGAATGGTCGGGCTCATCTTACAGGCGCGGTTTACAAAGAGCAGCTCCTTCGCGGTTCGACTGTTTAACGCCTACCTCTTCTTCTTTCTCCGGACGAAATCACGTCGCGTGTTGTTGCCTTCGGCACCAGGAGGACCGCTCTTGGGTTTGCGTTTGGTCCCCAACGCCTTCTGTTCATCTTCGGCCAAAGCACCTTTGGGCCCGGCTTCGCCTGGATTGCCGCCAGCTTGCTTGCTCATAATGGACTCCGCACCTATCTATATGAGTGGTACGCGAGTGCACGACCGAGGTTCCGTGCTAGTGCACGAACGGAGACGGGAGATGACTATGTCGCAGAATTACGAGCCGGAGACTTACACGCGCGATGAAGTGAATGCGCTCAGCGGCCCCGTTGTGCTCGAGTTCGGGACGAATTGGTGCGGCTACTGTCGAGCTGCACAACCGTCGATTGAAGCCGCGTTTGCAGGCTTCCCATCCATCCGGCATCTCAAGATCGAAGATGGCAAGGGCCGGCCGCTCGGCAGATCGTTCCGAGTCAAGTTGTGGCCGACGCTCATCTTATTACGTGATGGCGCCGAGATTGCGCGAGTGGTGCGACCGACAGCGGCGGGCCCGATCGCCGATGCACTCGCGCAACTGGGATCCTGAGATCTCATCGCATCGCAACCGATTGCTCTGCATGGTGGATCATCGACTGGATTCCAACGGCCGTAAGTCCGAGCCCCGCAGTCACAATCAGTGCTGCGACAGCCATACAAATAGCGCGGCGGGCGTTGTAGCTAAAGTCTGCGATGGCGTTCATGGCGTGCTCCATTTCTTCGTCGGCTCCCGCACAATCGCGGGGTTCGCGCTTAAGACACAGCTACCCTCGCGCCAGTTACAGATTTCGTAAAAAGATCGGCCAACGACCGCTCCGCACCGGCGAGCGTCCGTAGCCTCGCAACAACGACGGAAAATCCACTCTATGAATCCATCTTTGCCTTCCGATAGCTCCGCCCAGATGAATTCCCCCAGCTACTTGCTGGCCGTGGAAGACAAAGACTTCCTATTACGTGACGAACTGCGCGCCATTCGATTCGCGTTGGAATACGCCAAGGCGGAGGTGATGCTTCGCGATTGGGGCGTGCGTTCGACGATCATCGTTTTCGGTAGCGCGCGAGTGCTTTCGCCCGAGGAAATCGCCGCACTGCCGGAACCGCGCACTGATGAGGAGCGATTGGCGCGCGAACGGCATCAGAAGCACGTGCACTGGTATGAGCAGGCTCGGCAGTTTGCACGGATCGTTTCCGAACGGGGTGGCGCCAGAGCACCGCACGATCGTTGGCGCGACAATGTGATCGCGACCGGTGGCGGCCCAGGCATCATGCAGGCTGCCAATCGCGGCGCGTGGGAGGTCGGCGCACCGAGCATCGGTTTCAACATCACCTTGCCATTGGAACAACAACCGAATTGTTTCTCCACGCCGGAACTGACCTTCCGCTTCCACTACTTCGCGATGCGCAAAATGCATCTGGCGATGCGCGCAAACGCACTGGTCGTGTTTCCGGGCGGATTCGGCACGATGGACGAGTTGTTCGAAATCCTCACGCTGCGCCAAACCGGCAAAGCACCGCTTGTTCCTGTCGTCCTGTTCGACAAAAACTATTGGACGCGCGCAGTGAACTTCGAAGCGTTCGTCGAAGAAGGCATGGTCGCCCGCGCCGACCTCGAGCTATTCGACTTTGCGGACACCGCCGAAGAAGCATGGGATGCGCTGATGCGCAGAGGCTTGCTGGCGCATAAGTAGGACGCCATCGGGACAGATCGGATAAGCGATGGACGACCCTGTCGTCAGGTAGGCCTTCGGCAGGAAGGACGCGATGCGTCAGGAAGGACTAGCGTCAGGTCAGAATGAAAGCAGCAAGCCGACTGCATCGGCAAGGAAGCCTAACGGCAAGCGAGCCGCTGGTCCGCACGGGACTTCCCGCAGAGTCGCACACGATCTGCTGGGTCGCAGGCAAGCGCTTCTCGTACGCCAGAAGTGCAGCTGTGGCGGAAGCGCCCAATTACTCCGTCATCCCCACGCAGGTGGGGATCCATCTGAGTTGCAAAAACTCGGCCAGTGCCGGCATGAGTCCAAAGAGCTGCTATCGTGCGGATGGGCTCCCACCTACGTGGGAGTGACGAATTCATCAGACCCTTCACGGCGTGCTCGTCACGATCCGATCACGAGTCACAAGTCAGAACGCTCGATGATGTGCTCATCTAGAGTTCGCGCAGCGCACACATCCTCAGTTGACGGTTGACGGTTGGGCGTTGGCGGTTAGAAGGGCCCTCCTGAAACGACACACGTCTATCTCTGTCCTGCCGCAAGGCCCTCCTGATCCGAGAGGATCCTTCCTGCCGAACGCCTTCCTGACGACAAAGTCGTCCGTCGCTTATCCGATTCTGACCCGACGCCGGTCGTCCTCGATCACGCAGTAATCCTCCCTCCTCTGCCAGTCACTAGTCACCAGTCACTAGTCACTAGAATTTATATCCCACCCTCCCATACACAAACCGTCCCGAACGTCCGAACGGTGAGTAGTTCGAGAAGGACTGCGTGCCGGTCGAATTAACGGCCGGTGGATTCGGATCGGGATACTCATCGGTGATGTTGTCAGCGCCGAGTGCCAGACGGAAGTGATCGGTGATGTTCCAGCGTGCTTCGAGATCCAGCAGTGTCGTTGCGGAGAGTTCCACATCGTTGATCGTCGTTGACGTGAACGTCGCTGACGTATCGGGCGACAAAACCTTGCCGTAGCGAGTTGCACGCAACGTAGCGCCGAAGGCGCTGAGATTCCAATTGACCGCGGCACTGTATTTGTTCTTCGGCTCGCCCTGCTCGAACGTCAGAACATTCACGCGATCGAACAACACCGGCGGCGGGTTCAACGCCGCTAGCTGGGCCGTCGTGGGCACACTCTTGACATCGGTGTTGTTCCAATTCGCCGTGACGGTGAAATCGAATCGCCCGGCTGCAGTAGTATCGAGCGGATAGTTCATCACGAGATCCACGCCTTCGGTGCGAGTATCCACGCCATTGATGAAGAAACGGCCGCCACCGACCCCGATGAATCCTTGCGTGGTGAGATACGCGCGGACATTCGCTTGTGTCAGGTTCTCCGAAAGCACGATGCGATTGTCGACATCGATTCGATAAGCATCGATCGTCGCGTTGAAATTGCCGAAGCGAATCACGGTACCAACCGAAAAGTTCTTCGATTTCTCCGCATCGAGCTTCTTGGCACCGAGCGCTTCTGCAACAGGATCGGTTGCCGGGAACGTCGTGATGTCGAACGGCACACCGCCGATGAAATTGGTGGACGTCGTGGCGAAGTATTGTTGCTGCAAGGACGGAGCACGAAATCCGTTCTGCACTGAAGCGCGTAACGCAAAGTTCGGCGTGAAGTCATAACGGCCGGCCAACTTCCCGGACACGTTGCTGCCGAAATCCGAGTAGTGCTCGCCGCGCACCGCCGCCGAGGCCAAAAACTTCTCCGTAACGTTCGCTTCCAGATCGACATACGCGCCGACTGCCTGGCGATGCTTGTTCACTTCGTTTGCCGGTCGAAAGCCCGGGAACACTTGCGATCCGGATTGCGTTGGCGATCCATTCGCGAGCAACACGCCACCGTTGCGATATGAGTCGGGCTCACCGGCGTCGATGGAGTAGCCCTCGCGACGCGCTTCCAGTCCAATCGCAACGTTGAGCGGCGATGAGAACGCATTCAGCTTGACCGAACGCACCGCAGACACGTTCAAGACCAGTTGATCGTACGCGAATCCGCCCGCGTCGAATTCGGTCTTGCTCTGGACTCCTAACGATCGGTTGAGCGTGTTTTCAATGGTGAAGTCCATCGAATTGCGTCCGTACACCAGCGACGAATCCATCGCCCACTCGCCTTGATCCCAACGCACGCCGTACGCAGCAGAAAGATCCGTCACGTCGGGTGCGATGATCGGCAGAAATCCGTCCGGATAGATCTCGATCACATTGCGGTCATCCAGTGCACGTCGATAAAAACCCGCCGACCTTGCATCGCGCTGCTGCCATCCCGCCCAGCCGTACATAGTGGCTCCGGCCGCGAACTTGTATTCGGCGTTCGCAAACAGGGTTTTCTGCTGGATCTCCGGCTCGCCGTACCAGGAGTTGTAGCGATCGAAAGTTTGTTCGCGGGGATCGAAGTTTCCGTTGACCAAAGGATACTGCTGGCGCACGTCCCATCCGCCGCGCTCCGTATGCTCCTGGTCCTTGTACTCTGCAGCGATGGTCACTGAGCCAGTGTCTCCCAAACTCAATCCCTTCCAACCTGAGATCGTCAACGTCTCGCCGTCCGATCGACTGCGCGAAAGCTTCGATGGGGCGCTCCACGTTGCACCCGCGGGAGGTGTTCCAACCAACGTGTCGTATTGAGTGTCGCGCCATCCGTATTGCGCGATGACGTCACCGCCATCGCGAGCTTGCCGCAATCGCAAATTGATCACGCCCGCGATCGCATCCGAGCCGTACTGCGCGGACGCTCCATCCCGCAGCACTTCGACGGACTCAATCATTGCGACTGGGATCGTATTCAGGTCGACGGCTGCTGCGCCACGGCCGATCGTGCCGTTGACGTTCACCAAAGAGGATGCGTGGCGTCGCTTGCCATTCACCAACACGAGCGTTTGATCGGGCGAAAGACCGCGCAGTGTCGCTGGCCGAATCGTATCCGTGGCATCCGCGAGTCCAGGCCGGGGGAAATTAAAAGAAGGCAATGACTCGGAGAGCGCTTGATTGACTTCGGTCACGCCGATGTTCCGCAACGCATCGGCGGAGACAACATCGACCGGTACCGCAGTATCGAGAGCGGATCGATTCGCAACGCGAGTACCGGTGACGACGACGTGCGTGACTTCGGTCTCCGCTGCACCGCCCACGTCTTGTGCGAACGCGGGTGTTTGGATGAATGCTGCGAGCGCAGCAGCAGATGCACCGAAAGAGAATCGGACGTACATAGAAGCTCCCTGTAATCGTTACAGTAATTCTGCGAACGATTACAGCGCATCGGGACGCGAGCGAACAACCGTTGAGAATGCCTAATGAAATCGATCCGCAGCGACGCGCTGCCACAAACATCGAATGGTGCTGTATGTGCGCCTTTATGGCTTTGCGGTTCTAGGTCGGGATCGGCAACTTGCGAATGCGCTTTCCTAATGCAACGAACACCGCATTGCATACCGTAGGGTGCCTGGCCGCGCCCGGCGCGCCAATGCATCCGGGCGCAGCGGTGTTGTGCACAATGTGCACAGCGCAATTTGCTTGCCTACCACGGCGGCGACTTGCGTGATGCTGGAGGGCGTTCACAGCTTGCAAGTTCCATTTCGCAGCAGAAATCCGCAGGCTGTCAGCGCTCGGCGCGAGGCATGAAAAGCAGCGCGACCAAGGTCAACGTGGCGCAGCCAGAGAGGTACCAACCCACCGACGCGATGCCATATTTATTACCCAAGGCAGTCGCGATGTAAGGCGCGAGCGATGCGCCGAAAATTCCGGCGAGATTGAAGGTGAGCGACGCGCCGGTGTAGCGAATGGAGGTCGGAAACAACTCAGCAAGGGCCGTGCCGAGCGGACCGTACGTCCAACCCATCAGCGCCAAACCAATACTCAAGAACGCGAGCACACCGAGCGTGCTGCCTGTCTCCAGCAAAGGGGCGAATGCGAATCCAAACAGAATGATCGCCAGCGTCGCGCCAATGAGCACGCGCTTGCGCCCGACGCGATCTGCCCAAACTGCAGACATCGGAATCGTCAGGCCGAAGAACAGCACGCCGATCATTTGCAGCAACAGGAAGTTCTCCCGGCTGAAATGCAAGGCCGATACGCCCCAACTCAACGAGAACACCGTCATCAAATAGAACACAACGAACGTGGCGATCGCTGCGACGGTACCGATGAGCAACAAGCGCGGATGCTCTGTGACCACACTCAACATGGGCATACGCACGCGTTCGTTGTTCTCGATCGCACGCCGAAATGCGGGCGTCTCTTCCAACTTAAGACGCACGTACAAGCCCACGAACACGAGTGCAGCGCTCGCAATGAACGGAATGCGCCAACCCCAAGCGAGGAATTGCGCATCATCGAGCCATTCCGTCAGAACCAGAAAGATTCCCGTCGAGCAAATGAACCCGAGCGGTGCGCCCAGCTGCGGAAACATTCCGTACCAAGCGTGTTTTCCTGGAGGCGCATTTTCCGTCGCTAGCAGCACGGCGCCGCCCCATTCCCCTCCAAGCCCGAATCCCTGCCCGAACCGACAGATTGCGAGCAACAGCGGGGCCGCAATCCCGATGGTTTGATACGTCGGCAGACAGCCAATCAGCACGGTCGACAATCCCATCGTTAGCAGTGCCGCGACGAGCGTCGCCTTGCGTCCGACGCGATCGCCGAAATGGCCGAAGACTGCAGAGCCGACGGGCCGTGCAAAAAACGCGAGTGCGAAGGTAGCGAATGATTGCAGCTTCGCTGTGGTCGGATCAGCGGATGGAAAGAATAGCGCCGGAAAGACGATCACCGCTGCCGTCGCGTAGATGTAAAAATCGAAGAACTCGATCGTCGTGCCGATGAGACTTGCGAATAGAACTCGCGCTGCCGAGTTCGTCTTTCCCGCTGTTTGCATGTTGTTGTTCGCCGTTTGACCGGCCGGCGATTCTACTGGATCGCGTGATAAGGTGAGACGTGAAAGCGCGATGCGCGTGAAGGGTGCGACTCACTCCCTCACCTCTTCACTTCCTCACCAGGTATAGCGAACCGCAATCTGCAACTGACGCTCGACATCATCCACGGCAAGCCCAAGCAACGCACGCTGTTCGAGCGCGCCGGAGATCCGCAGCGCTTCAGCGCCGAACTGCCAGTGGTCATTCAGATCGTAGAGATATGCCAACGTCCACGCATGTGCATCTTGTTCGCTGTTATAGGCGCGCCATCCGCGAACGGTCTTCGTGCGCATGCGATCGAATCGTGCCGTGAATCGATGTTCACCTAGTGCGTAGCTGAGGAGCGAGTAGTACGACCAATAATGCAGCATGAACTTGCCGTGTCCGGTGCCCTGCGGGCCGAATTCTGTATCGCCCCACATACCTTGAGATAGCCACGAGAGCTTTGGAGTGAGCATCACACGAGCGCCGAAGGCTTCGAACGTCGTACCCCAATCCGGTTCGGCACGGCTCGATTGATTCACATCGCCGCGATTGTCGTAGTGCAGAGCGCGGATCGAAGTATCGTTACGCCACTTGATTTCCGCGCCGACGTAGTAACCCGTCCGCCCGTCGATCTCGGAGAAGAACTTCATATCGCGATTGTTCGGATCTTGAACGAACGTTCGCGGCAATTCGCCGAACAGCGGACTCTGCCGATCATGAATTGCCCAGCCACGCTCGAAGATCAGAACACCGAACGGATCGTTCCAACGATACAACGCCCCAAGCAATGTAATGTCGTACGAGCGATCGGCGAAGGCACCCAAAAGCGAGGCGGACACTTCCAGGCCCAACGTTCGTGTCTCCTCGCCGATCCACGTATTGATAGCTGAAGGGCTCAGCGAGTAAATACTCGTCCAACCCACAGCGCGATTTTCCAGCGAAATCGGCGCATAGAAAGCGCCCCCTTTCACCTGCCATCGCCAGGCGGACTGCGGATATGGGCGCCAACTCAAGTACGCCTCAGTCAAATCGAGCGCGTGACGATCGCCGTCTTCGGTGCCGCTCGCGGTGATTGTGTATCGAATCGTTTCCGTCAGCGGCCCAGCTGCATCGAGCAACAAGCGGCCGACCTGAATCCCGTCGTGTTGTTCGTCGAATCGCAATTCACCCAGCCCACCATCGACGAATGATGTGGATGCTGTATTCGCCGCGACGTAGCGCAAATCCACTTGGGCTGTGAACTCATGCGCACCTGCGGACGCAACGTGCGGTATCGCAATTGCGAGCAGAAGCGTCGCAGTGGCTGAAACCGACGTCCGCATCAGTAGTCCCGCAGCCGACGCGCTTTCTGTTCGGCTCCTGACGCTCGAACCGGTCCTGCGATGTCGATCGCAACGGACTGCGACTCACTCTTCACGCTCAACTCGCGTTCGGTGGCGTTGTCTTGAGTTGCAAAACGCGGACTCCAAACATGTGCACGGTACTTACCGAGAGGCAGCGCTGTGCGCAGATGACCATCATCACCTGTCGTACCGAAGTAGGGAGCGTCAGTCACGTACACATAGCCGATCATGTTGTCGTGAATGTTGCATCCCAAGACGACGATGCCGGGCTTGTCGAATACGATCGGATCGCGCGGCACGCCGCGATAGAGGCCAAGTTCAAAGCGCTTCGCCGCGGAAAACGAATACACCTGGTGCGATACCGTGTCGCTGTTCGGGAAGCTGATCGCGGTTCCAGTTCGCACTGCGATGACTCCCGGTACGAACTGCTGATGAAGTTGATCGACGACTGCGCTCGCCGACGACGAGTTGGTCTGCGCTTCGCCAGAAAGCGGCTCGAGCAGCACGACGACTTCTCCGAGCGGCTGCCCACCGCGATCTCTTACATATATATCTAGATCGGCACCGGCCGCAGTCCACGCAATCGCGCATGCGACGATGGCACCGAAAACGCTCGCTCCTGTGAATGAGGCAGCGATCTTGTGCGCGCGAGCAGTGTTGACGGCATCTTGGGTCATGAGCCCGGCAAGATAGACATAACTTACCCAGCGCGCTTCGATCCACTACACATATGTGCATAACTGCGGCCCCATTGGTTCGGTGCACGCACTCGCGCAATGTGACCGAGTTCGCATAACCTTGACTCTTCATCCCGCATGCCGAGACACCGAATGACTGATAAGCGCCTACACGCCAGCGTTGAGCAACGAGACGTCTTGCACGATGGATTTCTCACCCTGAGTCGCTATGTGTTCCGAGTGGAGAACCACGACGGTGGGCATCGCGACCTGACCTGGGAAGTCATGGAGCGCGGCCACGCTGTCGCAGTGCTCGGCTACGACCCGAAGCTCGATCGCGTGGTGCTGATCAGCGAATTTCGCCCTGGCATTTTACTAGCGGGCGATTACCCGTTTACTGACAACCTGGTTGCCGGCGGGATGGAAGAAGGCGAATCGGCGGAGCACGCCGCAATTCGCGAGATGCGCGAAGAGACCGGATTGGCGCTGCGCGAGCCGCGAATCATTCATCCGGGTGCCTACGTCAGCTCGGGCGGTACCTCCGAGAAAATCACGCTCGTATTTGGGTATGTCGATACCGACAACGCAGGCGGCGTACACGGCAACGCCGAAGAGAGCGAAGACATCCTCACCGTATTCATTCCAGCCGAACAATTCATCGAGCGCGTGCTCCACGCGCGAATCACCGATCTCAAAACCATGGTTGCGGGATACTGGTTCGCAGCAAACCATGCTCGGCTTCGCACATAATCGCGACGGCGCGGTGCTGCGGTGTTTGCAGTTCTTTTCGAGCTGCACGACTTACATCTCACTTCCTCCACACTGAATTTCTCTTATGTTTTGTGCGTCGAATGGACCTCGCAGTTTTGACGTGCACTCCGCGATTCACTCTAAAGATCGAGCGCGTGAGGCCGATCGTCTCCACTTTCAGAGTTGATTGTTAGCGCTAGAGTGGAGAGAAACACGTGAAGAGTTCGAAGCTGATCAAACTTGCTGTGGTCGCGGTTTTTGGATTTGCCGGCAATGCCGCCATGGCCGATTGCGCCTTCCCTAAGGCACCGCAGGAGATCCCCGACGGCTCATCTGCGAGCGAAGACCAGATGAAGGCCGCGATGAATGCGTTCAAGTCGTACAAGAGCGATCTCGAAGCATTCGGCGCGTGCCTCGATGCGGAAGCGAAAGCAAGCGCTTCGATGGCCGCAAAGGCGATGCAGTCAAAGAAGATCGCCGCCGCAAACGAAGAGTTCGAGTCCAAGGCCAAAGCCTTCAACGAACAAGTCCGTATCTTCAAGTCTAAAAACGGCTAATCGGCTGACAGCAGCGGCGCCATCACAAGGCGCCGCTGGCTCCCGCAGTTGGCTGTTCACCGTTTACAGTTGGCGGCAAGATGCTGCGTTGACGGTTCCCCGTTTTCCGTTTTCCGTTTCACTGTTGTCGGTTGACCGTGCGAATTCTATTCTTCGTCTTCCAAAAACGCCGGCGGCACTTCCATCCCACCCAGATCCGTAAACGGCTGCACCTTGCTCAGGAATCGTGAGCGAGTGCTCGGTTCGTTCAGCGCCGCATTCAAGGCGGCGTTGAGTTCGTAGACATCGCTATCGAAGCGTGCATCGGCGAGCGCTTTTGCGAAGGCCTCAACATGCGCATGCCCGATCTGGTAGACGTACGGCGCGAAGTCAGGGTCGATGTCTTCGTTCTCGGGTTGCTCGAACGCTTGTTTGCAACCCGATGCATCCGTGGCGTGATAGTTGCGGCACGTCTGCGGCCGCACCGAATAGATCGTGCATCGCCCGTTGCTCAAGAACGCGCATTCGATGTTCATTCGCGCACGTTCATCTTCGTCCAACCCCGCAAGACGTTCCGCATTCCGCTCGATTCGCCCGCGTAGACGCTGTTGCTCAGTAGCAGGCAAGGTCGCGAGGTGATCCAGGATGCGAAAGACTTCGGCAGCACGAACATCGATCGTGAAATTGCAGCACCATGAACAACCCGCTCGACACGCAAGCGTGTGCGCATCCGCTGCAGCGGCGAGTCGCTCATCGTGGCGAGTCTGAGAGCGAGCAAGCGCAGTAATGGGACCGCCCTCGCGGATGTCTGCATCTGCCCGAGCCCGTTCATCGACGATGAGGCGGCGTATGAGGTGTAGGTCGATGGTGAATTCCATAGGGAGTGGCGGTGTGAGTTGAGAGTTGTCGGTTGGCAGCAAGAAGGTGTGAAGTGTGCGCTGCGCGTGTGAGATGAGGAGTGCGGCCATCCATTGACCGTTGCGAGTTGGCGGCAAGCAGGTGTCTCACAGTGGCGAGCCCAGTCATCTTCGCGGCTCGCCTGCGAATCGCTTGCCTGCGCGTGGGCGCTCGCCTGTTCCTATCCGTGTGCCCCCTCTCCCGCGCTACGCGCGACCTCGGCAACGGCTCCTGCGTTGCCCTACCTCCTGCGTCCGTGCAGTCGTCTCCCAAAAGTGGAGAGGTGTTCTGCTTCCCGCCGCACATGGATGTGCCAGTGCCGCGAGAGGCAGGACGCCGAGAGCGGCCGTTTGCCGGTGGTCTGTTGACCGTTTTGGGTTGACAGCAAATCACACGCGCCATACGACCGCGGTTTGCACGCAATTCCATTCTGGCCTGCTGACGAACGTCAGCTCCCCTGCCGCGCTCTTTGTTTTCCGCGCGGCTACCTTGCCAATGGCTTGCCTGCGCGTGAGCGCTTGCCTCTTCGTTGCGGTTGTCGGTTGACCGTTGAGAGTTGGCAGCAAGATGGATCGCCGAACCACGATCCACGAACCACACCTCCCTGTTCCCTCTCCCACGCAGGCCCGCATAATACGCGCCCTGGTGGTCGACCAAAACTCAAAACACATGAAGATCTATTCGTGGAACGTGAATGGCATTCGCGCGGTGATGAAGAAGGGCGTCTTTTTGCCTTTCATCCAGGAGCATCAACCGGACATTCTGTGTCTACAGGAGACTAAGGCGGAGCGCGGGCAGATCGAAATCGATTTGCCTGACTATCATGAGTACTGGAATTCAGCGGTCAAGAAGGGCTACTCCGGCACGGCGATCTTCTCGAAACACAAGCCGATTGAAGTGATCAACGGCTTCCCGACGGAATTTTCATCCCGGTTCAAATTCGCCGACGAGTTGCAGCGCGACAGCGCGGAAGAAGGCCGCGTGATCACGGCCGAATTCGAGAAGTTCTTCGTCGTCACCGTCTACACGCCCAATGCGAAGGATGACCTCAGTCGTCTGGCGCTAAGGCACGAACATTGGGATCCGGCATTTCTCGCGTACTGCAAGCAACTCGAAACCCGCAAGCCCGTCATTTTTTGCGGCGATCTCAACGTTGCACACACCGAACTCGATTTGGCAAACCCAAAACCGAATGTCGGCAAGAAGGGCTTCACCAACGAAGAGCGCAAGGGATTTCAAAACTTCGTCGATGCCGGCTTCATCGATACGTTCCGGCTATTCAAACAGGGCAACGGCTATTACACGTGGTGGAGTCACTTCGCCAACTCTCGCGCGCGGAACGTCGGATGGAGAATCGACTATGTGCTCGTCTCGAGCCAACTGAAAAACTTAGTCGCAGCCGCAGACATCCACCCGAACGTTCAGGGCAGCGATCATTGTCCGGTGAGTGTGACCTTGAAGGCAGGATAGAGCAGCAAGCTCGCTTCACGAGCAAGCGAGCCTTCGGCAGGCGAGACGCTGTGCGTCAGGCAAGCCTGGCGGCAAGCCAGAAAACGGAGAAATCGACTTCTGTCCTGAAGTTCGTCGGTCCTGACGCGCCGCATCCTTGCTGACGTAAGTCCTTCCTGCTCGCGAAGCCAGCCGACGTTTAAGTAGACCGACTACGGGATTCGGCAAAGCGTTTTCATCTGGCCTGCCGTTAGGCTGCCCTGACGCGCGCATCTTGCTTGCCGTAGGCCCGCCTGCCGATGAGTCGTGCGTGACGATCGGCTTGCCTCCTATTCATCTGACCTCGTACACCTGCCCCGTCTGCGCACCCTCGACGCTCTTGCTGAAGGCAATGGCCACGCGTTTGGCTGGTACCGCCTCGAAGCCGCGGAAGAATGGGCCGTAGGAAGACAATGATTCGACAACGACAGTTGGGCTCACTGCATTGATTCGAATGCCGCGCGATAACTCGATCGCTGCGGCGCGGACGAACCCATCGACACCCGCGTTTGCGACGGAGGCATTCGCTCCGGCGACGATTGGGTCATAGCTCAGGATCCCGCTCGTCAAAGTGATGGAGCCGCGATCGTTGAGGAATTGCTGACCGATCAAGGCAAGCTGCACTTGGCCCAGTAATTTATGATGCAAGCCGATCTTGAATTGATCGATGGTCATATCCGCAAGTGGGCCGAAATGAGCCTTCCCGGTCGTCGAAACGATCGCATCGACTTTGCCGACCTGTTCAAACAGTGCCTTGATGCTCTCCGCGCTCGCGACATCTACGCGGTACTTACCGGAGTTTTGAGCAGCCTCGAGCACTTCATGGCGTGCGGACAATTCTTGCACCACAGCGCGGCCGATCGTTCCGGTGGCGCCGACAACTAAGACTTTCATGGATCTTCCTTTGTGTGGACCCGACGGCGTACATTGTCGTTCGCTGCAGCACGATCGAGTAATAGGTCTGCGGGCATGAAACTCATCCGCGCCATTCAGTAATAGGAGAGCGATGAGGAGAAGAGAGTGGCAACTGAGCGGCGTACGGATCAGCTTCTCACGTGCGATTATCCCAGACGGAGAGCTGAACGATATCAAGGTGCCTTGCGCCCCGCCGTTCATCACATCACCCCATCACCCCATCACCTCATCACCACATCACCACATTACCTCGCCCCCTCATCACCCCATCACCTCATCACCTCTTCGCTTAATCACCTCATCACCTTGTCATGGCCCGCCACAAGCCCTCCTCGCGTCCCATCGTCATTCCCTCGAGCAGCGGACAGCTTGCGGGTCGCGAGATATTGGTGCCCGCTTCGGTGCGGATCGCCAGAGAGAAGGCGGCAGAAAAATTGCGAGCAACTCGCGAACGCAAGGAAGCGCGTGCGCGATTGAAAGCAGCACGCGAGGAACGCGCGATCGCGAAAATGGCGCTGAAGATTGCAAAGGCGTTGGACCGCAAAGCGGCTCAGCGCGAGCGCGAGGCTGCAAGACTCGAAAGAAAGGCAGAACGTGTGGCCTTCCTACTCGCGCGACGGGATCGCATCGAGCAAGAACGGCTGGCGCAGAAAGCGCGCCGCGATGAACTCAGACGTAAACGGAAGGCCAAAACGAAGTCGGCTGCGGCGAACACCAAGAAGAGATAACGCCCCGCGTGTTCTTGCGAACCTGCATGTACGTTCCGAACTGCTCCCTATTTCCTCCTTCTTTCCTCTTTATATTGCGCCGTGGGAGCGCAGATAGGTTCTAGTTAGCCAACTCCAGCATCCATACATTCGTGCGTGCCGTCCACGATTGCATCGCTAGATGTTTTCCATCCGGCGCAGGTATGACCCAGCGCACCGGATCGTTCGGACGATGCAGCATTACGTTCGAGTCTCCGTTCAAGCCCACGTGCAACAGCACGGCTTCCACCTCGTCGATGCAAACAACGTAAACACCAGCGCTGCGCGCGTCCCACGAAACGGTGTACGCCGCCGGATATGCGTCGGGTATTGGCAAGACGTGGCGCCGCACCGGAACATTCTGAATGTCGAGCACTGCGATCCCCTTCGCAGCAGGATCAACCACGGCAAGTTGCGTTCCATCTGGCGAGAGATCCCAGTCGCGCGAGGAATTCGCAGCGGGCGAGGTGCGCGCAATTTCCACTCCCGCCCCGTCCGTGGGGTCAAATGAATAAAACACCCGCTGGCCGCTCGCTGACTCCATGCGCACACACGGGCCGCTCGCCACGCAACGAACGCCTCTTGCCAAGCTCTTGGTTGTATTGAATACGAACGGCTCTCCGCCGTTCATGGGCCGCCGCACTAGCTGAATCGGTGAGTCTAAGTCGGGCGGCGAGGTGAAGTACCACAGCCCGCGTAGATCAGGCGTCGCTACCGCGCGGAAATTGTCGCGCTCGTTCACCAGAACGGGCTCGGCTCGCACGTCGTCGATCGATTGACGATATATGCCGTAGTTGCCGCTCCGACTGGAATGGAATAACACCGTACGCGCATCCGACCAGCCCGATAGCCGATCGGTGCTTTCATCCAACGTGAGCCGCACAACGTTAGATACGCGTACGCCGCTATCGTCCAGGTCGGCGATATAGACATCCGCTTGCGATTGATCTTTAACAGCAGTGATCCGCGTTCCATCCTTCGACGCCTGCAGGCTGTAGGCTTTGGCATCTTTCCATTCTGCGAGCAAGCGCGGCGCACCGGCCGCCGAATGAACGAAATCGATGTGCCGTTTGGTAAACAGCGATTCGACTTCGTATACGGAAAGTGTTGTTGCTACGATCAATTCATCTCCTTTGATCAGGAGCATGTCTCTCACGTCGTCGTCACACTCGAATAGCACCGCGCGCGCACCATCCGATAATCGATACGCCAGTACTTGCGTGCGCGCATCCACATCTCTTTCGACAGCGACGAGCAGATATTGATCGTCATCGGAAAACTGTGGACGAAATCGCACGCGCGCATTTTCAGCAGTTGCAAACAAGCGAGGTGACGTCCCATCGGCATTGGCTAGCCACAGCTGGTTTCTCTCGCGCACGAATGCCATCTGTCTGGAGGTTCGCGAGAGTTTCGCCAGCGTTGCGTCTTTGAATTGAATCTTGGGCGGGCCGCCCAAAACGCAAGCGATCCATACGACGTTCCGCTGCGAGTCCGCATCGAAGCCGCTGACGAGTAAGTAGCTGCTATCGTCGAACCAATCAATGAAGTTGGCCGTCGTGTGCGGCGGCGTCTGCAACCGATGCGTATCCACATGGCCAATCTGCCTCACAAACAGATTAGTGTTCTCGCCAAAGGCGAGGTAACGCCCGTCGGGAGATATCGCGCCGGAAATAATCGACAGCTCAGGCGCATTCGTTGTCAACTGCACGGCACGCAGCGACATGTCGGCACGCCGACCGTCAACACGAATCATGTTCAGCAGCGCTAACGAAACGAGCAGAACCGCAATACCTGCAAAACACAGGTGGGGCCATCGACTCGAGTGGGGTTCGATCGAATCATGGAACAGCACGGGCAGTGAACCCGCTGAGGTAGGTTCCGGCGGCGAATCTTCTCGTTCGATTGGGACATCTTTGGCCGCCTCGTTATCCAGCGCTTCGACCAATCGCCCAGCAAACCGATATCCGCGGCGCGGTACATTTTCGATGTATTTCCCACCGACGCAGCCCAGGCATTTGCGCAGCAATGACACGTTACGAGTGAGCCCACTCTCCTCGACGACCGTGGTGGGCCACACGTGGCGAATGATTTCG
>DASTSB010000363.1:0-6862 GCA_035760885.1 Steroidobacteraceae bacterium | reverse complement strand
ACAGCGCGCGTCGAGAAATCCGTACGCTTTCAGCGAACGCGGGTATTCGCGCAGCATGGTTGCGAGGTTGCCGATCGCCCCGAACTCACGGACTCTTGATTTGTCATCAACACACTGACAAGAGCAGCGCGAAAGAGCAGTGCTTCGACAGGCTCAGCACGAACGGGTGGAAGGAAGCAAGGAGCGCACTTACCCCAATACTCAATTTGTTTCAGCGGGCGAAGCGAGATCGAACGCACTTCGATCGTTGGTCACTCAAGTTGCTAACAAGAGATTGTACGCCCCCATCCTAACCTTCCTCCGTCGAACCGGGGGAAGGTAAAAGAGTTGCTGCGCGAGCCTACACGGACGTACTTGCGGCGTTTTTGTGAAATGACTCCCGGCAATCAAGCCCAGCAGCGCCGCAATCGCAACTCAAAACTCCATACTCATATCCGTCGCCCACGTCTTCCCATTCCCCGCTTCCTTGATTGGAATGCAGCCGTGGAAAGCGCCGGGCACAGCGGCGTACTGCAGAACGGTCGTCGCACCGGGCTGCGAAGTGAAATAGCCCAACATCGTGAGCTCTTTCATCATCAACACGAATGGACGCTTGAGATCGTGACGAGACGTGCCGCGCATTTCTTCTTCCGCCTTCACCGCAGCGTCATGATGCTTGCGAACCAACTCTTCCTGATCTTTCGCGACAAGCTCCACGAAAGACTTTCCCTTGACCTTCGAGGCTTCGTCGTCGATCTCTTGTAAGCCGCTTAGGAAGCGCTGCTGATCTTCCGCTGGATACACATCTTTCAGCATCACGTCGATGAACTGCGGCACTCCGACTTCACTCGCGCCCGGGGTGTCGGTTTTCGGAATGATGATCTCCGCTACAGCAGTAACGAGTGCCGCTTGCGCGTCGTTCAGAAATTGCGGCTTCCAGGTCAGCTGAGATTTCGCATCGTGCTTCGGCGAGCAACCGCTCATGACGCCAAAGATGGCGGGAGCAGAAATCGCACCGCCCATGACAAAGGCGACTTGCTTCAACAGTTCTCTGCGATCCATGTGCGTCGCCCCTTAAATGTTGCCGCGCTTGAGTTCTGCGACCGCGTGATCCGCAGCTCGCGCAGTGAATGCCATGTATGTGAGCGAAGGATTCTGGCAAGCGGATGACGCCATGAACGAACCGTCGGTGACGAATACGTTCTTGCACGCGTGCACTTGATTCCACTTGTTCAACACCGAGGTCTTCGGATCGCGACCCATGCGTGCCGTACCCATCTCGTGAATTCCCAAGCCCACGCCCATTTCGCCGTCGTGCTTGACGATGTTGCGATAGCCTGCTGCTTCGAGCATTTGAGCCGCATCATTCTGCATGTCGATGCGCATCTTGCGTTCGTTCTCGCCGAGCGCTGCATCGAACGCGAGCACCGGGAAGCCCCACTTGTCTTTGCGAGTGCGATCGATCGTGACGCGATTGTTGTGATTCGGCAGCATCTCGCCAAAACCACCCATGCCGATCGACCATGGGCCCGGTTCGGTCGCCTTCTCTTTTAGCTCGGCGCCCAGCGCCGTGTCGTGCATCATCCCCGTCCAGCTCAGGCGTTGCGCGCCGCCTTGATAGCCGAAGCCGCGAATGTAATCGCGCTTGTCTTTGCCGATGTTGCGATAACGAGGGATATAGAAGCCGTTCGGACGCCGGCCGAAGTAGTAACTGTCTTCGAAGCCGTCGACGATCGCATTGGCGCCGACGTTCAAGTGGTGATCCATGATGTTGCAGCCGAGTTCGCCACTGTCGTTGCCGAATCCGTTCGGGAATCGATTCGACGTGGAATTCATCATCAGCCACGCAGTGCCGAACGTCGACGCACATAGGAAGATGACGCGTGCAGAAAATTCCAGGTGCTCGTTGGTTTCGGCATCGAGCACGCGCACACCTGTCGCGCGCTGTTTCTTGTCGTCGTAGATGACTTCGTACACGATCGAGTTCGGACGCAGCGTCATGTTGCCGGTGCGCTCCGCCGCAGGTAGCGTGCTCGAGTTGCTCGAGAAGTAGCCGCCGTAGGGGCAGCCGCGGATGCAGAGATTGCGGTACTGACACGTGCCACGCTGCGGACTGTGCGGCAACGGCGCGGTCGCGTGAGCCACACGACCGATGATGAGCTTGCGGCCGAGTTTCTGATCGAGCTGATTCTTGAAATGCTGCTCGACGCAGTTCAATTCCATCGCCGGGAGAAACTTCCCATCGGGCAGTTGCGGCAGTCCTTCGGTGCTACCGCTGATCCCGGCAAATTGTTCGACGTGGTCATACCAAGGTGCGATCTCGGGATACCGCACGGGCCAATCCACGCCCACGCCATCTTTCGCGTTCGCTTCGAAGTCCATCGGACTCCAGCGGTAGCTCTGCCGGCCCCACATCAATGAACGGCCGCCGACGTGATAGCCGCGCATCCAATCGAACCGTTTGATTTCGGTGTAAGGGTTGTCGATGTCGTCGACGAACCAATGCTTCGAAGCTTGCGTGATGGTGTAGCCCGTACGCGCTTGCACCGCCTGGCGTTCGAGGTCCGCTTGAGTGGGCCGCCCGGCGTACGGCAACTCCCAAGGATTTTTCATCGCCGTCGGATACTCGCCGTGCTTCACGTCGCGGCCGCGATCGAGAACCAAGGTCTTGAGGCCTTTTTCGGTGAGCTCTTTGGCGGCCCAACCGCCGCTAATACCCGTGCCTACGACGATGGCGTCATACGAATTGTTGCTCATGCCTACCCCTGCTGAATCGACGCGGAACTCTAACGTGAACTAACCTCTGGTTAGAAGAAGATCTGTTAAGGGTTGCCAGAAGCTATCTCACAATCGGAGGTTCTAATGACCTCATGGTGGAACGCTAGTTCCCGCGCCGCAGGACCTCTCGCAGGAAGTCGCAGTAGAAGTCCAGGGCCCGATCGAATGCATTCGTGCCAATACGCTCATCGCGGCCGTGCATGCGATCATCCGTTCGCTCGATCGCCTCGCCACTGACGAAGTAGGTTGGTATACCGGCCGCACTGGTGAATACGGCATCGGATGCACCGACAGACAGGGATGGCACCACTTCAACTCCCGGGAAAAACTTCGGGGCTACTCGTGCTAGCGCTCCCATCACGTCACGTCGCAGCGGAGGCGGTTCGAAGCCGCGGTTCGACGGGGCTGTATCCTGCAGTTCACCCGCCGAATCCACGTAACGAATGTGCACATCGGAATCGGCAACGATCGAGATCAACGTCTGGCGCGTCTCTTCCGGCGAATGGCCAGGAAGGATGCGGCAGTTGATGATGGCTCGTGCCGATTGAGGCAGCGCATTGTTCGCGTGCCCCGCTTCAAGCCTCGTCGCTACGCATGTCGTGTGCACGGTCGCGTTCTCGACGGGATCTTCGGAAAGCCGCGCGATAGCGTCTGCGTTCGGCGGGATCTGCAACACGCCGCGCAAGTCTTGAGCCCGTTCCGGCGATGCGGTCTTGAGCGTGCTTTCGTAAAAAGCGCGCGCGACATTGTTCAGCTCGAAAGGAAATTCGAACGCCGCGATCCGATCTACCGCGCGCGTCAAGGTGTAAATCGCGTTGTCGCGTCGGGGCACCGAACTATGGCCGCCCTTGTTGGTGACCGCCAATTCGAAGTCGGCATACACCTTTTCGCTCGCGGATACTTCCATCGTGATCGGTTTGCCGTTTTCGAGCACGACACCGGTGCCGTCGTGATTGAGTGCGAATTCAGCGTTCACCAAATCGAGGCGATGATCGAGTAGCCACTGCACTCCGTTCGAGTTTCCCCCCTCTTCGTCTGCGGTAAGCGCGAGGATGATGTCGCGAGCGCCTCGGTAGTGGGCCTGACGCAAGCGAATCATCGTGGTCACAAGAATGGCATCACCATCTTTCATGTCCTGCGTGCCGCGCCCGTAGTAGAAGCCATCCTTCTCGACGAACTGATACGGATCCGTCGACCAATCTTCGCGACGCGCTTCGACAACATCCAAGTGCCCCATCAACAAGACGGGCTTACGCTTGCCGGTCCCGCGCAGTCGCGCAACTAGATTCTGCTTGCGTGGATTGTCACCGACGATGCTGATGTCTTGATCGCTGAATCCAGCATCGCGCAGACGCTGTGCCATTGCTTGCGCAGCACGCGTCGTTCCTTCGCCGGATTCGGACGTGTTGATTTCGATGAGTTCTTTGAAGATGTCGCGCGCGAGCGCATGCGGATCGATGGACTCGCTGGCATGCGTAACGCTCACGCTGCACAAGGTCAGAAGCAGAAGTAGCGATTTGTTCATTGATGAGCACCGTAATCAGTTCTCGGTTGTCCGTTTTCAGTTGGCGGCCAGAAGGCGATCGCGAGGTCTTCCTCTCGATTCCATGCCCCCTCTCCCGCGCTTCGCGCGACCTCTCCCACAAGGGGGAGAGGTATTGTCTCCAGTTCCCAGTTCCCCGTTTCCAGTTCCCCGTTCCCCGTTCCCCGCTCCCCGTCTTGCCCAGTCACTAGTCACTAGTCACCAGTCACTGGTTAGTACCTCCACAACACCCCAACCACCGGCACCAGCGGCAGCCAATTGTCCGTTTCTCGATCGAGCGATGCCGCGCCATTCGCGTCTTCGGTGTAGGTGTATGTCGTGCAACATGGATTGTTTCGCGACAGCGCATTCGTCACTTCCAAGAAGGCATCCAGCGCACCGTGCGAGAGGGCGAAGGTTCGCGTCAGTCGCATGTCCAGAGAGTTGTAGTTCGCCAATCGCTTGGAATTGCGCGTGCCGATGACGACTGCGGGCGGTGGAGTCGGGTTCAGTGAGATCTGCGTTGTCGGCCAGCCGGAGTGATAGGTATCGACCAACGTGAACGCCCAAGGCCCTCGCGTCCAGGCCACGCCAAGATTGATGGCGTGACGCTGATCCCAACTGCGGGCCTGTTCGTGCCCGCCGATCTCGTCCTGAGCTTCTGACCACGTGTAATTCAACCAGCCGCTCCATGGACCGTGCGGCTTCAGGCGCATCATGACTTCGAGTCCACGCACGTGTGCTCCATTGGCATCGATCATTACCCGATCGCTTTCGGTTTCGGGGAGCAACACCAAGGGGTCCAGGAGATTCTCGAAGTGCGGCGCGAGATGGTGGTAGTTCTTGCGATAGGCTTCGACGCGCAAGTCGAGTGCGTCGAGTTCGTGATCGACGCTGAAAATCCAATGATCCGCAAACTGAGCCGCATGGAACCGATCGATGCCATCTTCCACTTGCAGCTCATTGATGCCTTGCGGCTGATAGTAGCGGCCCCATGTGGCGCGCACGTGAGTTCTTTCATTGGGCTGATACATCACACTGACGCGCGGGCTCCATTGCTCGGCATCGCCGGAGTGATCGTAAGTCTGCGAGTCCAGACGCAGCCCCGCTTCGGCAGTCCATCGATCGGAGAGCTGCGCTCGAGCATCGAACCATGCCGCTGTTTCATAACCTTCCGGATTCGGATCGATCACGCGATGGACGTCCCGCGCTGGATCGCCTGGGAAGGGATAGTCGGCATCGATGAGAACATCGCTGCGATAGTTGTATGAGCCTTCCAGATGCCGCAGCTCGGCGCCGAACGTGTAATCCACTCGATCGGTGTGTAACTGATCGTCCAGTCGTAAGCCGAATATGTGAAAGCGGCGATCGTCATCGACGCTCGCGTTGCGGAACTCGTCTTCCACCGTGCCCTGCCGGCTGTTACTGACGATCGTGTATGAAGCGATGGCTTTAGTTGTAAACGCGTCGGACCAATCGTGCTCCAGCGTGTTCCACACATAGAAGTTCTGGTATTCGGCCTTCGCCTTCTGGACGCCCGCGTCCTTCAACGCGTGAATGGAGTCTTGCGAGATCAGGACATGCAGCGACTCGCGCGTGGCATCGTCGATTTTGTAGTCGGCGCGCAAGAACGCATCGTAGTAGTTGGGCTCGCCGAAGTCGTTCTCGCTGAAGTGCGAAAGATCGCCAATGTTGCTGCGCCGGCCGGAAACGACAAACTGGCCGCGCCCGCTATCGAACTCTCCGGCCGCGAGTGCACTGGAATGAAATACGTTCAGGCCCAGTTCGTAGTACCGCGGCTGCGCGGGGCGAATCGATTTTGCATCGATCACGCCGCTCATACGCTCGCCGTATTGCGCCGGGAATCCGCCGGAATAGAACTCGAGTTCGCCGATCAAACGCGAGTCGAGCAAACTCACGGGGCTCAAGAAGTCCTTGAGATGAAACGGCTCGTACAACCGCAGTCCGTCGAGAATGATGGATGACTCGTTGGGCGCGCCCCCACGCACTGAGGCCAAGCTGGAAAATCCATTGCCTGCGACACCTGGCAGTCGCTGTACCGCACGCAATGTTTCATCCGCCAGCCGCGGCATGTTCTTCACCTCTTCTTGAGTGATGAACGTGGGCGCCAGCACCTCTTGCGACGACAACGAGTAGCGGCTCGTCTGCACGACGACCTCGTCGATGTCTTCCGCCGCAGGAACTCGTCGAGCGGGAGCAGGCGGCGGTGCAGCCTCGGCGCGTACTACGACAAACACACCGGGAGCGACTTGGCGCAATCCGAGTTGGTGCTGCGCCAACACTTCGCGTGCGAGCTCGACGCCGCGAGTAGCAGAAGGTTCAGCGGTGACGCGTTGATCGGCGGGGACGAGTTGTGTGCTGTAGATGAACGTCAGTCCCTGACTGCGCAATTCCGAGAGCACATCGCCAACCGTGCGGCCGGCAAACTCTGCGTGTGCGGCCTGCCCGCAGAGCAGCAACAACAAGATCCAGCGCTTGGAACGGCGCATCAGAACGATGCGCAGCGTGGATTGCCCACGCAATCGATGTGAACAGGCTTACCCGGCGGCCAAATCGGGGGTG
>DASTSB010000362.1:0-6105 GCA_035760885.1 Steroidobacteraceae bacterium | reverse complement strand
GGCGGGTAACGCAAGATCTTGTCGAACTGCGTTCGCAACGGCGCGATGGCCTCCGGCCCGGCTCCATGCTCGGAAGCCCATATATATGTAGAGCCGATGACGTGGTCGTCCGCGTGATAGACGCGCTTGCCAAGCTGCCATTGGTTTGCACGTCCCCTCGCAAGAATCGCCTGCCGATACATGTCCTTCGATGACTGATCTGCCAGCGCAGTGAGGCCGACGAAAAATGCGCCTTGGATCCAGCCGCGTGGATCCCCCGTATCAGGATTCGTGCTGGGGGGTAATTCCCCGCCAGCCAGCAGCGCGATCTGGTAGTCCGCCACCTTCTCCGCAAGCGCGATCGCATCGGCACGTCGGATGGAAGCGCCCGGTGTGGCAGCGGAAGCCGTCCCTACCGAAACCGTCTGGACACCCAACAAACAGAGCGCTCCCGCAGCGATCGTCGCCCATCGCCTTGCAGTTCTCCCAGCGCTTGAGATCACGAAGGTGATTCCGAAGGAAGTCATGAAGTTGGTCATCGAGGCGTGGCCCCTTGTTCTCTGGACACCCATCGATTTTGGTGAGCGTCTCGACATTGTTCTCTGGACACCCATCGATTTTGGTCAGCAGGAACGTGGGTGTCCAACGGCTTGGGAACGGAGCGCGCTTGCCGCAGCGATTGCCGTCCATCGCCGTGCAGTTCTGCCGGCGTTTTGGCTCACCAATGTAATTCTGAAGCAAGTCATGAAGTTGGCCATCGAGACGTCAACCACCGTTCTCTGGACACCCATCAATTCTGGTCAGCAGGAACGTGGGTGTCCAACGGCTTGGAACGGCGTGCGTTCCGGTTTGGACATCCACAGTGTTTGGCCACAGCGTTTGGAGGCCACAGGGTTTGGACAGCGTTTGGACACCCAACGACCGGGGCGCCAAATCGATTGGGCGCCAGCCGAGGGTGCTCGCCAACCAGCTGGTTGTGGAGAGCGAATCGATGGGTGTCCACGACAGAAGGGTGTCCACAACAGAAGGGTGCGTGCTGATCTCAGTCAGCCAGATTGATGGCTGTCCAGTGACGGGGACAGTCCAGTGACGGGGACAGCCCAATGACACTGGCCGAAATCGGCGGCCTCGGAATCTGATGGAACTTGCGAGCTGACCGTCAATTTCATTGACCCACCTCGCGCGCCCACAAGGTGTGCCGTCATGGAACGCACAGCTGTCCCCCCCCTTCGGATTGGTCGCGGCATGAGCCTGCTCATCGTTGCGTTGTTCTGTTCGATCGTCGCAACGAGCGCGGCTCAGGCGGCACCGCCGATCAAGCATGTCTTTGTCATCGTGATTGAGAACAAGAGCTTCGAAGAGGCTTTCGGTCCCGCTTCACCCGCTCCCTATTTGTCTCGAACTCTGACCGCTCAGGGACAGCTGCTGCGCGAGTACTACGGGATCGGACACGCCAGCCTGGATAACTACATTGCCCTGGTGAGCGGACAAGGGCCGAACCTGCTCACTCAAAGCGACTGTCCGCTCTACACGAACTTTTTGCCCGGTATACCCACGTCGCTGTACGGTCAGTACATCGGACAGGGCTGCGTCTATCCCTCGGCTGTGAAGACGGTGGCGGATCAGCTCGCGGCGCATGGAATGACGTGGAAGGGTTACATGCAGGACATGGTGAGCGCCTGTCGACATCCGGCATTGAACGCAATCGACGACACCCAAAATGCTCGCGACGGCGATCAATACGCCGCTCGACACAATCCATTCGTCTACTTTCACTCCATCATCGATTCAGGCACGTGCAGTGAAAACGATGTGGATCTATCGCACCTTGAGGCGGACCTCGCATCTGCCTCTACCACCGCAAACTACGTCTTCATCACGCCGAATTTGTGCGACGACGGACATGACTCACCATGCGTGGATGGCCGGCCTGGTGGGCTCGCGTCGGCAGACCGGTTTCTTCAGACGTGGGTGCCGAGAATCTTGGCGTCTCCTGCATGGGAGGAAGGTAGCTTGCTCGCGATCACCTTCGATGAAGCAGAGAGCGGCGATGCCAGTGCTTGCTGTGACGAGCTGCCTGGATTGAACACACTCAATCCAGGGGGCACGACCCCCGGACCCGGCGGTGGGCGCACCGGGACGCTGCTGATCTCGCAATTCATTCAACCAGGTTCGGTGAACGACACTCCATACAATCATTACGCGTTTTTGCGCAGTGTCGAGGACATCTTTGGACTTGCGCACCTCGGCTTTGCGAGCCAATCCAATTTGCGACCGTTTGGTCCAGACGTTTACAACGCGCAGCCATAGTTGGTTGCGGCGGCGGTGCCGGGCCACTCGAGCACGGATCAGTGCACGTGCAAGGACGCAGCTGCCGCAGTCTACTCGCTGCGGTTAAGTCTCTAATGCAGGTGTCGCAACTTGTCCGGATTGCGCACCACATAAATGGCCGTGATCTTCCCGTCCTCGAGACTGAGTGCGGTCGTCGAATACTCGCCATCCGATTCCTCGGTGATGAATCCGGGCAAGCCATTGACTAGCCCAATCCGAACTAGCTTCGAGGGGCTCTTCTTGAAGATTTCGGCGAGCTTGGCTTGGAGCTCCATCACGGCATCGAACCCGACGATAGGTTCTAGTGCTGCGGGGCGTTTGCCGCCCCCGTCAGCATGAACGCGCACGTCGGCGGCCAGCATTGCTCCGATCGCACTTAGGTCGCCACTGCGCGAGGCAACATAGAACGCCTGGGCGATCTCGAGTGCTCGCTCCTTCTCGACGCGTGAACGAGGTCTTGCTTCTCTCACGTTTGCGCGAGCTCGAGCTGCCAATTGCCGGCATGCAGCGATTTCGCGTTGCAGTGTCTCGGCGATCTCCTCGAACTCGAGGCCAAACACATCGTGTAGCAGAAAGGCTGCACGCTCCAATGGAGTGAGGCGCTCGAGCGCAAGCATCAACGGCAACGTGACGTCGTCCTCCACCTCGTCTTCAACCAGCGGATCGGGTAACCACGGACCAAGGTAGGTCTCACGTTGATGCCGCGCCGACTTGAGGTGATCCAAGCACAGGCGCGTGACGACGCGGCGCAAGTAGGCTTCGGGTTCGCGAACATCGCTGGTGTCGATCGACATCCATTTGATGAATGCGTCTTGGACGACATCCTTTGCATCATGCACGGAGCCAAGCATGCGATACGCCACTCGCACCAATTTAGGATGCAGCGACTTGAAGGTAGCCGCAGCATCTTCGGATGTTTGCTTCTCGATCATGCTATCGCCGCCGCTTGCGCTTTCACGACGGCTGGATCAGCCCAACCGCCAAAGCCGACAACAACGCGATTCCAGCCATTGATTACGACAATCGCCAACGTGAGCGCAACCCGTTCCTGTTCCGTAAAGTGAGCCTTCAAGCCCTCGTACGCGCTCACATGAGTGTGTTGCTCCGAAAGCCGGGTCAATGCCTCGGTCCATTCGAGAGCGGCACGCTCCCGATCGGTGTAGCACGGGGCATCACGCCACGCAGCAAGCAGGCTGAGTCGCTGCAGCGATTCGCCATTTTCGCGAGCGAAGTGAGTGTGGAGATTGAGGCAGTTCGCGCACCCGTTGATCTGCGACGCGCGAATCTTCACGAGCTCGGCGAGATCCGGGTCGAAGTTCGCAGTGAGAGCAATAGATGTGCGCTGCCATTCCTTCATTAGCGACGGGGCGGCGGCGAAGGGATCGAGTCTTGCAGTCATGATCGGCGGTCCTCTTTGGTGAGTCTTACCTCATGACGACCGAGCCTGCAGAAACGTGACATGGGAACGGTTGCAACCGTTCGCACGCTATCCTCCAACTCGACGGTCGCCGTTGAAAATATGCGCAAGCGCATCGATGCAGACAAGATCACTGTTCCTAGCGCTACACTCCATTGATGGACACCCAATTCTGGATCGAGCGCTGGTCGCGGCGCGAGATCGGCTTTCACCAACGCGATATCAATTCCAATCTGCAGCGTTACTGGGCTGAGCTGCACGTGCCGAAAGGCGCGGCCGTCTTTGTTCCTCTCTGCGGCAAGTCGCTCGACATGCGCTGGCTGATTGAGCAGGGGCATCCTGTTGTCGGTGTCGAACTTGCTCGCGAAGCCATCCGCGAGTTTTTCGCGGATTGGGGTGTCGAGCCGCAAATCGTAACGGAGGGGCCCTTCGAACGCTGGCGGGCAGACGCTATCGAGTTGCTTTGTGGCGACTTCTTCGCGCTCACGCGCAACGATCTTGCAAACGTGCGCGCGGTTTTCGATCGTGCGGCGTTGATCGCCTTGCCTCGCGAAATGCGTCAAGAGTACGTGGCGAAGCTCCGTGAGATTCTGCCGGGAAATACGCAGTCGCTTCTCATCACGGTTGATTACCCGCAGCACGAGATGTCGGGGCCGCCGTTCGCGGTCCGCGATGACGAAGTTCACTCGTTGTTCTCGGACCGCAAGATCCACCTCCTGTCCGAAGTGGATGTGCTTGGATCCGACGAAAACGCGAAATTTCGCGAACGCGGACTGAGCCGCTTGATTGAACGCGTCTATCGAATCGAGTGAGACGCTTCAGCGCTAAGACGTAATTGGCGTGAGCTGCCGATGAGTCTTTCGGTGTCGTGCGTAATGGCAGGCCGACACGGACGCGCCGGCCTGCGCATTTCCACTGCTATCCGCGTCGTGCCGCTTCGATCGCGGCGATATCAATCTTCCCCATCGTCATCATGGCATCGAACGCACGCTTTGCCGCGGCGCGGTCGGGATCCGAGATCGCTTCCATCAGTGCACGCGGAGTGATTTGCCACGACAAGCCCCACTTGTCTTTGCACCATCCGCACGCGCTTTCTTGCCCGCCGTTGTTCACGATCGCGTTCCACAGACGATCCGTTTCGGCCTGGTCCTCGGTGATGATCTGAAACGAGAATGCCTCGCTGTGCTTGAACATGGGGCCGCCATTCAGACCGAAGCAAGGAATGCCCGCGACAGTGAACTCGACGCCAAGCACTTGCCCTTGTTTGCCGCTCGGAAAGTCGCCCGGTGCGCGTTGGATCGACGTCACCGAGCTGTTCGGAAACGTCTTCGCATAGAAATGGGCGGCTTCTTCTGCCGTGCCGTCGTACCAAAGACAAATTACATTTTTAGCCATAGTGGCTCTCCAGTTGTTGGATATGAGCGTGTCGCATCTAGGACGGTTGAGTAATCCGCAAACCGACAGCCGAACAAAAAAACGAGTGATCGGGCCGCCGCGTGATCGCGACCGGACTGTCAGCCTTCCTTGCGCCAGCGTTCCCGTCGCTGCAATTCTTCTAGCGAAGGATCTTGTACGTGCGACGCATCGGTCTTGATATCGCCGGCCCGTGAGTAGGTATTGATCATGACTCCGGTCGTCGAGACCTGGGTGTCGACTAGCTTGAGTCCAGTTGGCATCGTGCCCTCGCCGAACAATCGCTTTCCTTGCCCCAAAATCAAAGGAAAGATCGACACGCGAAACTCATCGATGAGATCGGCTTGGAGGAGTGACTGAAGCAAGTTGCTGCTTCCCTGCGTGAGCAGTGCTGGTCCATCCTGTTGCTTGAGCCGCATGACGTCGCGGGCAGCATCATGAATTGCGACTGAGTTCTGCCAGTTGAGCGACATGTGCGAAGTTGTCGCCACGTACTTCGTCACCGAATTGAAGCGCTGGCCGATCGGGTTGGCGTTGTGGTGCGGCCAGTACGCCGCGAAGATCTCGTAGGTCTTGCGGCCAAGGAGCAGATCGAACGGCGCGCTGAACAACTTCATTAGCTCGTGGCCGAATACATCATCTGCGAACGCCCAGGTCCAACCGCCAAGGCGAAATCCGTTCGTCGGATCTTCTTCGGGACCGCCGGGCGATTGCATCACGCCATCGAGGCTCATCATCACGCTGGCAATCAGTTTTCTCATGATCCTTCTCCGAATGGCGTTTCTGGTCCCAAGGACGAAGAAGCGCCTGGCGATCCGACAATCTCAGGCCCGCGGTGCTTCCTTTATTTCACTCTCGAGTACGTGCCCTCCATGACCGGAGTCCAGGTAGCGCCGCCATCGAACGAGCTTTCCAACCGCAGCGAATACGAATCCTCGTTTTGGAATGTGTACAGATGACGTGTT
>DASTSB010000361.1:0-5769 GCA_035760885.1 Steroidobacteraceae bacterium | reverse complement strand
ACCTTCAGCGTCAATCACTCGCAATTGCGGTGACGTGATTTCTTCGTTGCGCCTAACGCGCTTGCCAATGGGAGCAGCGATGCGTCATACCTCCAAAACGGTCCGACCGCGGCTCGCAATTTCGTGAGAAAGCTTCTCGATGAGCGAGTCGACAGACATCGCTCCGAGATCTTTACCACTGCGGGTGCGCACGGCCAGAGTGTGAGAACCTGCTTCGCGATCGCCGGCTACCAATAGGTACGGCACGCGTTGCAGCGTGTGCTCGCGGATCTTAAAGCCGACCTTTTCATTGCGCAAGTCTGATTCGACTCGAAGCCCCTGATTTTTCAGGGTTTCGGTGACCTCGCGCACGTAGTCAGCTTGTTTTTCAGTGATGTTGAGGAGCACCGCTTGAACTGGCGCAAGCCAAGTTGGGAATGCGCCAGCATGCTCCTCGATCAGAATTCCGATAAACCGCTCCAACGAACCGAAGATCGCACGGTGCAACATGATAGGCACCTGCTTGGACCCATCCGCCGCAACGTAATGCGCATCCAAACGTCCCGGCATCGAAGGATCGACTTGGAGCGTGCCGCACTGCCAGAGACGGCCGATGGAGTCTTTCAAGGTGAACTCGATCTTTGGCCCGTAAAAGGCTCCCTCACCGGGCTTTTCTTTCCAAGGAAGCTTGTGAGCATCGAGGGCGCGGGCGAGCGCCTGCTCAGCCTTGTCCCAGAGCTCATCCGAGCCGATGCGATTCGCAGGTCGAGTCGCAAGTTTGTAGCTTATGTCCTTGAATCCAAAGTCATCGTATACCTTGTGAAGCAGATCGATGAAGGCCGTGGCTTCGGCTTCGATCTGATCCTCGGTACAGAAGATATGAGCGTCGTCCTGCACGAATCCCCGCACGCGCATCAGACCGTGGAGCGCTCCCGAGGCCTCGTTGCGATGGCAGGATCCGAACTCAGCCAAGCGCAGCGGCAGATCGCGATAGCTCTTCACACCCTGGTTGTAGACCTGGATGTGACAAGGGCAATTCATGGGTTTCACGGCGAAGACGCGCTTCTCGGACTCGGTGATGAACATGTCCTCGCGAAAGTTCGCCCAGTGCCCCGACTTCTGCCACAACGTGCTATCGACTAGCTGCGGGGTGCGGATCTCGCGGTAGCCGTTCTGCCGCCACAGATCGCTCATGTACTGCTGAATGGTCTGATACAGACTCCAGCCGCGCTCGTGCCAAAAAACCATTCCGGGCGCTTCTTCCTGCATGTGGAAGAGGTCGAGCGCCTTGCCGACTTTGCGATGATCCCGCTTCTCGGCTTCCTCTAGGCGAGTCAAATAGGCCTTCAGGCTTTTCTCGTCCGCCCATGCCGTCCCATAGATCCGCTGCAGCATTTCGTTGCGCGAATCGCCGCGCCAATAAGCACCCGAAATCTTCGTGAGCTTGAACGCGCGTAGGAATCGAGTATTCGGCACGTGTGGCCCGCGGCACATGTCGATGTATTCCTCGTGGTGATACAACCCCATCGCCTTCTCGTCGGGCATGTCATCGATCAGCCGCAGCTTGTACTCCTCGCCACGCTGCTTAAATGTCTGGATGACTTCCTCGCGCGGCGTCATGCGTTTGATCACGTTGTAATCCTTCATGATCAACTCACGCATGCGACTCTCGATCGCCTGCAGATCCTCGGGCGTAAACGATCGCTCGTATGCGATGTCGTAGTAGAAGCCGTCTTCGATGACCGGACCGATCACCATCTTAGCCGAGGGATACAGCTGTTTGATGGCGTGACCCATCAAGTGCGCGAAGGAGTGACGGATGATCTCGAGACCTTCCTCGTCCTTCGGCGTGATGATCTGCAATGCGCCGTCGTGATCGATGGTGTCGCACGCATCCATCAGCTTGCCGTCGAGCTTACCGGCGAGCGTGACTTTCGCGAGACCAGGGCCGATATCGGATGCGACTTGCGCAACCGTCACCGGATTCGGATATGTGCGTTGGCTGCCGTCGGGCAGTGTGATGACAGGCATGGAACGACGCTGCGCGGTTAGAAACAAATTCCTGACCGAAAGTCGGCAGGTCGACGGAAGATGTTCGCGATTGCCGGTGTGACTGGCTTCTTAATAACCGCTATCCGCTAACCGCCAACCGCTTCGGCAGCAGTGGTGCGCGCGACAGGGATCGAACCTGTGACCCCTACCATGTCAAGGTAGTGCTCTACCGCTGAGCTACGCGCGCGAAAAGGGCGGCAAGGATAGCGGCGGCAGTCGCTGCCGGCAAGCGGCAGCGAAGCGAGGTAAAGAAGTGAGGGAGTGAGAATGTGAGCAGCGTAGCCCATCGGGGGCTTCCAGCCCTCAGCCCTGTGACGCAATCGAGAGTCTAAGGAACGGGAGGCGAAGAAAGGCGGGGCAAGTCCACTCTCGGTTCCTCACTTCCTCACTTCCTCAACCCGCCTTTTCCGATGGCAATCCTAATCCTGCATTCCGCAAGCGCTGCACCTCATCGCGTATGCGAGCAGCCTCTTCGAACTCGAGATTGCGCGCGTGCTTGAACATCTCTTGCTCCAGCTTCTTGACGCGACGCATAACTTGGTCCGGCGTGAGCGTGGAATAGTCATCTTGCGGCTCAGCGACTTTCTTGGCACCCGAGCGCGAATCGTCCGAGTAAGCGCCTTCCATGATGTCCGCGACTCCCTTCTTGATCCCGCGCGGAGTGATGCCATGCGTCTGGTTGAATTCGATTTGTTTCGCGCGACGTCGACTTGTTTCGTCCAAAGCTCGCTGAATCGAACCCGTGATCTGATCTGCGTACAGAATTGCGCGACCATTCAAGTTACGCGCGGCGCGTCCGATCGTTTGGATCAGCGAATTTTCCGAACGTAGGAACCCTTCCTTGTCAGCATCGAGAATCGCAACGAGCGATACCTCCGGCATGTCTAAGCCTTCACGAAGCAAGTTGATGCCGACGAGCACGTCGAACTTGCCGAGTCGCAGGTCGCGAATGATCTCCATGCGCTCGACTGTGTCGATATCGGAATGCAAATACCGCACTTTTACGCCGTGCTCATCCAGATATTCCGTGAGATCTTCTGCCATCCGCTTCGTCAGTGTCGTGATCAACACGCGCTCATCCTGCTCAACACACAGCTTGATCTCGGAAAGCACATCATCGACCTGCGAACGCACCGGTCGAATTTCGACCTCGGGATCCACGAGCCCCGTCGGACGTACGAGCTGCTCGACGATCTGACCCGACTTCTGAATCTCATATTGGCCCGGCGTGGCCGAAACAAAGATCATCTGTGGCGCGAGCTTTTCCCACTCGTCGAATCGCAGCGGGCGATTGTCAAGTGCGGAAGGCAAGCGAAATCCGTATTCGACGAGCGTTTCTTTTCGCGACCGATCTCCGCGATACATCGCGCCGAGCTGCGGGATCGTCTGATGGCTTTCGTCGACGACGAGCAATGCATTCGCAGGCAAGTAGTCGAATAAGCATGGCGGCGGCTCGCCCGGCGCGCGCCCCGACAAATAGCGAGAGTAGTTTTCGATGCCATTGCAGTAACCGACTTCGCGCATCATCTCGATGTCGAAGCGCGTGCGCTGCTCCAAGCGCTGCGCCTCCACCAACTTTCCGGCACTCTTCAGTTCATTCAACCGGTGATGTAACTCATCGCGGATGTAATCGACGGCATTCACGAGTCGATCGCGCGGCGTCACGTAGTGCGTCGACGGGAACACGGTATAGCGCGGTATCTTGCGACGAATCTCTCCCGTCAACGGATCGAACAGCAATAGGGAATCCACTTCATCGTCGAAGAGCTCGACACGCAGCGCCTCGCGCTCTGATTCCGCAGGGAAGATGTCGATGACATCTCCTCGCACGCGATAAGTACCTTGAGTCAGGTCGAGTTCGTTGCGCGTGTACTGCATGTCGGTGAGCCGACGCAGCAACTGACGCTGATCGATACGATCTCCACGCGACACATGCAAAACCATGGACAAATAGGCTTGCGGGTCCCCTAGACCGTAAATCGCCGAAACGGTTGCGACGATGATTGCATCGGGCCTTTCCAGCAGCGCCTTCGTTGCAGAAAGACGCATTTGCTCTATATGTTCGTTAATCGAAGAATCTTTCTCGATGTACGTGTCCGATGAGGGAACGTACGCCTCAGGCTGGTAGTAGTCGTAATACGAAACAAAATATTCAACCGCGTTATTTGGGAAGAATTCTTTGAATTCTCCATAGAGCTGCGCAGCAAGTGTCTTGTTGTGAGCCAGAACCATCGTGGGCCGCTGCACGCGCTGAATCACGTTGGCAATCGTGAAGGTTTTTCCGGACCCGGTTACACCGAGCAGTGTTTGATGGGATAGGCCCGATTCGATGCCATCGACAAGCTTTTCGATGGCAGCAGGCTGATCGCCCGAAGGCTCGAAGTCGCCACCCAGTATGAACTGACCGTGCAGTTTGGAGTCGTCGGACATGATCAGCAGCACTCTGGAATAAGGCGAGAAAGTCTGCAGCCGAATGTGGGCAGTGCCTGTCAGCTTTCAAGTAAAGATACAGCGAGATGCATGCCCGGCCTACAGTCGGTTCTACCCATCGGCTGGATTTGCCGGCACCTTCTCCCTCCCTTCGCGTTCAACGCGTCAAACCGTCTCCATATCGGGTGTCGAGCGCGCCATGGAGACCTTGCACATTACGACGATAACGAGTTTGCCGACGGCTTCTCGAACAAAGGCGGTGTAGCAGTCGTCCCAGGAGCGGATGCGGCGCACCTGGGCACATGCGGCTTTCATATGCGTGCAGCCTTGAGACCCTACGAGACGCGCTGCAGAGAATTGAGGCGGTGATCGCACCAAGAAACATGTGATGGCGCACGTCACCAGCCGGAGTTGAGGTTAGGGGTTCGTCTACTCCCCACTCCGTCCATTAACTGGCGGCGTACTGCTCGTCGTGAACGTATGGTTCCTTCGACATGACGCCACGTTAATGAATCATGCAACGCACGCATCGCCCCCCATCGGACTACGCCGTCAAAGTTTGGACCCTCGTCGCTCGTCGCGGCTTGACCCCAGCGCTCGCAGCGAAGCAACTCGACACGAGTACCTGGCGAATCGAACGAATCTTGGTTGGAGTGAGTCGCCGCAACGTCCACAAGTGGGACTGACCTAAACACTCACGATGACGTCGGTCGGCTCATATATATAGAGACCGAGCTGGCGAGTGCCCGACGAAAGAGAAATCATCGCGATCATTTCTTGACCCTCGCCTTGCGATTCCGCAAAATCGCGCGCCTTCGATTGACCCCTACTGTTCCCCGGTAGCTCAGTGGTAGAGCGACGGACTGTTAATCCGTTGGTCGCTGGTTCGAGTCCGGCCCGGGGAGCCATCCTTCCAAGTCACGCCCATCTCCGATCCGACACGAGTTGCGCGCTAGCGGTAACACCTTCTCCGCAATAGCTCGTGATGTGCTACTGCGATCACCCGCAGCGCCACCTGTCAATCTCCGGCTGTCTGCGACGAGTCACATTAACCGGACTGATGTCCTCTGTTCCGTCGCCCGTTTCCGATCGACCTTCCCCAGTCGTTGCGAAAACAACACAAATCCGGAAAATCTGTGGCTTCTCTGAAAAATTCCTCTCGCAACGGGAATTAAGTAGTGGTAGCGTCGCCACTTCCGTAATGGGCGGGGGGTTCCGGTGGCCATCCGGCAACGGTTTGGCAGTCGGCGCCGCCCAACACGGGCGCCTCTTTCCTGATCAGGGGGAAAGGGGTGAAAAGTCGCTCGG
>DASTSB010000360.1:0-9792 GCA_035760885.1 Steroidobacteraceae bacterium | reverse complement strand
TCGATGTCGATGTGATCGACAGCAACCAGACTGCCGAACTTGCGCGTGAGTTGTCGCGCGGTGATGGCTATGTCGTCGGTGCTCGCCACTGCTCACTACTTCATCAGGCGCAAATCGACTTGCAAGGGAATGCCGCTGGGCAGGCGTGTCGCACTGGGATCCGTCAGATCGATCTCCGCCAAATAGCTCAGTTGGGCGCGATCCTCTTGAGTCAGCGCGTAGTAGGGCGTGAACGCAGCTTCAGCCGAAACAAAGCGCACCGTCCCGGCAAACGCATTGTCGATACCGTCCACGTGCACTTCGACGTGAGTTCCGGGCTCGAATCGGCCGCGTCGATCTTCCGGTACATAAACTCGAGCGTACGGTGTGCCATCGGCAAGCATGACGACGACCGGCGCACCCGTGGGCGGCCGTTCGCCCAGCTTGTATGGCAAGGCTTCGATGCGACCATCGCGTGGCGCCGTGACGCGATAGCGGTCCGCGCTGACCTGCAGTTGCGACAGGTCCGCATCCGCTTGCCGAAGCTGTGCTTCCGCTTGTTCCACGGCTTCCACCCGTGTGCCCTCGAGCAGGAGATTCAAGCGAGCTTGCGCTTGCTTCTGCGCACTCACTGCAGAATCGCGGACCGCTTGTGCTTGATCCACATCCGCGCGCGGCACGAGATGATCGGCGTAGAGATTGTTCATGCGCGCGAGCTCCGCGTTCTGGGTTGCGGCGCTACTACGTGCTGCATCCAATGCGGCGCGCGCTTCCAAGATTTCCTGTGCACGAGGACCTGCGACCAGTTCGGCAAGATGCCGCTCGGCGGCCGCGCGAGCCGCACGCGCTCGTTCCAAGCGGGCCGCCATCGATCCGAGATCGAGTCGCAACAGCAGCGTGCCCGCTTGCACCGCATCACCTTCTCGATGGAGCACTTCGACGATCGGTTCATTCGCTTCTGCGGTGAGCTCGAGCCGATCGCGCTCCAGCGTCCCCAGGACTTGCTCGCTGCCGTGCGAGCCGCATCCCGCGATGAGCACGCAACCAAGCAGCACCCCGAACGATCGTTGCAGGTTCATGGTTGCTCGCTCGCTGCGATGCCTCGCATCAACAGTCTTTCGGTGTGCTTCACGATCTCGTCGATTTGCTCGTCAACGCGAATCCCGAACACGGGCTCGACGACCGCACGCGCGACGAACGGGAACACGCACAACGAAATGAATGAGAGTGCGGCTAGTTTGGGGTCGAGATCGCGGCGCACGCGGCCGGCGCGCTTGCCCTGCTCGAACAACTTCACCAACAGTGGCATGTGCCGGCCTGCGACATCGCGAACGAACATGGGACGCAAGCGGCCTGGTTGCGCGAGAACTTCGTTGACGACGACGGCTGGAATCCACGCATTGGCAGCGATGACGCGCATTTGCATGACGAGCATCGTCGTTGGATCCAATGGGCCGGCGCTTGCTCCTTCGATGAGCAATGCGCGAAGCGGCGCGATCGTTTGATCGAGCATGGCCTCGAACAGTCCCGCTTTGTCGCCGAAGTAGTAGTGAATCATCGCAGGCGTAGTCCGAGCGGCCTGTGCAATCTGCCTCGCCGTGGTTCGCTCGAAACCGCGTTCGAGAAACAGTTCGCGAGCAGCGTTCAAAAGCGCTTCGCGCACATTCGTGTCCGCCTGCGAATCGGGACGACCGACCCGGCGGGTCTTGTGGCGGCGCGATGCGGCTGCGGACTTCATGGCGCCCATATTAAACGGTTGTTTAAATTTAAGGCAAATACTGTCAGGACAAGCCTGAACCGACGCATACGCCGAACCCCGGCACGGACGAGTTCGCGACTCACTTCGTAGTTGGCAATTCGAGTGCGTGGGAAAACGGCGCCTCATCGGAGGTGCCATGAAGTTCGGTTGGGAGCGAAGCAAACGTTCGCTGGTTCACACTTTGCTGGGAGCATGCGCATGCACTGCGATGTTCGCGGCCGCCAACGCCCATTCTGCTGCGCGCATCAACAGCGCCGAATCCGTCGATCTCAGCGCACTCACTCATGCTGCTCACACCGGGCAGCAGAAGTTGAGGTCGGACCATCTTGCTGCACAGTTCGATGCATTCGATCGCCGCTTCGACTTGCAGTTGCAGGTGAACTCGAAGTGGGCTGCATCGCAAACACCCGTCTCGGCCTTAGCGCTCTATCGCGGCGCAATCGCTAACGCTGCAGGCTCGTGGGTGCGTCTGGGAATCGAAGGCGAGGATGTGCACGGTCTGATTTGGGATGGACGCGAACTATTCGCGATCGAACCCGCAGCGGCGGTGAAGTCCGCATTGATGACGCCGACCTCCGCTTCCGCACACAACGTGATGTTTCGGATCGCAGATACATGGCTCGACCCGGGGTCGACGAGTTGCGAGGCCACTGGTGCGACAGACGCAGTGAGCAAGAACGACTACGCAGCCTTGCTTGGCGAACTGAAGTCACAAGCGCAGACGCAGCGGGCGCCGGGCGCGACCCTCAAACTGGATCTCGCAATTCTCAGCGACAGCGCGTTTCTCGCTCGATACGCCAGCAAGCAGGAGGCACGCGACGCCTTGCTGCTTCGATTGAACAACATCGATGGCATTTACAGCTCGCAGCTGGGAATCGAAATACAAGCGCCGACACTCTTGGTGGATGACGCGAGCACCGATCATCTTTCCAGCGAAGCCGATCCCTCGAAACTACTTGCCGAATTTGCAAATCTGCGCCGCAACACGCCTGAGTTGCGCTCGCGCGGACTGACGCATCTGTTCACCGGGCGCGATCTGCAGGGCACGACCGTTGGGATTGCCTATGTGGATGCCCTCTGCGATCAGAAGTATGGGGTCGGCCTCACGCAAGTGGGCGCGACCGGCGCGTGGATCGATTCGCTCATCGCCGCGCACGAGATTGGTCACAACTTCGGCGCGGTGCACGACGGCGAAGCGGGCAAAGCGTGCGCAAGCACGCCCGCGGGTGTGTATCTGATGTCGCCAGCAGTGAGCGGCAATGAAGCGTTCTCACAGTGCAGTTTGGATTTGATCCGCCCGAAGATTCAGTCGGCGGCGTGCATCACGGCGCTCGCGCCTGCAAACATCACGATTGCGCGGGACCTCGGCACCAGCCGTCACGCTGTTGACTCGGCCTTCGATTGGCAACTCGCGGTGACGAACTCGGGCGGGCTTGGCGCGAATGGCGTTCATGCCGAAATCGCATTGCCGGCAGCGCTCACGATTGAGGCAGCCAGCGTTGCAGATGGGACCTGCACGAGCGGTGCGGGCGCCATCGACTGCGACCTCGGCAATCTCGCCGGGGGCGCAACTCGTACCATTACGCTGTCTTTGCAAGGCGCGGTTGCGGGGAGCTACTCCGTAGCTGCGTCGGCGTCGGCACAGAACGATACGTCGGCACTGGACAATTCCGGATCCGGATCTATTTCGATTTCCTCTGCCAACGATTTGTCCATAGCAGTCACCGCTCCCAGCAACGTGAATGTGCGCGACGCGTTCACGTTGACGTTCGATGTGGTGAATAGTTCGCCACGAGATGCCGGCAGCGTGGTGGTCATCATTCCTACCGACACTACGGCTTTCGCGGTTGGCCAGCTCAGCGTGACAGGCGGCCAGTGCCAGCAATCGGCCGGCGTAGTGACCTGCACCATCGCACATCTGGCAGCGGGTGCGAGTGCCACGGGGAAAGCGAGCCTGACCGCAAATCAAGCGGGAACCTATGCATTGGAAGCAAACATTTCCGGGGACTACAGTGACGATCAGCCCGGGAACGATCGCGCCCAAGCAGCCGTTACCGTCTCCGCATCTCCGACGGCAATCGTCACGAACTCAAGTACGTCGACGCCGAAGAGCACGGCCGGCGGCGGCGGTTCCATGAGTCTTCTGTTGTTGGGCTTGGCCGCGATCCGCCGAGCGCGCCGATACCCTCGCTGAAGCAGCCGGCGGCGGCACGCGCCGCCTCGAGTCTTGAATTCCTCGGACACGCCTACAATGTCGGACGGAGTATGCGGTTGGTGCCGTAGGCTGTTATTCATCCACGATGGATTTCAAAGACTATTACAAGACCCTCGGGGTTGCCCGAGACGCGAATCAAGACGAGATCAAGCGCGTCTATCGTCGCCTTGCGCGCAAATATCACCCTGACGTCAGCAAGGAAGCGAACGCCGAAGAAAAGTTCAAGGAAGTTCAGGAAGCCTACGAAGTACTGAAAGATCCTGAAAAGCGCGCTGCGTACGATCAGCTCGGCAGCAGTTATCGTCCCGGACAGGATTTCCGTCCGCCGCCGAACTGGGGCAATGGCTTTGAGTTCTCCACGTCATTCGGTGAGAACGATGACGGCGGCTTCAGCGATTTCTTTTCGTCGCTATTCGGCTCGCGCAGTCCCTTCGGACAGCGTCGCGGCGGCGCACGCGGTTTCGCTTCGCCTGGACAGGATCACGTCGCCAAGATCCAGATCGACTTGGAAGATGCGTATCGTGGCGGCTCGCAGACGATCGAAATCAACTCGCCACAGTTGACGAACGACGGTCACGTGGGCGTGCAAGCACGCAAACTCAAAGTGACGATCCCCGCGGGCGTGACCGAAGGACAACGCATTCGACTCGCAGGACAAGGCAGCCCGGGAATCGGCGGCGGCCCCACTGGGGATTTATACCTAGAAGTGAGCTTCCGAGCCCATCCACTCTTTGAGGTCAATGGCCGTGATGTCACACTGACTTTGCCCGTCGCACCTTGGGAAGCCGCCCTTGGCGCAACGGTGCAGACGCCGACGTTGGGCGGCGCGGTGGACTTGCGTATTCCCGCGGGCGCGAAGGCCGGCCAGAAGATGCGATTGAAAGGACGAGGACTTCCGGGCAGTCCGTCCGGAGATCAGTACGTCGTGCTCAAGATCGTACTGCCGCCGAACGATTCGCCGCAGGCGCAAGCGCTATACGAACAAATGAAGCGCGAACTGAATTTCGATCCGCGGGCGGAATTGGAACAGGTGCGATAAACATCAAGTGAGATCGCGTGATCGGGTGATCTGGTGAACAGCGCTGGTTGCCTCACCGTTCACTACATCACTGGATCACTTCATCACCGGGCTTCAATGCCTAGTCCGATCGATCAGATTCGCGACGCGTCGCAGAATCGTGAGATCCAAATGCGGCTTCTCGATGAAATCGGTTGCGCCTTCCTGCATCGCGATCACGGCCGTACGCACATCGGCTTCTTCACCGACGAGAATGACGGGCGTCAATCGCTTCGCATTCCGCAACACCCGAAGTAGTTCGAAACCGGACATGCCGGGCAGCGCCACATCACTGATCAAGCAGCCCAACGAATCGACCCGCGATGCGAGATAGCTCTCCGCGCTGTCGTAGTCGTGAACGTCGACATCCAACAAGCTCAGCAGCGAACACAGCGTGCGACGATCAGTTGCATCTGCTTCGATGACTGCGACGATGGGACGAGTACCTGCCACGGAAGCTAAAGCCCTAGAAAAAAGCGGCCACGGCCGTTGAGTCAAGAAAGCCCGAGCCGCAGGGAGGATTGGGGGCGGTGGACTTGCCTGTGGGCCGTGGTCGCATGGCGCAACTTTCATCGGCTGCGCCCCGCTTAAAAATTCGCAATTGTACTTAAGGAATTTGGTGTCGCGCTTCGCATCGCAACGAAGCGCAAAACAGATACGCATCGATCACAGTTGCGCGATCACGCTTCACCCACTTCGAGAACCATACGAACGAGGTGCGCAAGCGACGACGCCTGCATTTTCTCCATCACGCGTGCTCGATGGATTTCGACCGTGCGCTGACTCAGTTTGAGATCGCCTGCGATCACTTTGTTCGCCTTGCCATGTACAACGAGGTCAAGCACTTCGCGTTCGCGCGGCGTCAAAGTTTCCAAGCGACGGCGGATGTCGTTGCGCTCGCCCAATGCCGCACGGTTGCTGCCGTCTTTTTCGAGTGCTTGGTTGATGCGATCGATGAGGTCTTGATCGCGAAACGGCTTTTGAATGAAGTCGACCGCGCCGGCCTGCATCGCTTCGACGGCCATCGGCACATCGCCGTGACCGGTTATGAAGATGATCGGCAGAATCGAATGCTTTTCGTTGAGCTTCTGCTGCAACTCGAGTCCCGACATGCCGGGCATGCGAATGTCCAAGACCAAGCAGCCGGGACGATCTTCGCTATACGCATCGAGAAACTCTTGCGCCGATCCGAAGGTCTCGACCGGCTGACCGACCGAGCGCAACAACAACTTCAGCGCATCGCGCACCGCCGCGTCGTCGTCCACGACGAAAATGGTTGGACGCGAATTATTAGTATTGGCCCTCATCGGCTTATCCCCCTGCTGCAGGTACTGAAGGAAGCGTGAAGAAGAAGCGCGCACCGCCGCCTGGATTGGGGCCGCACCAAAGCTTCCCGCCGTGCGCTCGCACGATCGAACGGCTAATCGAAAGACCCAAACCGGTTCCGCCCGGCTTGGTCGTAAAAAATGGATTGAAAAGCTCGGCCATCATTTCCGCGCTGACGCCGATGCCTCGGTCGGCAACCGTGAATTGCACGTCGCCTTCGTTGTCCAGCTCCGTTTTGAGCACGATTTCGCGCCGCGCTTCGGGTATCTCGGTCATGGCATCGATGCTGTTGCGAACCAAATTCAGGATCACTTGTTGAATCTGCACCACGTCCGCTTGTACCTGGGGCGATTGCGTCGCCGGCTCGAGGACCATATGTACGCCGTGATGCCGCGCATCGGTTTCAGCCAGCGTTAGCACATCCGCAAGCAGTCGATTGGCATCTACCAATTCACGCCGCACCTCTCGGTTCTTCACGAACGTGCGCAAACGCCGGATCACCTCGCCTGCCCTGAGCGCCTGCGCGCCGATGTGTTCCAGCGCAGAGGCAATTTCTTCTTCGGTGGCATTTCCCGATGCGATGAGACGCTGACACGCTTGCGCGTAAGTAGCAATGGCGGTGAGCGGTTGATTCACCTCGTGAGCGATGCCGGCAGCCATCTCACCCATCGTTGAGATCCGCCCGAAGTGCGCGATGCGATCCTGCATTTGGCGAGCCTCGTCCTCCGCAAGACGCCGATCCGTGATGTCGTGAAGCGTTCCAACTTGCCGCAACATCTTGCCGGAGGGACTGCGGGTCGCCTGGGCGATGTGATGCACGTAGCGCAGCGATCCGTCCGGATGAGTGATCCGATATTCGATGTCCATCGCCCGGCCCACCGCATCCAGTTCGTCTTTCGCTTGTTGCCAGCGAGCACGATCGGCCGGATGCACCCGAGGTTGCAAGAAATCGTAGACCCCGATGTAGGACTCACCGTAGCGGCGGCCCAGCACGCGATACAAATGCGGCGACCAATAATCCTCGGTCTGCCCATCGAAGTCGACCACATAGTTGCCCAGATTCGCGATCTCTTGCGCGATGGTGAGCTGAGCTTCGCTGCGACGAAGCGCTTCCTCAGCGTTGCGCCGGACAGTGATGTCGCGAATAAAGCCGACGAATCGCGGGGGCTCGGTCCCCTGTACGCGACCAACTGCGAGCTCCGCGGAGAATTCGCTGCCGTCGCGGCGCTTGGCCAAGAGTTCGCGACCGATGCCGATGATTCGCGGCTCGCCGGGTTCGATGTAGTTGCGCAGATAGTCTTCTTGCTGCGAGCGAAACGGCTCGGGCAGCAGGATGTGCACCTTCAGGCCGATGACTTCCTGTTCGTTGTACCCGAACATGCGTTCGCCCGCGTGATTGAGCAGTTCGATACGCCCTTCGTGATCGAACAAGACGACTGCGTCCACCGCGGCATCGAGCACGGCCTGGAACTCACGCTCCAGCCGATCGGCGCGCTCCTCCTGAGGCTCGGCGACTCGCAATAACGTCATGGATGCGATTCTATGGAATGTGATTGAGCGTGTGAAACAAAACTGACGCGCGAGCGCGCCGCGTAGTACGAGGTGTTGTCGACGGTTAGCTGCGCACCACAACGCGCGAGAATCAGTTTAGATCGCTGTCCTTGCGAATCTGCAGCTAGCTTGCGAGGCCGATAGTCGATTCGCTTCCGAGCGACTTGCGGAAAGAGCCCGTCGATAGCTGGTCGTACTCTTTATCCATGATCACCGCGCAATTGCGCCCGCGCGACTTGGCCGCGTACAGCGCTTCATCCGCAAGCTGGATGAAACCGAAATGGCTACGACCGTTTGCCGGCTGGATGCAGGCACCGCCGATACTTACGGTCAACGTCTTGCTCGAAATGCCCGGCGCCGTGTGCTTGATGGATAGCTTTTCGATTCCGGATTGAATGCGCCGCACCGCCTCTTCAACGTGATCACGGCGAGCGTCATATAAGACGATCGCGAACTCCTCTCCTCCATATCGTGCGGTGATGTCGAGCGGGCGACGTGCGCAATTGGTGAGCGTCCATGCCACTTGCCGCAGGCATTCATCTCCGGCTTGGTGACCGTAATAGTCGTTGTACGCCTTGAAGTGATCGATATCGACGAGCAGCAGCGCGAGCGGCGCCTGATCGCGGATGGCCTGCGGCCACAAACGATCGACATGTTCATCGAACGATCGGCGATTGTGGATGCCGGTCAACCCATCGCGGCTTGCCGCTTCGATGAGCAAACGCTCTTCGAGAAAATTGGTCCGGTGAGTGCGCTCGAGCGAATAGCACACCATCGCGCCGACCAGATTCGTAAAGGCCAGCACGCCCACATCGATCACCATCCACGAGATCGGCAACGACGCCAGCACGCCAGCAATGACGTAAGAGATCAATACCGTCGTCGCCGCGAACAGCGCGGCATAGAAGGTCATGCCCAGCATGAAGTAGATATAGATGATCGCAATGACGACCGTGGCGTTGAAATTCACCGAGTGCTGCGCGGCGATGACGTCCAGGACGACGACACCGATTCCGAATAGGGTCGAACCGAGCAGGCACACGATGGGGTAGTAGCGATGATAGAAGCGGCTATGCACTACCCAGAGCGCGATCGTGAGTACGGGGGTGAACACCGCCACGCGGATCACGTCCATCATCCGATTGGCATCGGAGTTCAGGACCAGATGAGCGAGCGCGGAAAAGCCGACTACGAACGCAATCGCGAGCCACAGATTGCGCCTTACCTGATGCAGCGACTCTTTGAGATGAACTTGCTTGAACTCCGCTTCAAGCGCCGGTTCGAATCGCAGCCGCGGAAAGCCGCGCTTCAGCTGCACAGCATGAGGCGACTCCGGTGGAGCACCGATGGCGGCGTTCGCGAGTGGCTCGGGCATGGAGATCTGCGATGGAGGCGGCGGATCGAGGCGCATGCCGCCGGTGACGTACGGTAGCGGGACGCGGGGCGCCCCACAAGCACCGCGCTCATCGCGATCGAAGGAATGGGAGTGGAATTTTGGTTGCTAGAGGCTCAGCTCTAATGCGACCGACCCGATGTGACCAGCGTGATATCCGGGTCTAGTGTCTGGGTCTAGTGTCTGGGTCTAGTGCGTGGGCGCGGCGGGAACCGTGTCCCCACGTCAGACTGGGTTAGTTCGATTCAGAGGTCTTACGGCGATCGCGAGCTTCTTTGATGAAGCGACGCCAAACTTCATACGAATCCCAGCCGCCGGTGGCTTCGATGGACTTGGTCTCGGCCGTGTGCGCATCGCCGAGCTGGTCCGCGTTCGCGGCGACGGCGGGGGTGACGATCTGACTTGTTATAGGTTTTGAAGCAGTACTCATAGTGTCGACGGGAATGCCCGCCCGCTGATCTGAAGCAACAATTTGTGTGTCCATGGTAGTAACTGCGCCTCAAAAGCCTGCG
>DASTSB010000359.1:0-3854 GCA_035760885.1 Steroidobacteraceae bacterium | reverse complement strand
TACGGCCCCGCGAACGAGTTGATCGACGATAAAGTCATTGAAGCGCGAAGCCAGAATGGCAAAACGCAGCTCGCGGCATTGCAGATCGCCTTCGATCGTCTTGATGGAGTCCATTGGCACGGGCGTGGGTGGAATTCGGGGGCGGGAAGTATAGCCGCCTAGACGACCTTCGCACCTAAGAACCGGAAGATATCTCCACAGAGATCACAGAGACACGGAGATGAGTAGTGGAAATCGCTTGAAGTTTCCCCATCAATGGAGCGCAAAACCGAATTTGCCGTCACAACGGCTTCCTTTCGCATTTCCGCTCCGTGCCCTCCGTGTGCTCCGTGGAGACTCTTCTCCTAACTCACATACTCCACAACTTCGAGGTCGAACCCCGACAGGCCATGCATCTGCTTCGGTGCAGACAGAACGCGCATGCGTTTGACGCCAAGGTCGCGCAGGATCTGCGCGCCGATGCCGTAGGTCCGCAGGACGGTCGCTCCTGAAATCGGCCGGGGCGGTTCGGCGTGGTGATTGGCATGAATGGTCTGGACGGCCTCGACGAGATCGCGAGGTGATTCCTCCGGACGCAGGATCACAACCGCCCCATGCTGCTCCTGCGAAATGCGCTTCAGTGCAGCGCGCAAGGGCAATCCCAACTTGTCGTCTTGAATCCCGACCACATCGCGCAAGGTATCGCGAAGATGTACCCGTACGAGCGGAGCATCCGCACCGCGCAAGTCGCCGCGCACCAACGCGAGATGCACGGTTCGATTGACGTGATCCTCGTACGAGTACATGCGGAATCGCCCGAATTCCGTTGCCACGTCTTGTTCGTCGATACGTTCGATCGAGCGGTCCTTCTCGAGCCGATAGCGGATCAAATCCGCGATCGTGCCAATTTTTAATTGATGTTGCCGCGCAAACGTTTCCAGATCGGGCCGACGCGCCATCGTTCCGTCTTCATTGAGAATCTCGACGATGACGGCCGCGGGCTCGAGGCCCGCCAACCGCGCGAGATCACATCCCGCCTCAGTGTGACCTGCTCGCGCGAGCACGCCACCCGGTTGCGCCATCAACGGAAATATATGACCTGGTTGCCGCAGGTCTTCGGGCTGTGCATTCCGCCGAACTGCAGCACGGATTGTCTGCGCGCGGTCATGTGCAGAGATTCCGGTCGTCACCCCTTCGGCCGCCTCGATCGACACCGTGAAGTTCGTGCGGTGATCGAGATCCGTGTCGCCGACCATCAATGGCAACCGCAGTTGGCGGCAGCGTTCGCGCGTGAGCGTCAAACAAATCAATCCACGACCGTACTTCGCCATGAAGTTGATGTCTTGAGCGCGCGCGAACTCCGCGGCCATGACGAGATCGCCTTCGTTCTCGCGATCTTCGTCGTCCATGATCACGACCATACGGCCTGCGCGGATGTCCGCGAGAATTTCGTCGATGCTGTTGAGCTTGAGCCCAGAGTTGGCATTCATGAATGCACGCCTGCGGCGATACGCTCGACATAGCGAGCAATGATGTCCACTTCCAAGTTCACCGGCGTGCCGCTGCGGTAAAAATTTAGCGTTGTCACTTCAAGCGTGTGCGGAATCAGGTTGACGCCAAAGCGTGAATCTTCCACGTCATTGACCGTGAGACTCACACCATCGATGCAAACCGAGCCTTTGCGCGCGATGTATTTTGCAAGTGGTGCCGGCACTTCGAATTGAACACGAACCGACCGCGCATCGTCATGTCGTTCGAGCACGCGAGCAACGCCGTCGACATGGCCCGTCACGTAATGCCCGCCGAGCGCTTGGCCCGCTACCAATGCCTTCTCGAGATTGACTCGCGTTCCGGTTTGCCACGATTTCAACGTGGTCACGTTCAGTGTCTCAGTCGATACATCGACTGCGAAGCTATCCGCAGTTAGACGCGTCACCGTCAGGCAACAACCGCATACCGAAATACTGTCGCCGATTGCGACATTTGCAAGCCCGAGGTCGCGCGCGCCGATCAGCATTTCGACGTCGCCGCCTTTAGGACTAATGGCCTGGATCTCGCCGACGGCCTGAACGATGCCAGTAAACATGGAGTCTCGACGTTACCGAGCTTTCGGCACGTATGTGAGTTTCAAATCCCGCCCAAGCGGCAGGGCCTGCTTCAGTTCGAATTGTAGCGCGGCATCCATGCGCTCTAATGGTGGCAAATGCAGTAGCGGCCTCGCCGAATTCCCCAGAACGAGCGGCGCGACGTAAACGATCAACACATCCGCAAGGCCTTCTTCGATGACGCGTCCGGCGAGCGTAGCGCCTGCCTCAATCAACACATCGTTGCATTGCCGGCGCCCAAGTTCGGCCATGAGCGTTCGCAAATCAACTCGCCCGCGACTATCCAGCTTCGAACCGACAAGTTCAGCGCCGCGCGCCTGCAATGCCGCGCCCTTATCGACATGCTCGCGTGCCGTTGCAATCAGTGCGGAGCCGTCGAGAAAAATGCGAGCGGCGGATGGCGTGCGCAGATTCGAATCCACGATCACTTTGAGCGGCTGTCGACCCCGCATCTCAATGGCCGGATCGCGAACATTCAGTTGCGGATCGTCCGCAATCACTGTGTTCACCCCTGTAACGATCGCACCGCACTCCGCGCGCAGACGATGCACGTCAGCTCTGGCGTCCTCGCCAGTGATCCAGCGGCTGACGCCATTCGCAAGCGCGGTGCGGCCATCCAAACTCGCCGCCAGTTTTACGATGACGCGCGGCTGACCGATGCGCATGCGTTTTTCGAAGCCAAGGTTGAGTTCGCGAGCTTCCTCTTCGAGTAGCCCACTTCGAGCATCTAATCCTGCAGTTTGTAGTTGCCGGAGCCCCTCGCCGCTCACCTTCGGATTGGGATCGAGCGCACCGCAAACAACGCGCTTCACACCGGCTTGAATCAACGCATCGGTACACGGAGGCGTTTTACCGTGAAAGCAATGCGGTTCGAGCGTCACGTAGGCCGTAGCACCGCGAGCGTGCTCGCCCGCCATGCGCAACGCATTCACTTCTGCGTGAGCTTCACCGGCAATCAAGTGACTGCCTTCGCCAACGACGTGCTCGCCGTGCGCAATCACACAACCGACACGAGGATTCGGCTGACACGAGTAGCGTCCGAGCTCAGCGAGCTCGAGTGCACGCCGCATGTGTCGGGTATCAAGCTCGCTAAACATTCGGCGTCAACGCTTCTTCGGCGGCTCGGAGCCCGTCCAGAGGGCGAGCTGATTTTCGGTTTCTTCGCGAGTGCGGCGATGACGCATGCGCTCGATCTCCTCGCGAAACGCATCGACGTCTTGGAAGCTTCGATACACGGATGCAAACCGCACGTAGGCCACTTCATCCAAGTGATGCAGCTCTTCCATCGTGAGCTCGCCGATCAGGCGCGAGGCCACTTCGCGTTCACCCAACGAGCGCAGCTTGTGGCAGATATGCGCGACAGCCGCATCGACCGCCTCGCTCGCAACGGGACGCTTCTCTAACGCCTTGAGCATGCTGTTGCGAAGCTTCTGCTCATCGAACGGTTCGCGACTGGAGTCGCTCTTCACGATGCGCGGCATCACGAGCTCTGCGGATTCGAACGTCGTGAAACGCTCGCCGCACTTCAGACACTCGCGACGCCGGCGGATTTGCTGACCTTCACCGGCCAATCGCGAGTCGATGACTTTGGTTTCCTCGTGATTGCAGAAGGGGCAGTACATAGCAACGTGATGAAGTGATGGCGGTGATGGAGTGAACGGCGCAGCTCATCGCATCCGAAATCTCTCATCACCTCATCACTGCATCACCTCATCACTTTCCGTACACCGGGAAGCGCTTGCAGATCTCCTCGACCTTGCCGCGAACGCG
>DASTSB010000358.1:0-8361 GCA_035760885.1 Steroidobacteraceae bacterium | reverse complement strand
CTCCTCGACCGGACGCCGCAAGTCGAGCGGGATGCGTGTGCCTTCATTCTTGCGCGAGAAGGTGAGGATTTGATTCACCAAATCCTTCGCCCGCAAGGCCGCCTTGCGCATTTGATCGATCTCGGCGGTGTTGTCTTTCTTCTCTTCGGCATTCATCCACGCGAGTTCGCTGTAGCCCAGAATGCCTGTCAGCAAATTGTTGAAGTCGTGCGCGATGCCACCAGCGAGCGTTCCGATACTTTCAATCTTCTGCGCTTGAGCCAGTTCACTCTCGAGACGCCGCCGACGTTCCTGATCTTCCTTCCACTCGGTGATGTCGTCCTCGAGCACGAGATGATGGATGCGACCGTCCTGACCGCTGATGGGCGAGAGCGTCGAACGCACGGGAATGATCCGCCCGCTACTATGTTCGAGCGCGAGCTCGCCGCTCCACGATTCCCCGCACATGAGCGTCGCCTCGATTTCCTTGCGCTTCGCGTTGCAGATGCTCGAAGGACGCAGCGCATTCAAGTTGAAGCCCAGCAATTCGTTTGCAGTACGTCCTGTTAGTAGAGAACTGCGTGGATTGGTGTATTCGATGATGCCTTCGGGAGACGTGATGAAGAGCGCCACCGGGCTCTGTTCGATCGCTTGGCTAAGAACGCGAATCTCATCCATCTGACGCGCAAGCTGCACGTTCGTATGTTGTAGCTCGCCTGTGCGTTCGGCGACGAGTTGCTCGAGGCGGTTGCGCTTGCGGCGTTCGAACAGCGTTAGCAACCACACCGTCATTAGGATCAGAGAAGCAAGACCGGCCACGTAGCTGAAATATGCAAGCGGTGTTCGAAACCACGGTGCTGCGATAGAGAACGCGACGGAGTCTTCCTCGCCGATCGCGCCACCCTGCCGCGGTCGGATGCGCAGCACGTAATCGCCCTCCTTGAGTCCATCCAGCACCGTCCAGCCCATGCTGCCGACTGATGCCCAATCGCGACTCGCGTCCCCTTCCAGCCGAGTTTCGAATGTAATCGGCGAGGCGAGCGTCCTGCCTATCGCGCTGTAGCGTACGAGCAGTGTGTTCTCTTTATAGGGCAGTCGCGGCAGAGCATTGTCTACTGCAAAGAAGTGCCGCCTGTCCTGCGCCACGCTGACTTCGGTCACCAGCGCGCGAAGCCGCCTTGGCGCCGGAGCGGGCCTGCGAGGGTCGAATCGCGCGAGATGAGATTGCGCATACAGCCAAACGACACCATCGCGTTCGAAAGTCGGCAAGTAGGGAGCGAAGTCCAGCGGGACCGTTGCGACGAGTTGCGACCATCGGCCTGCACGCTGTGCGCGAATTTGCAGCTCGCCATCGCCCACGATCCACAGACGCCCGCGCGCATCCACGCCAGGGCGTCCGAACACTCTCTTCACGCCAGGAACCTTCGTGAGAAATCGATCGTCGTGAACGAAACGTTGTGCAGCTTCGTCGAAGCGCCAGAAACGATCGCCCATATTGGCCGTGATGGCACCGTCATCGACAAACAGTTGCGGCCAGCTGGCTGGCAAACCTTGTTGCTCGCTGAAGAACTGCACGGTCGGTATGCCGCCGCGCAATTCAACGCTGGCAACGCGGCCGATGCCGAGTTCGAGCCAGATGCGCCCACTGCTATCGATCACAGGTTGGTTGAACGTCGTGGTGAGACCGTTCACTGTTTGACGGCCCGACCGAACGAGGCGATCTCCTTCACGGCGGATCCATCCGACCTCATTACGGGCCATGTAGAGCCAGCCTTGCTGCGAGGACCGTTCTTCGATGATTCTCAGAGCCTGAGCATCCGGCGCGAACAGGCGCCATCCACGCGAATCCCGAACGTACGCACCTTCTTCAGTGCCCGCGACAGCGACACCGAGTGCACCGGAGAATGCCGTGACAAAGATGCCAGGCGGACTGTCGAGCTCGAGACTGATCATGCGACCGGAAGAGTTGTAAACACCACGATAGAGTCGGCCGTCCGCAAGTAGCCAGAGTTTGCCGCCGAAGCGATGCGGGTGAACCATGGTCATTCCGTTCGTGAGCTGTGCCTCGAAGTGACCAATGTTCGAAGGGAAGTGGACTCGCAATAGGCCCGCGTCAAGCAACCCCCATACGACACCGCCCGGGGTACTGACCAGATGCTTGACACGCGTGAAGCGGCTGTCCGAGAGCCGATCTAGAACTTGGATGACGCGCCCATCCTCGTTGAAGAAAACGAGTCCCACGCCTTCAACGGCAGCGGCGAGAAACCCGCCTTCGGTGCGGCACAGCGCGTTGATCCTTTGCTCACCCGTGAAGACATCATCGGAGCTAAACGTGCGCGTAGTCTTTCCGTTGTAGATCTGTAGACCACGACCATAGGTACCGACTAGCAGTTGTCCGGTGCTCAATGCTTGCGTAGCGGTGATCGCATTCAGCGTGCCTTCCGATCTGACCACCTCACCCGCGCCGGAATCCAGGCGCCGCAGTGTGCCGTTCGTGCGTTCGCTGACATAGAGCTGGTTCTCGAACCCGAAGACGGTTTCGATGGTGTTCGAGAACGTGAGCAACTTCATCTGCTGTCCGGGACGCCAGGACAGCACGGCGCCGGTGAGCGAATGCCAGAGCCACTGGTCGCCCACCGTTTCCAATCGCACTTCGGGAACGAGCAGTCGACCATCCTGCGTGCGGGACCAATCGACAACATGCTGCGGCCGCCAATAGCCGTCCTCATAGAACTCGACGCGCGCTACGCCTTCTGACGTTGGCACATAGATGGCGCCGTCGCGATCTACACCCGCGCTCTTAACGGGAATGCGCGAGGCATTAGCAGGCTGATTGTAGATACGCCATGTGGCGCCATCGCCTAACGCGAGTTGCGTGCCAGCGACGAGGAGAAGCCGACCGTCCGGCATTTCGCGAACGTCGGTGGGTGCGACATCGAGACCGAGCGCTTCGGTAGTCAGCAATTCGTAGGCGGGAGCACCGGCTTCGACGATGCCCTGCGGTGCCGCCTCAATTTCGAATGCCCCAACTCCCGAGGCAAGAAGCACCGCGCAAAGCAGGCCGACCGCAGTTATTCCAAACTGCCGCGCGAGCGCCGCTTTCAAGGCATACGTCAAATTTGAACTCAACGATTGGAATCGTCAGGGCGGACCGAACATACCGCGTTGCGAGGCTGGCGTTAAGGCGGAAAAACACTCGCGATTTTGGCGGGCGATGCCGACGGTATACAGAACAACTTTCACGAGGAGATAGGAAAGAAGAGTTTCACACGGCACGGATACAAAGCGAAGAAATTTAGACAGGATTAACAAGATGAACGAGGAAGCGCTCGCGCGCAGGGTACCTTGCCCGCAGGGCTCGCCTCTTCAATTCAGTCTCTGGCCTGCCGTTAGGCTTGCCTGCCCGAAGGGCTTGCTTGCCAACGGCTACCCTGCCCGCAGGGCTTGCCTCTTCATTCCGCTTCAGATGTCTTCACTCCGACCATCCTGTCAATCCCGTTCATCCCGTCCAAACTCTTGCTTCTGCTTGAGGAGCCGGTGTCATTTGCATATCTGCAAATGCGCAGGGTCTCCCTATCCGCCGCGTTTATTGGGACTCCCGATCACGGAACCGCATCTCGCGCGACTTCGTTGCTAGAGAGCTGTGAAATCGAGACTGCCGGACTTTATCGAACCATGCCTTGCTGAGCGCAGCGAGAAGGTGCCGAGCAAAGGCGAGTGGCTATACGAGATCAAGTTCGACGGATATCGCTCGCAGGCGCGCCTTACAAAGCAGTCCATCGCGATTCTCACGCGCCGCGGCTATGACTGGACGCAAGCGTTCAGCTCGATCGCGAGTGATCTGAAGCAGCTCCGCAGCTACGACACCATTCTCGATGGCGAGATCGTCGTGCTGGACGATGAAGGGCGCAGCGACTTCCGGTTGCTTCAGCAGGACATTGCGGCGAGGCGCACGAATCGCCTCGTGTATTACGTGTTCGATCTCTTGTTCCTCAAGGGCAAGGATGTTCGGCAACTCGCGCTAGTCGAACGCAAGAAGCTGCTCACGGCCCTACTCAAGAAGAATTCCTCCACTCGAATTCGATTGAGCGAGCACATCGACGCTGGCGGATCTGAAATCTTCGAGCACGCCTGCCAGTTACGACTCGAAGGAATCATCTGTAAGAGGCTTGATGCGCCGTATCGCTCTGGACGTGGCCGGGAATGGGTGAAAGTGAAATGCACGAAGGCCGATCACTTTCCGATCGTTGCGTTCGTCGAGAAGCTCGGTGTGAAGCCACGACGCATCGCGTCGCTGTATTTGGGGCGATACGACGAGGGCCGATTGCTTTACGCGGGGAAGGCACAGACCGGATTCACGAACGATCAACTGTACGAAGTCCGCGAACGACTTGATCCATTCATTCGCAAAGAGTCGCCGCTTGCGGTGAAGATCCAGAAGCCCAAAGCCACGTGGGTTGAGCCGGTCGTTGAAGCACAAGTCGAATTCAGTGGTCGCACGAGTGACGGATTACTTCGCGAGCCGGTGTTCAAGGGATTGCGCGATGATCTGTTGGAAGTCCCGCCGCGACCACGTCAGAGAAACAATCAAACGAAAGCTGCCAAGCGAGGCGGTGCGCCTCGCGAGAATATCTTGCAGCTTCTTCCCGATGCGGTTGTGCCGACGAAGGAGCAGCTCATCGAGTATTGGGAGACGGCCGGTGAGTGTGCATTGATGTACTTGGCTCGCCGTCCGTTGAAGTTGGTTCGCCACGTCCTCGGCTCCACGTTCTATCACAAGGGGAAATTGCCGCCGATTCCTTCGAGCGTTCACCAACTCAAGATCGAAAAGCGCGAAGGCGGCACCGGAACTCGCGTGTGGGTCGATGACGTGGCAGGACTGATCGGCTTGGTCGAAATGGATGTGATCGAAGTGCACGCGTGGAATGCCACCGTCGACGACATCGAAAAGGCTGATCAGATCGTGTTTGATTTGGATCCAGGTCCGGAATTCGAGTGGGACTTTGTGCTCGAGACCGCGTATCGATTGAAAGATATTCTCGGCGCCCATGACCTGGAGAGTTGGCCGAAGCTAAGCGGTGGCAAAGGCGTGCACGTGATGGTGCCGATGCAGAAGCGCATCAAACACGATGCAGCCCATGAATTGAGCAAACGTATCGCGGGTGAGTTGGCGCGCACACAAAGCGAGCGCTACACGACTTCAGCAACTCTGAGTGAGCGCCGAGGGCGCTTGTTCATCGACTATCTGCGCAATGGTCGCGGAACCACCGCAGTGGGCACTTACTCGCCACGTGCCCGCGAAGGATTCCCTATTGCAGCGCCCATCAGTTGGAACGCGCTGCAAAAGCTCACGCCGACGGCCTTTTCCATCGAGCGACTTCCTCCAGCGAAGCTCGTTTCTTCGAATCGCAAGTGCATCCGTCGCGGCGAGCGTGGAATCAAACAGCACGCGCGGCACGGACCGCTCTGAAACGGGCGGGTGAAACAGGCCCGTCATTGGACACCCATGGTCTGGGGGACCCGGTCATTGGACACCCATGGTCTGGGGGAAATGATGGGTGTCCAACGGTGACGTCGGTCTGGGGGAAATGATGGGTGTCCAACGGTGACGTCGCCAACTCAAGATCGAAAAGCGCGAAGGCGGCACCGGAACTCGCGTGTGGGTCGATGACGTGAGTCCCCGTCATTGGACACCCATGGTCTGGGGAAGTGATGGGAGTCCCCCGTCATTGGACACCCATGTTCTGGGGGAAATGATGGGTGTCCAACGGTGACGTCGCGCTGTGGAAATTGTGGGTGTCCAAATGGCGGGACCCGCCCATGGTCTGGGGGAAATGATGGGTGTCCAACGGTGACGTCGCGCTGTGGAAATTGTGGGTGTCCAAATGGCGGGACCGTCCAAATGGCGGGACCCGAACCCCGAACCCCGAACCCCGTTGATTGGACAGCCATGGTCCTGTCGGGTCGAGCGATGTCCAAAGGCCCCGGTTCCCGTGGGTCGATGGGTGTCCAAAGGCACCCAAAGGCCCCGGTTCCCGTGGGTCGATGGGTGTCCAAAGGCACCATCCAAAGGCCCCGGTTCCCGTGGGTCGATGGGTGTCCAAAGGCACCACGGGACTGGGCGAATTCTGGGTGTCCAAATGACGGGACTACAGAGAAGAATTTCTAGACAGGATTAGCAAGATGAACAGGATGTGTGAGCGCAGGAACCGGCGTCTTAGCTCTGACCATCCCGTTAATCCCGTTCATCCTGTCCAAACGCTTTGCTTCTGCTCACTACCCAACTGGACACCTATAGTCCGGGGAATGATCGATGTCTGCACTAGGCTGGTTTTGGCGGTGAGATATCCGAGTTCTGCGCCCTCATTAACTCGCCTTCAGCCAGCCGAGCAAGGAGTATGGCTTTGCGTTATCCGCGTTCTCCGCGAGCTTGGCGCAAGCGTCGATACTTCACGCGCTCAATCATGGTCGCGGTCAGAGTAGCGCCAAGTGTGCCGATCAAGATGGCGCCGCCGTGTCCAGCGAATACGTGTAGAGGTTGGTCGATCCAACAAAACAATCGAACGCCTGCATCGGTCATGAGTCCCACCGCGAGACCGTAAGCTGCGCCCGTAAGCGCGGGATGCGTTGGCAACGCTCTCGCGACGAGCCACGCGGAAATGGCCAACGAAGGGATCGCGAACAGCAACTCCATGACGATGCATTCCCATGCGAGACGTGACCAAGCGCTCGGGTTGTGTAGCGGCGTGGGCAAGACGTTGCCCGTGATGAGGGACACGCAAGTGAACAGCAGCACGGCCGCAGCGAACGCTGAAAACATCGATCTGCGTCGCACCGCGAGCCCGGGCACTGCTTGGCGTAACGCGAGAGCCATGAGTGCAATACCACCCAGCGACTCAAGCGCTGACAAACCCCAACTTGCCCACGATGGCAATTGCGAGAAATTCTCGCGCCACTCGTAATACATCGGCGGGCCAAAGAGCAGAATCAGCGCAAGCGGCAACAGGGTCACAATGCGACGCGAGGGAGAAGCCAATGGCCTTACCGGCTCGAGGTTGGCCCGAATCTGATTCAGCAGCGACGCGGGAACATTGTGTTCAGTCATGATCAGATCCTCTTTCCAGCGCCGCTCTCAATACTCGCGAAGCTCGGCTGCAACGCAGTCTCACTGCGGCCGCGGCAATTCCAAGTCGGCGTGCGATGGCGTCGAATGAAAGCCCATCGATGTTTCGCATCCACCAGGTCGCGCGCGAATCGGGCGATAGACGATCGAGAGCATCTTGAAGCGGCAGCAACTCGATCTCTGGTGTTTGCGGAGCAAGTGGCTCTTCTGCTTCGAACGCATCTGCTGCCATTTCGATTTCATCGCGACGGCGATCTTGTCGCCGCTGCCGAAGCATGACGTTCTGCGCGATGCCGAGAGCCCATCCGACGACCGAGTGGCCGGGTAGATATGTGTGGCGTGAGCGATGCAGTTCCAGAAATGTTTCTTGGAGAAAATCCTGGGTGCGAGCATCGTCGCGCACTCGCGCACGAATGAATCCTTTGACGCGCGGACAAAGCGCACGATACAGAGTCTCGAAAGCTGCAAGGCTTCCGCTCTGGTACTCGCGCATGAGTCTGTCGAGCGCCTCGGCGCTGTCGGCTTCGATCATGGATACGCCGAAAAATATTTTTCGAGCCGATGATACATCTCGCTTGATTCGGCGAACTACTCGATGTGCTGCGAAAACTTAAGCTTTTTGTGCTGTGGGGCGCGCCCCTGCCGGCATCGGTTCGTTGCACCTGCGCGATGCGGGCTCGCGAGTGGTCGTGCGCCCGTCTTCAGCTATCGGCCGAGTTGGCGACAGTCCTTGTTTGCTGGCATCGGCACTGCCCGACGCCATTCGATGCTTGATGCTGAAGGGCCGCGAGACGAACACGACGAATGGCAAGTGTTCGTGGAGTGGACACGGACGTTCGGGGGGCAGTGAGTGTGAATCCTTGAAGCGCATCCGCAAAAAGAAAGTGACTGCATGAGACTTGAGTCGATGACATCAGCGGCGAATGCAATTGACGGTACACAACGCAAGCTTCTTTTCGGCGTCGCCATTGCGGCGCTGATCGCTTTCGCGATCGTGATCGCCGACTTGGCGACGGGCGGTCGCCCCGATCCGCCAGAGCTGCGAGCCGCTGCGACGCTGCTCGACGGCGCTTGGCGTTTCCATACCGGTGATGATGCGCAGTGGGCGAGAGTCGATACAGACGACAGCGATTGGGAAACGATCGATCTGACTGCGTCGCCAGGTAGTCACGATGGCGATGTAGGGTTACCTGATTACGTCGGCGGGTGGATGGCGCATGGTCATCCCGGCTATCGCGGCTACGCTTGGTATCGACGCG
>DASTSB010000357.1:0-12508 GCA_035760885.1 Steroidobacteraceae bacterium | reverse complement strand
AGCCTTCGGCAAGGAAGCCATAGGCAGGCAAGCGCTACGCGCAGGCCAGAAAAGAACACGGACCAAGAGGGTAGCCGGTCGTCGCGCACAACTCACCGGCAGGCAAGCCTTCGGCAAGGAAGCCCTAGGCAGGCAAGCGCTGCGCGCAGGCCAGAGATCGCGAAGCAATCCGCTGTATCTCGTTCTTACCTGACGCTGGTCCTTCCTGACGCGTTAGCGTCCCACCTGACGTCAGTCCTTCCTGATCGCGAAGCGATCCGTCCTTCACATCAAATTCCGCCCCGACGTTCTTGGTTCATCCAAACCCTGACACCGCGCCCCCCCTACCGACGCTCTGGAAAAAATCGCGAGCGCCATGGAACTTTTATACGGCCGGGCAATTTTTTCATGTCGAAGTGGGCCCAGCTGATTAATCCATTCCGGGGGAGAACAAACGCGGCTTGGCCTCAATTGCGCTAATTCGATTCTTTCCCTGATCAGCAAACGATTTGAGACTCGTCTGGAGTTCTAGATGGAAACGCAAGAGCGTGTGCGGCGCCGAGCCACCCAAGCCATGAACCGCAAGAATGGCCAAGGCGTGGACGACGGGGATCTGGATCTTCGCAAGCTGTTGCGGGCTCTTCAGGCGGTACGAGATGGTGACTTTTCCGTCCGCCTGCCCTCGGACAAGACCGGCATCGCAGGCAAGGTAGCCGATACCTTCAACGAGATCGTCGCCTCGAATCAACGCATGGCGCGCGAAATCGAGAAGGCCGGCCAGCTGGTTGGCAAAGACGGCAAGACCAAACATCGAGTGATGACCGATCGCCGCAGCGGTTCCTGGGGCGCTATGGAATCCTCCATCAACACGCTCATCGACGATTTGCTCTGGCCGACTGCCGAGGTGACGCGCACGATCTCGGCCGTCGCGAAAGGCGACCTGTCGCAGACGATGGCGCTGGAAGTCGACGGCCGGCCGCTGCGCGGCGAGTTCCTGCGCTCGGCCACCATCGTCAACACGATGATCGAACAAATGAGCGCGTTCACCTCCGAAGTGACGCGCGTTGCGCGCGAAGTGGGCACCGAGGGCAAGCTCGGGGGCCAGGCTGTGGTACCGGGCGCCGCAGGCACCTGGAAAGATCTCACCGACAACGTGAACTCGATGGCCGGCAACTTGACCGGCCAAGTGCGCAACATCGCCGAGGTGGCGACCGCAATCGCAAGCGGCGACTTGTCACGCAAGATCACGGTGAACGTGCGCGGCGAAATTCAACAGTTGAAAGAAGCCATCAACACGATGGTGGATCAGCTGCGTGGCTTTGCATCCGAAGTGACGCGCGTGGCGCGCGAAGTCGGCACCGAAGGCAAGCTCGGCGGTCAAGCGATCGTGCCGGGCGTCGCCGGTACGTGGAAAGATTTGACCGACTCCGTGAACGCGATGGCGACGAACCTCACCGGCCAGGTTCGTAACATCGCTGAAGTGACCACCGCCGTCGCGCGCGGCGACTTGTCGCGCAAGATCACGGTGGACGTGAAGGGAGAAATTCTCGAACTCAAAGAAACCATCAACACGATGGTGGATCAGTTGAACGGCTTCGCGGCGGAAGTGACGCGCGTGGCGCGCGAAGTCGGCACCGAAGGCAAGCTCGGCGGTCAAGCGATCGTGCCCGGCGTCGCCGGTACCTGGAAAGATCTGACCGACTCCGTGAACGCGATGGCGACAAACCTCACCGGCCAGGTTCGCAACATTGCTGAAGTGACCACCGCCGTCGCGCGCGGCGACTTGTCGCGCAAGATCACCGTCGACGTGAAAGGTGAAATCCTTGAACTGAAAGAAACCATCAACACGATGGTGGATCAGTTGAACGGTTTCGCGGCGGAAGTGACGCGCGTGGCGCGTGAAGTCGGTACCGAAGGCAAGCTCGGCGGCCAGGCCGAAGTGAAAGACGTATCGGGTGTGTGGAAAGACCTCACCGACAACGTGAACTCGATGGCCTCGAACCTGACCGGGCAAGTCCGCAACATCTCCGAAGTGACCATCGCTGTGGCAAACGGCGACTTGTCGCGCAAGATCACGGTCGACGTGCGCGGCGAGATTCTCCAATTGAAAGAAGCCATCAACACGATGGTGGATCAGTTGCGTGGCTTTGCATCCGAAGTGACGCGCGTGGCGCGCGAAGTCGGCACCGAAGGCAAGCTCGGCGGACAGGCGATCGTGCCCGGCGTCGCCGGTACCTGGAAAGATTTGACCGACTCCGTGAACGCGATGGCGACCAACCTCACCGGTCAAGTTCGCAACATTGCTGAAGTGACCACCGCCGTCGCGCGCGGCGACTTGTCGCGCAAGATCACGGTGGACGTGAAAGGTGAAATTCTCGAACTCAAAGAAACCATCAACACGATGGTGGATCAATTGAACGGCTTCGCGGCGGAAGTGACGCGCGTGGCGCGTGAAGTCGGTACCGAAGGCAAGCTCGGCGGCCAGGCCATCGTCCCTGGTGTTGCCGGCACCTGGAAGGACTTGACCGACAACGTGAACTCGATGGCCGGCAACTTGACCGGTCAAGTGCGCAACATCGCCGAAGTGGCCACCGCAATCGCAAGCGGCGATTTGTCACGCAAGATCACCGTCGACGTGCGCGGCGAAATTCTGCAGTTGAAAGAAACCATGAACACCATGGTGGATCAGTTGCGCTCCTTCGCATCTGAAGTGACACGCGTGGCTCGCGAGGTGGGCTCCGAAGGCAAGCTCGGCGGACAAGCCAACGTGCACGGGGTGGCCGGTACGTGGAAAGATCTGACCGACTCGGTAAACGCAATGGCGTCCAACTTGACCGGCCAGGTCCGCAACATTGCCGAGGTCTCGACGGCCATCGCACGCGGCGACCTGTCACGCAAGATTACCGTGGACGTCAAGGGCGAAATCCTGCAGTTGAAAGAAACCATCAACACGATGGTGGACCAGCTCAATGCATTCGCATCCGAAGTGACGCGTGTGGCGCGCGAGGTCGGCACCGAAGGCAAGCTCGGCGGCCAGGCGGAGGTGAAAGGCGTGTCCGGCGTGTGGAAGGATCTCACGGACAACGTGAACTCCATGGCATCGAACCTCACGGGGCAAGTGCGCAACATCGCCGACGTCGCAACCGCAATTGCGAATGGCGACTTGTCGCGAAAGATCACGGTGGACGTGCGCGGCGAAATTCGCCAGCTCAAAGAAACCATCAACACGATGGTGGACCAGCTCAACGCATTCGCTGCGGAAGTGACGCGCGTGGCGCGCGAAGTCGGCACCGAAGGCAAGCTCGGCGGCCAGGCCGATGTGAAAGACGTGTCGGGTGTGTGGAAGGACCTCACGGACAACGTGAACTCCATGGCATCCAACCTCACAGGGCAAGTGCGCAACATCGCCGAAGTGGCCACGGCAATTGCACGCGGCGACTTGACGCGCAAGATCACAGTCGACGTGCGCGGCGAAATTCTGCAGCTCAAAGAAACCATGAACACCATGGTGGATCAGCTCAACTCGTTCGCGGCCGAAGTGACTCGCGTCGCGCGCGAAGTCGGTACCGAAGGCAAGCTCGGCGGACAGGCGATCGTGCCGGGCGTCGCAGGTACGTGGAAAGACTTGACCGACAACGTGAACTCGATGGCTTCGAATCTCACCGGGCAGGTGAGAAACATCGCTGAGGTCTCTACTGCCATCGCGCGCGGCGATTTGTCGCGCAAGATTACGGTGGACGTCGAAGGCGAAATCCTCCAGCTCAAAGAAACCATCAATACGATGGTGGATCAATTGAACGGCTTTGCTGCTGAAGTGACGCGCGTGGCGCGCGAAGTCGGCACCGAAGGCAAACTCGGCGGCCAAGCGCAGGTACCGGGCGTCGCGGGCACTTGGAAGGACTTGACCGACAACGTCAACACGATGGCGAACAACCTCACGAACCAGGTGCGCGGCATCGTGAAGGTGGTGACGGCAGTGGCCGACGGCGACCTGCGCCAGCGCCTTACGGTGGAATCGAAAGGTGAGGTGGCGGCACTCGCTGACACGATCAACTCGATGACCACCACCCTCGCCACCTTCGCCGATCAAGTGACCTCAGTGGCGCGCGAGGTCGGTGTGGAAGGCCGGCTCGGTGGTCAAGCGAACGTGCCGGGCGCCGCAGGTACATGGAAGGATTTGACGGCGAACGTGAACCTGCTCGCCGCAAACCTCACCACTCAAGTGCGCGCGATTGCAGAAGTCGCGACTGCCGTGACGAAGGGCGACTTGACGCGTTCGATTCAGGTCGACGCGCGCGGCGAAGTTGCGGATCTCAAAGACAACATCAACGCGATGATCGGTAACTTGCGTGCCACGACCGAACGCAATACCGAACAAGACTGGCTGAAGACGAACCTCGCGAAGTTCAGCCGCATGATGCAAGGTCAGCGCGACCTGGTAACGGTCGGTCAGATGCTGTTGGCGGAATTGTCGCCGCTCGTCGATGCACAGCAAGGCATCATGTATGTCGTCGACGCAGACGAAGCCGGCATTCAACTGAAGCAATTGGCCGCGTACGCGGACGCCGACGAGTCGGACCACCCGCGTCGCTATCGCTTGCGAGAAGGCCTTGTGGGCCAATGCGCCGCCGATGGCCGCCGCATCCTCGTCAACGACATCCCGCCGGATTCCATCCACATTCGCAGCGGCCTATTGAGCGCTCGCGCCAAGAATGTGATTGCATTGCCGGTGTTGTACGAAGGCCAAGTGAAAGCGGTGATCGAACTCGCTTCGATGCACGAGTTCACTGCTTCGCACATCGCGTTCCTCGAGCAACTTACCGGCAGTATCGGTGTGGTGCTCAATACGATCGAAGCGACCATGCGCACCGAAGGCTTGTTGCGTCAGTCGCAGGAGCTGGCGGGCGAGTTGCAAGCTCAGCAGCGAGAACTGCAGCAAACCAACGAAGAACTTGCGAACAAGGCGCGGCTACTCGCCGAGCAAAATGCCGAGGTGGAGCGCAAAAACCAGGAAATCGAATTGGCGCGTCGTGCGCTCGAAGAAAAGGCCGGCGAATTGGCGCTCACGTCGCGCTATAAATCCGAGTTCTTGGCCAACATGTCGCACGAGTTGCGTACACCGCTGAACAGCATCTTGATCCTGGGTCAGCAGCTCGCCGAGAACGCGGACAGCAACTTGACGCCGCGTCAGGTGGAATTCGCCAAGACGATTCACGGCGCGGGTACCGACTTGTTGAATTTGATCAGCGACATCCTCGACTTGTCGAAGATCGAGTCCGGCACCGTGACCGTCGAATCCGAGGACATCCTGTTCTCGCATCTGCGCGAAACCATCGAGCGCAACTTCAGGCACGAAGCCGAAAACCGCAAGCTCGCGTTCCAGACCGACTTCGATCCGCGATTGGGCCGCCACATCACGACGGACTCGAAGCGCCTGATGCAAGTGTTGAAAAACCTATTGTCGAACGCCTTCAAGTTCACTGCACAAGGCAGTGTCAAACTTCACGCCGGATTGGCTCGCGAAGGCTGGTCGCCGGATCACCCAATTTTGAGTCAAGCGCCCACGGTGGTGCAGTTCTCGGTGACCGACACGGGCATCGGTATCGCACCTGAAAAGCAGCGAATCATCTTCGAGGCCTTCCAACAAGCAGACGCAGGCACCGCACGCAAGTACGGCGGTACAGGCTTGGGTCTTGCGATCAGCCGCGAACTGGCTCACCTGCTCGGCGGCGAATTGAAGCTCAGCAGCGTCCCGGGGCAAGGCAGCACGTTCACGTTGTACTTGCCGCTGAGTTATCTTGGCGCGGCCTATCGCAACGCTCAAGAGTCGCCGGTGCAAACGACGCGAGCACAGACTGCAGGACATGCGCAATTCCAGCCGATCGCGTTGCCGGTCGCACGCGTCGAAGAACTGATCGACGACCGCGAGGACTTGCAACCAGACGATCGTGTGCTGCTTATCGTCGAGGACGATCCGCACTACGGGCGCGTGTTGCTCAACCTTGCGCGCGACTGCGACTTCAAAGCGATCGTCGCAAAAACCGGTGCGGAGGCGTTGTCGCTCGCGCGCAAGTATCGACCGACGGCGGTGACGCTCGATGTATTCTTGCCGGACATGCTGGGATGGACGGTCTTGAACCAACTCAAGCATGACCCAGCCACGCGACACATTCCGGTTCAGATTCTGACCGCAGATGAAGAGCGTCAATACGGCCTCGAGCGCGGCGCTTTCGCGTTCATGAACAAGCCCGCCACAACGGACGGGCTCGAAGCTGCGCTCAATCGCATCAAGGAATTCGCTTCATCGCGCATCCGCGATTTGCTCGTCGTTGAAGACGACCCGGCAGAGCAAATGAGCATCGCCGAGCTCATCGGCTTCGATGACGTGAAGATCACTGCGGTTGCCAACGGCGCGGAAGCGCTGCACGCGATGCGCGAAAAGCAATTCGACTGCGTGGTGTTGGATCTCAAGCTTCCGGATATCTCCGGCTTCGATCTGTTAACCGAGGTCCAGCAGGATGCTCGCCTGCGCGATACGCCGATCGTAGTGTTCACGGGACGTGAGCTTTCGGAGCACGAAGAAACCGAATTGCGGCGCAAGGCGAAGAGCATCGTGCTCAAGGGCGTGCGCTCGCCGGAGCGTCTGCTGGATGAAACTGCGTTGTTTTTACATCGTGTGATTACCGACCTGCCCCCCTCCAAGCAGCGCATGATCGAGACGCTGCATCGAAGCGACGAGCCGCTGCACGGACGCAAGGTGTTGGTCGTCGACGACGACATACGCAATATTTTCGCGCTCAACAGCGTGCTAGAGCGTCATAAGATGGAAGTGATCAGCGCGACAAATGGACAGGACGCGATCAATCTGGTCGAATCCACCGAGGATCTCGCGCTCATCCTCATGGATGTGATGATGCCCGAGATGGACGGCTACGAAACCATGCGGCGCATTCGCACCAATCCGAAGTTCCGCATGCTGCCCATCATCGCGCTCACGGCGAAGGCGATGAAAGGCGATCGCGAGAAGTGCTTGGAAGCAGGCGCATCCGACTACGTCGCGAAGCCTGTGAATACCGAACAGCTCCTTTCCCTGGTCAGAATGTGGCTGCATCGCTGAGATGTCGAGACCCTCATGCTAGACACGGCGGCTGACGAACGAGTCAATATCCTGCTGGTAGACGACCAGCCTGCGCGGCTGTTGTCTTACGAAACGATTCTGGCCGAACTTGGCCAGAACCTCGTGTGCGCGCATTCCGGTGTCGAAGCGCTCGAGCGTTTGATGAAGGACGAGTACGCGCTGGTCCTGTTGGACGTCAGCATGCCCGGGATGGACGGCTTCGAAACCGCGGCGATGATTCACGATCACCCGCGATTCGAAAAGACGCCGATCATCTTCGTTACCGGCGTGCACGATTCTGAGTTCGATCGGCTGAAAGGATATAAGCTCGGCGCCGTCGACTACGTCTCCATTCCGGTTGTCCCGGAAATCCTTCGCAGTAAGGTTTCGGTGCTGGTCGAGCTGCATTTGCAGCGTCGCACGCTGCAGAAGCTCAATCGCAGCCTGGCCGATGCGAATTCGACTTTGCAGGCCGAGAAAACTCGCGAGCTCGAGCAATTCAACCGCCATCTTCAGCAAGCAAACGCCGAACTCGAACAAGCCAACTCGGCACTGCAAGCCGAAATCGCGGTGCGTACTCGCGCGGAAGTGGCGCTAAAAGAAGCGGATCGGCGTAAAGACGAGTTCTTGGCGATACTCGCACACGAGCTGCGCAATCCCTTGGCACCGATTCGCAATGCGGTCGAGATCATGGGGCGGCTGCCCATGGATAATCCGCAATTGAAATGGTCGCGCGATGTCATCGATCGGCAAGCTGCGCACCTCACTCGGCTCGTCGACGATCTGCTCGACATCTCGCGCATCACTCGCGGCATCATCAGACTTGCAAGCGAACCCGTGCAGATCGGTGCGGTGGTAGCACGCGCGATCGAAGCGCTGCAGCCCGTGATCGCTGAGCACGGTCACGAACTCACCATCGATTGTCCGGAAGACGGCATCTTGGTGAAAGGCGATGCCACCCGCCTAGTTCAGATTCTCGGCAACCTTCTGAACAACGCCGCGCGATACACGAACCCCGGAGGAAAAATCGCCCTCAGCGTACGCTGCAACGACACGCATGTGGAACTCCGCGTCCGCGACAATGGCATTGGCATTCCACAGGAATCGGTGAACAAGCTTTTCCATCTATTCTCGCGCCTGGAAGGCAGCGAGCAACGCACCACCGGCGGCTTAGGGATCGGGCTCGCGCTCGTGCGCAAGCTGGTCGAAATGCATGGCGGCGAAGTCACCGTCTTCAGCAAAGGAGCAAACGAAGGCAGCGAATTCACGGTGAAGCTGCCGACGATTACGCACGTCACTCAGGAATTGCCCTCCTCTGCAAACGCCGTTCAACTCGAGAGCTTAGCGATCGCGCCACGACGCGTCCTCATCGCCGACGACAACCAGGATGCGTTGGACACCTTGGCGCTGCTGCTCGAGTGTGATGGGCATGCCGTCTTCAAAGCGTCCGACGGCGCTGCGGCTGTGAAACAAGCCGAAGAATGCAGGCCCGATCTCATTTTCCTCGACATCGGCATGCCGATGCTCGATGGCTACGAAGCGGCAGCCGAGATCCGCAGACAAGAATGGGGACGCAACGTCGTGCTGGTGGCACTGACCGGTTGGGGCCAACGGGGCGATATTGAAAAATCGCGCGCTGCCGGCTTCGACTCGCATCTAGTCAAACCTGTGAGCTCAGAGAATCTGTCCGCGATTCTGGCGCAACTCGAACCGAGTGGTTCTGAGTTTGGGAATGCGAAGCTGGCCTAAATGCAAGGCTAATAAATATCTCCACGGAGGACACGGAGATCACGGAGCAAAAAAAATCGGTTGCAGAGATGAATGGGCGCGGATGCCCACGAACAAATTTATCGTCTTGTCTCCCTCCGTGCTCTCCGTGCTCTCCGTGCTCTCCGTGCTCTCCGTGTGAACTTCTTCTCCGAGTGCGAGATTCCGAATCTCTTCAACGCCGAGGGCGACGAGCCTGAGCAGTCCAATAGCGAATCAACACAAATCCCGTCGCCATTCCGCCGAGATGAGCGAAGTGCGCAATGCCTGAGTTCGTCTGCATCACGCCCATGTACAGCTCGAAGATGCCGTAGAGCGTCACGAACAACCACGCGGGCATCGGAATCGGCGGGAACAACAACATAATCATTCGCTTCGGGTACGCCATGCCGAATGCGAGCAGCAGCCCAAACACTCCCCCCGACGCGCCGACAGTCGGAAAGGGGGGCAGCCCCGCCCATGCAACCACGATCAAATGCATCAACGCGGCACCAACCACGCACACGAGGTAATACGTCAGATACCTCTTCGGCCCGAACAGACGTTCGATGTCCGAGCCGAACATGAACAGTGCGAACATGTTGAAGAAGATGTGAGTCAGGCTTCCGTGCAGAAAGCCGTACGTGAGCACTTGCCAGATCTGGAAGTGACCGCCACCGAATGCAGCAGCTCCAGGCGGCCACAGCGCAAACAAGATCTCGATGCTGTGCCCCGCGACCAACTGCAAGACAAATACGCCTATGTTGGCGAGAATGAGCGCGCGATTGACTGGAGTGATTCGATCGAACATTGCGGCAGTATGGGGCCGGCCGATGATGATTCAAATGCTCTGGGAGAAAAAGACCGACGTCGGTGTGAGTTGACCGTTGACGGTTGGCAGCGAGACTTGTGCGAACCCGAGGCACCTCACACAGCACACGCGCGGCGCATACTTCCCATTTCCTGGGACTATCGTCTCAATTTCTTACCCGATTGTTCCCCGTGTTCTCCATGGAAATCTCTCTGAGCGCTTCCGTGCGGATAAAAAAAGCCCGCACAAGGCGGGCTAAATCAGGGGTCAGGGAACAGCGGGGGAAAACTTAATCGTTCATGCAGCGTGCGCATCGAATGGACGGAACGGGCGATACGGCAAACCAAGATCGCGAGCCACCGCTTCGTGAGCGATGGCACCGGCGTGCACGTTGAGCCCGCTCGCGAGATAAGGATCCATCGACAGCGCCGCTTCGATACCGTTGTCGGCAAGCGCCTTGATGTAAGGCAACGTGGCATTGGTCAATGCAAAGGTCGAGGTCCGCGGCACTGCGCCGGGCATATTCGTCACGCAATAGTGCACGACACCCTCGACTACATACGTCGGGTCCGCATGCGTTGTGGGACGACTGGTCTCGAAACATCCGCCTTGATCGATGGCGATGTCGACCATCACTGCGCCAGGCTTCATACGTCGAACCATGTCATGCGTGACCAACTTGGGTGCCGCGCTGCCGGGAACCAAGACGGCTCCAATCACCAGATCGGCTTGCGTAACCAGCGATTCGATTGCTTCGACCGTGGATGCACACGTTTTCAGTCGGCCCGCAAAGATGTCTTCGAGCGCTCGCAAACGCTTGAGCGATTTGTCGACGACAGTGACATCTGCCCGCAATCCGACGGCCATTTCCGCAGCGCTGGTACCGGCCACACCGCCACCCAAAATCACAACTTTCGCCGCTGGCACTCCCGACACGCCACCGAGCAACACACCCATTCCACCGTTCGCCTTCTGCAGCGATGCCGCACCCACCTGCACCGACATGCGGCCCGCAACTTCGCTCATCGGCGTGAGCAGCGGCAGCGATCCGTCCGGGGACGTCACAGTTTCATACGCGATTGCAGTGGCTCGCGACGCGATCAATGCCTGCGCTTGCTGCGGATCGGGAGCGAGATGGAGATAGGTGAAGATGGTTTGATCGGCTCGCAGCATCCGACACTCGGACAGTTGCGGCTCTTTGACTTTGACGATCAGTTCGGCCGCTTCGAATACGTCTTTGGCGCTAGCTAAGACTTTCGCCCCAGAGCGCGCATAGGCTGCGTCGTCAACACCGATGCCAAGCCCAGCACCGCTCTGCACGAACACTTCGTGACCGCTCGCGGCCAACTCTCGTACCCCGGCGGGTACCAGCCCTACCCGATACTCGTGGTTCTTGATTTCCTTCGGAACGCCGATGCGCATAGCACTGATCTCCAGATCGTGTCGGCACTGTAAACGCCGGGATCGAGCAAAAAGATGCAGGCTATAGCCGAATATTCGGTATACATGCAAGAATATTGCGCAATACCTCCATCTCGCGACGGGATTTTGCGCATGAAACTCGACCGCTTTGACCGCGCCATTCTGCAGGCGCTGCAGCACGACGGACGCATCTCCAACAGCGCACTGGCCGAAAAGGTCAGTCTGTCGGAATCCGCGTCCCTTCGACGCGTGCGCGCGTTGGAGGAATCCGGGCTAATAGAAGGCTATATGGCGGTTCTGAATCAGCAGAAAGCCGGTTGTCCCGTCAACGTGTTCATCAATATCACCTTGGATCGGCAAGACGAGATCGACCTGCGCAAGTTTGAAGAGGCGATCCGCAAAATTCCGGAAGTGATGGAGTGCTACTTGATGACGGGCGACTACGACTATTTAGTGCGCGTGGTCGTTGCGGATACGGAGGACTTCGAGCGCTTGCATAGCAAGCATCTCACTCGCCTGCCCGGCGTTGCTCGCGTTCACTCGAGCTTTGCGCTTCGCACTGTGCAGAAGACTCGGGAGCTGCCAATCAGATAGGAGATTTGGCCGCAGAGAACGCAAAAAAGAATTTGAATGTCAGTGGCGCCTGGTGATTCGAAACTAACCCGCCGCGCGCCACAAATTCACGAGATCGTCCAAAAATGCGACATGCGAAGGGAAGGCGTGTTGCTATTTTAGGAGTAGTCGCTCATTCGCCAGCCTCGATCATGGAAGATGTTCGTGCACTTTGTCACCGGATTCGCGAGATTGGATTTTCCATTCATGTGTATTTAGGGCATGGGTACGTCGAAAAGGTATACGAAAACGCGCTTGCGCATCGTTTGAGCAAGGCAGGCATTCTCATCCAGAGGCAATCGCCAATCCGCGTCAAAGACGAGGATGGCACGATCATCGGGGAGCTCGTACCCGACATGTTGATCGAGAGAGTGTTGCTTGTAGAGATCAAGGCGGTACATTCCCTTGTTGCTGAACACCAAGCTCAAATGCTTGGTTATTTGAAAGCAACAGGCATGGAGCATGGTTTGCTGATCAATTTTGGGGCATACCGCTTCCAGGCCAAGAAGTACGTTCGCACTCGCCACGTGCACGAGGCCGCTACCAACGGTTAGCTGTCCGGCCACAAGCAAATTCTTTTTTGTGTTCTCTGCGGCTATTTATTCCTAGCTTTTCTCCGAAGTCGGCATCGTGAACTGCGCACTGGCATTAGAAGCAGCCCATCGAGCTGTCACGGTCTTCATGCGGGTGTAGAAGCGGACCCCATCAGGTCCATGAACATGCAGATCGCCGAAGAGCGATCGTTTCCAGCCACCGAAGCTATGGAACGCCATCGGCACCGGAATCGGAACATTCACTCCCACCATACCCACGTGAACATC
>DASTSB010000356.1:0-4176 GCA_035760885.1 Steroidobacteraceae bacterium | reverse complement strand
TAGTTGATATTGCTAGCGTTTAAATAGGTGTCTCATGGAAATCATTCTGCTGCAGAAGGTCGCCAACCTCGGCAACATCGGTGACCGCGTCAAAGTGAAGTCCGGTTACGGCCGCAACTTCCTATTGCCCCAAGGCAAGGCGACTCTTGCGACGGCGGATAACATTGCCAAGTTCGAAGCACGCCGTGCCGAATTCGAAAAGGCCGCTCGCGAAGAGTTGGCCGCCGCTCAGGGCCGCGCTGCGAAGTTGCAGAACGTGAAGCTCTCGATCACGGCGAAAGCTGGCGGCGAAGGCAAGTTGTTCGGCTCCATCGGCACGACCGACGTTGCCGAAGCGCTGAAGAAGGCCGGGCATCCGGTCGAACGTTCGGAAGTGCGCTTGCCGCAAGGTCCGATCCGTCAGGCCGGCGAGCACCAGATTCAGGTGCACTTGCACACTGACGTCACGGTCGACGTGCCGCTCACGATCATCCCGGAAGAATAACCGGCGCATCTGACGTCGATGGCTGAAACCGAAGCCAAGGTTTCATTCGCGAGCGCAAGACGCGCCCGCGAAAAAGCGGCTGTCGATGACATTCGAGTTCCGCCTCACTCGGTTGAGGCGGAGCAAGCCGTTCTTGGCGGTTTGATGCTCGACAACCGATCGTGGGACACCATTGCCGATCGGCTGGTCGCGACGGACTTCTACCGTCGCGATCATCAACATATCTTCGAAGCGATTGCCGATCTGGCGGCCAAAGGCGAGCCTTCGGATGCGGTCACGCTGGCCGATTGGCTGGAGCGCAAAGGTCTCACGGATGAAACCGGCGGCCTCGTTTATCTCGCGGGCTTGGTTCGAGACACGCCGAGCGCCGCGAATATTCGTGCGTACGCCGACGTCGTGCGCGAGCGTTCGACATTGCGCCAACTGATCCAGGTTGGCGGAGAAATCGCAGGCAGCGCCTACGAGCCCGAGGGGCGCGAGGCATCAGAGATCCTCGATGAAGCTGAGCGACGCGTCTTCGAAATCGCCGAGAGCCGCAACAAATCGGGTTCCGGCTTCGTAGCGCTACGCGATCAAGTGGGCGCGGTCATCGATCACATCGATATGCTGGCTCAGAACGCCGGCGCGATTACGGGCGTCAGCACGGGATTCAAGAAGCTGGACGAAATGACTGCGGGGCTGCAGAAGGGCGACTTGATCGTCGTGGCCGGGCGGCCTTCCATGGGCAAGACCACGTTCGCTTTGAATATCGCTGAAAACGCGGCGTTCGGGCCGAAGAAGGCCAAGGTCGGCGTCTTCAGTATGGAAATGTCACGCGAGCAGCTCGCGTTTCGTATGGTCTCGTCGCTTGGGCACGTCGATCAGACGAGACTGCGGACCGGCAATTTGGAAACCGACGATTGGTCACGCGTGAATACCGCCATCGCGATGATGAAGTCATCGAGTATTTTCATCGACGACCAAGGCGCGTTGACCCCGACCGACGTTCGCGCCCGTGCCAGACGCTTGAAGCGCGAACACGGACTCGATTTGATCGTGCTCGACTACTTGCAGCTGATGCAGGTCGCGGGAAATAAAGAAAATCGTGCGACGGAAATTTCCGAGATCTCGCGTTCGTTGAAAGCACTCGCGAAAGAGCTCGCTGTGCCAGTCATCGCACTCTCGCAGCTCAATCGTAGTGTTGAGCAGCGCACCGACAAAAAGCCGGTGATGTCCGACCTGCGTGAATCGGGCGCCATCGAGCAGGATGCCGACGTAATCATGATGATTTATCGCGAAGAGGTGTACGACCCCAACACCACTCGCAAGGGCATCGCCGACATCATCATCGCGAAGCAGCGTAATGGCCCGATCGGCGATGTACATCTTGCCTTCCTCGGCAAGTACACGAAGTTCGAAAACTTGGCCCCTGAAATGTCTTTCAGCGACGGACAGTTCTAGTGAGCTTTCCACGCGCGAGACTCGATCGCGACGCGCTGCGCAACAACCTCAACGTCGTACGTCGCTTGGCGCCTCAATCGCGGATTATGGCCGTGATCAAGGCCGACGCTTACGGCCATGGTGTCGTGCCGGTCTCCAAAGCGTTGCACGATGCTGATGCCTTCGGGCTTGCGCGTCTGCAAGAAGCGATCGCCATGCGCAATGCCGGCGTGACGAAACCGCTGGTTTTGCTCGAAGGCGTGTTCAGCGTCGAACAACTCCAAATCGCGGCTCAGGAAGATCTCGAGATCGTGGTTCACTGTCTCGAGCAGGTGCAGATGCTGCAGTCGCTGGCGTCCTCGCATCGCTTTACGGTGTGGCTGAAGCTCGACAGCGGCATGCATCGTTTGGGCTTCTCACCCGAAGAGTTCGAAGCCGCATATCAGATTCTGAAAAAGCTGAGTGCGGTGCGGGAATTGCGTTTGATGACTCATCTTGCATCGGCCGATCAAGTCGAAAGCCCGCAAACCTCGGAGCAAATCGTTCGATTTCAGAGCGCGATTCAGAACAAGCCAGAACAGCGCAGCATCGCGAACTCGGCTGGCGTGATTGCCTGGCCGAATGCACATGGCGATTGGGTCCGTCCGGGATTGATGCTGTATGGCATGTCGCCGATTGAAGAGCGCAGTGCTGAGAGCCTTGGATTGAGGCCGGTGATGACGCTCACGACCGAGGTGATCGCTGTGCAAAACGTTCGTGTGGGTGAGCCGGTGGGTTATAACGCGCGTTGGCGGGCTACTCGAGACTCGCGTATTGCCATCGCCGCAATCGGCTATGGCGATGGTTATCCGCGCAACATGCCGTCGGGCACCCCGGTTCTCGTCAACGATCGACGCGCCTCGATCGCCGGTCGCGTGTCGATGGACATGATCGCAATCGATGTGACGGAGATGGGTCCCGTGAAGCTCGGTGATCCAGTGACTCTTTGGGGCAAGGGACTTCCGACCGAACTCATCGCCAAACACGCTCAGACGAATGCGTATGAGCTCGTGTGTCGTATCAATGAGCGGGTGTCAGCGGTTTGGGATTAAGAGAAGGAAGTCTCCACGGAGGACACGGAGAGCACGGAAAAAACAAAACAATGTTCGAAGGATGATGATGACGATCGTTCTTATTGCTATGGGGCGTTAGCTCGTCGTCGGAGCTGAGGAGCTTTGGTCTCGGCTTTCGTAGCAGAAGACCTGCCATTCTTTTGCCCGAGATCTTTCCTCTGTGATCTCCGTGTCCTCCGTGGAGATATTCTTTGTCTTCTCTGACCCAGTGCTCCCCGTGTTCCCCGTGGAGCTCCAAAGCCGTATCAGCTCTCGAAGAACCCCATCTTAACCCCGGCAAGCAAGATCACATCATTGTCCTTGAGCTTGCGAGCTTGTTCGCCGATCGCAGTGCCGTTCACGTGCGGGTAGTCACCGGGCTTGCCGCTATCGACATGCACGATGAAGAAGCCATCCGCACGGCGGGTGATCGCAGCCACTTGAACGCCAGGACGTCCAAGCGTCGTGAGCGCCTTGTTGAGTTCCAGCTCGCGACCTGCGAATGCGCCGCTCAAAACTTGGAGTTTCGCCTTCGGCAACGCAGTGGGTTGTTCGCCACTTGCTCCGACCGGACCGGGACGCACGGCTGTCATTGAACCGGTCGACGTAGGTGTCTTCGGCGCAGGCGGAATGGCACTGGAAGCCTTCTTCGCCGCAGCCGCTGCGACTGCAGAGCCAGGCGTGATGACCATTGTCTTTTCGAATTCGTCCGGCTCGGCTTCCGTGCTCTGGGATTCGGCGAATCGCAGCTGATGGTGTCCGACAGTCACGACATCGCCGTGCTGAAGCGCATGCTTCTTGATGAGTTTGCCGTTGACGTACGTGCCGTTCGTGCTGTTGAGGTCTTCCAGGAACGAATCGTTCAGGATGTTGATGATGAGCGAGTGGTGGCCGCTGACTGCGGGATTATCGATGCGGATGTCGTTATCGGGCAGACGACCGATCGTATAACGCTCCTTGTTCATGTTGTATTCGGCCATCACCTGACCGTCCAGGCTTAGGATCAAGCGTGCCATACGTGCCTCGTCCCGATTCGCTCAGTAGGTAAGTTAGCTAAACCAGCGCAAGATTCTGTCAACGACCCCAGTCTTGGCTGCGAACGAGTCGACAACTTGCGCAAGAACTACCGAAACATTGTCGCGTCCGCCGTTATCGTTAGATAGCTGAATCAACTGCTTAGCG
>DASTSB010000355.1:0-11090 GCA_035760885.1 Steroidobacteraceae bacterium | reverse complement strand
GCATCGGTGCACCATTGCAATTCGCTTCAGCGAGCATGGTGAAAGCCTGATGGCGCGAAAAATAGCGACAGGAATACCTACTTCGATCCGTGGTGACCGATGCCGCAGAACCGTTTAGCGATCGGCTTCTACTAACCGCTTGCCGACGAACTGCCAATTTGCGATCGCATCAATTACGGCCCCGACGAAACGGGCGCGCTCTTGTTGATAATCCAAGTAGTACGCGTGCTCCCAGACATCGCACGTCCATAGCGGGAAGTCTCCGTGAGTCAGCGGGTTGTCGGCGTCATGCGTGGTAGCGATCTCAAGCTTCCCGTTGCGCGAGACCAGCCAGGCCCAACCGCTACCAAACTGATCGACCGCCGCGTTCACGAACTTCTCACGGAAATTTTCGAACGAGCCGAAATCGTTGTTGAGGCGGTCCAGCACCGGCTCGGGAGGTGTCGATCCGCCGTTCGGCGCAATCGATTCCCAAAAGAAATCGTGGTTCCAAAGCTGCGCTGCGTTGTTGAAGATCTTCTTCTCTTTGCCTTCACCTTTCGCGGTCGCACGAATGATCTCTTCCAAACTTTGATCGTCGAACGGCGTGCCCGCGATGAAATCGTTCAACTTCTTCACGTACGCCGCGTGATGCTTCTCATGATGATGTTCGAGCGTGCGAGCCGACATCGTCGGACCCAATGAATCTTTAGCAAAAGGCAGGGGCTTGAGCGTGAAGGCCATGACGCGCTCCATGAGTCGGTTACGGGGAATACCGACGCGAACGCGCGGGGGAAGGGGAAGTTCCGGGTTACGGCAATTGGCGTCGCTTCTCGCGATACACGAAATCGGGTCGTCCATATACACCCGAACTCGCCTTGCTTGTCACGTCGTAAAAGCCGCTTCCCACACTAGTACACGATACGGTGAGGCGGATGCCACTGAGGATGGGTGAAGGCAACGCAATCAAGGTCGGTCCCGCTGGGCACGCGCCCGCTGCGATGCGGGCCTTTGCCCACTCGAGTCCGACGTCGGCGGCGCTCTGAGCTCGAATCTCTATCAAGCGAAGTTCGTTCACCGCATCCTGCGTCGTCGCGATGCGCGTGGCGTATAGACCAAGTGCTCCGACTACGATGAGTAGGAACAGGGCAGCGATGAGTGCGAAGCCACGTTCATGGATCGTAGTGCTCATCGCAGCCACTCCAGAGACGATTGCTCGAGAATGCTGATGCTTTCGCCTCCGTCACGGAGCGTGATGCGAACGCCTGCCAATTCTCTAGCGCCGGATGTGGTACCAGCCGGAGCCGAAAAATTGCACGAGGCTATCTTCGATGAGATCAGATCACTGGTGCTGGCCAATGCGTTCATTTCTGTTGTCGTGTCGTGCGCCGTGGCGGACGATGAGAGCGGGTAACCTTCGTATCTTCGTAGAGTGCCGGCCGTCTGATCGCACAGATATCCAACTGTTCCTCTGACTAGAAACACGCGGTGGGTGAGATCCGCTCCCGAAAAGGAAAACGAGGAGGCGAGATGTATGCGTTCAGAGCTAGGCTGATTGTAGGAGACGCGCACGATTTGCGGCGGTGTGATGAGGTTTGGCGCCGTGTATATGTTGGGCCCGACGCTCACAGCGATCCTGCGACCAGCAAGATCGATGAACCCTCCGGTAAGGTTCGGTTGGAATCGGCCATTGATCGAAAAATCGGTATCGGAACCTGGGGAGACTGTCAGAACGTCCGGCGCTGCTCCTGTGTCCTGGTAGACGGCTGGAGGCGCATCAACGACAAGCATGTCCAGTAAACGGAAATTTCCATTTACCCGTGTGCGCACGCTGTATGGGAGCGCTGCCCGAACGTCTTTCGAGATCGACCTTGAAATCAACTCTGATGCTTCGACCAATCGCTCACGCCGTGTCTGCGCGAAGTAACTCTCCACCGGAGCGGCAAGAAACATGGAAGCAAACACAACGACGATTGCTGAAACAGTGATCGCGACCACCATCTCCACGAGGGTGAAGCCGCGGATGCCTCGATGTCGCGAGCGTCGATTCATGGCTGTGCAGAACGGTATCCGACGAGACGCACTTGTGCGCCGGACGGGTCTGCCACGGTGACTGTCACTTGGCGCATCGGGACTGACGGAGCAGGTCCCATCCCGACTTGACGAACAGCAATGGCAATCGACAGCTGGCTGAGTCCTGCCATTTGTGCGCCTGCGCGAGTCCTCGCTCCAACTTCGGAGAAGCCGTTGTAGTCGAGAACATCGTCGAACGTGCTCCGGGATGCTTCGCCACCTATCCCGTCCGGGTCTGAATAGGGGAGCGCGAGAATCTCGTTGAGGTATGCGTTCGCAACCGAAGTCGCCTGCTGCTGAATCATCGCGTTAACAGCGCTGGCGTTGCTGCGGGTGAAGGCCCCAATCGCCACTACCAAGGAGGTGCCGATAATCACGATCGCCAGGATCACTTCGATGAGCGTGAAGCCGGAGGGTTTTCTCATGGTTGCACCGTCACGGTTCCTGTCCGTTGAGCGATGCTGATGGAGAATGTGCCGCTGCTGAGTGTCGGCGTCGGACCGTTGGATACGGCGCCCGAGGCGTCAAACTCTATCGTTGTAGGAGCAGGGGCCATTCCCACGGTGCTAGGGCTTCCCCCTGAGAGAGGCGTGCCATCCATCCGCAGTACAGGGATGGTGAAGGCGCCCACAGGGTTACAGCTATCTGGTCCGGCAGTCCGTTGAACCGCGGAGTACCCATTCGCGTCGATGTTGATTCTCACCGGGCATGCAGTGGCAATTGCGGTGCGCTGTGCCGCATTGATGGCGGCGGCCATTTCATCCACATAACCCCTCTGCTCGAAAGGCGAGTCGTCAAAGAGAGCTGGCCCTGAAGCGACGGCGAGAATGGCAACGATTACGAGAACTGCCACAAGCTCCACAAGTGTGAAGCCGCAGCAAGTGTGTCGCCGTAGGGTCTCTGACATGATCGTTTACATGTTCTAAGACGGCGAACACGGGGCGCCAGATCGACGCCCCGCGCGGAAACTACCAGCTTAGCAGCCGTTGTTGCCCTGCATGGTATTGATCGCCACTGTCGCGATGTTCGGCGCAGTGTTGGCGCCCGTAGCTTGTGTATAACGGACACGGCAATTGGCTGGATTGAAGGCGCCGTTCAAGGTGAAGTCTACGAAGTTACCGGAGACGGTTGCGGTGAACTGGCCGGCGCCGGTGCCAATCGTACCCTGTGCGATCGCTCGTTGGATCGTCGTCGCATTTGGGTAATCGTTCGCAAACGTAATATTGCCGCCACCTTCCATATTCACGTTACCGGTGCGTCCCTGGGCTAACCACTGGCCGTGTGCCATTGCAGCGGACGATCGCAGCGTGCCTTCGAGAGAGCGCACGGATGAGACGCGAGCCTGCTGATCAAGACGCGCGAATCGTGGCACGGCAAACGCCGCAAGAATTCCGAGGATCACGATGACGACGACGAGCTCGATGAGCGTGAAACCGCGCTGTGCTGACTTGACCATGGAAAACTCCAAATAAATGCGTTGCCGAGAAAGCCGGAAATATTCCTGACTGATAGGGCTATCGGCTTCCATGCGATCGGCTGTAGGGTGAACTCGCAAATCCGTGAGCGGCATCACTCCGGCACTCATAGGTGCTCTGTGAACTGGATCACGACCGCACTTTGTTGATCATTTCCCACATTGGCAGCATGACGCCGAGCGCCAACATACAGACGATTCCGCCTACTGCGACGATCAGAATCGGTTCGATCGCAGCGCTGAGGTTTTTCAGGGCGTAGTCGACCTCCCGTTCATAGAAGGACGCCACCTCATCTAATAGCGCAGGCAAATCTCCAGTCTCTTCGCCAACGGCCATCATCTGGAGTACGAGCGGTGGGAACATTCCAACTGCACCAGCCGCGCGACTTAGAGTCTCGCCTCTCTCTACCGCTTCTCGGATCCGAAGTATTCTCACGGCCATACTTTGGTTGCCCGCAGATTGAGAGATCACGCGTAACGTTTGGATCACCGGCATTCCAGCGTTGAGCGAGATCGACAGCGACCGTGTGACTCGAGCCAAGATTCCCTCATGAATCACCTTTCCTACCGCGGGAAGCTTGAGTAGGAAAGTGTCCCACTTGAGACGTCCTGACTCGGTGGCAATGAATCGGCGCAAACCATATATGCCAACCCCGATCCCTGCGAGGAGTACTGCCCAATAATGTTGGACGAATGAGGAGACATTCATGATGGCCAAGGTCGGCCAAGGAATATCGTTGCCCAACGAACGGAACAACGGTGCGAACCTTGGGATGACAAACATCGTCAACACCGTGATAGCAATTGCGATCACGCACAGAACGATGATTGGGTACCGCGTCGCGGATTTGATGCGATCGCGTATCTCTTGATCCATCGCCATATATTCGGCAAGGCGCTTGAACGACGCTTCCAACGTTCCGGTTTCTTCACCGACCTTGATGATGCTGATGTACAGCGACGGAAAGATGCTCGGGTGGCGTGCGAAGCTGCCGGCGAGATCGCGACCACCTTCGAGGTTCACCAAGATGTCTTCGAGGGCTTCTCGCAATATGGGATTGTGTGTCGAGGCCGCGAGACCTTTGATGCCGCGAAGCAATGGGATGCCGGACTTCGTGATCGTGTACATCTGCCGTGAGAACAGCACGAGATCGGACGTCGTCGGCTTGCCGAAGCCAAGCTTCCGCAACATTCGCGTGAGCTCATCGTCCTTCTTGATGCTCGCGGGCTTGATCTCGATCGGGATGATGCCGTTGCCGAGCAAGCGAGATGCGACGCTATCGGGCGAGTCGCCTTCCATCAGGCCACTAGCATATTCGCCGCGGCGTGATCGACCTGTGTAGTTGAAGACCGGCATGTCAGTTCATCAAGCGCTTGCGCGAGTGCCTTCAGCGAGCGCGTCTTTGAGCAGCGAGTCGATGTCGTCCTGCGAGACTTGCTCGACCTGCTGCACTTCCGGCTCGCTCTCATCGAGGCCGCTGGTGATGCCCATCGCTTCTGAAACACTCGTGGTGCCATTCGCGACCAGTTCGAGAGCTGCGTCCGCGAGTGTCGTGAACCCCTCGCGCTTACGAGCCAGCTCGGAGAATTCGATCGCATTGCCGCGGCGAATCGCATCGGCAAGCGGACGATCCATTTCGAGCATTTCGTAAATCGCAGTTCGACCGCGATAGCCTGTGAGGTTGCAGTACGTGCAGCCCACGCCCATCTGGAATTTCATCTCAGCGATGCGATCGGCCGTCGTTTGCGCATACAACCAGGCGCGTTCTTGCGGATTCGGCTCTGAAGGCTGAGCGCAGTTGTCGCAGACGCGACGGACCAAGCGCTGAGCGACCACACCATGCACGGCGGCAGCAATCATGTAACCCGCTGCGCCCATGTCGAGAAGACGGTGCACCGTAGCCACGGCATTCATCGTATGCAGCGTCGAGAAGACCAAGTGCCCGGTGATCGCAGCACGCAGGCCGATGTCGACGGTTTCTTGATCGCGCATTTCGCCGACGAGAATGACGTCCGGATCTTGGCGCAACGTGGTACGCAATACGCGCGCGAAATCCAGGCCGATCTTGGGATTCACCTGCACTTGGTTGACGCGATCCAGGCGGTATTCGACCGGGTCTTCAACGGTGATGATTTTCGTGTCGGGCTGATTGAGAAAGTTCAGCGCGGAGTAGAGCGTCGTGGTTTTGCCGCTGCCGGTCGGGCCCGTCACCAGCACCATGCCGGCGCTGCGGCTGATGAGGTTGCGAAATCTCTCCAGCATTGCGGGCGCCATGCCCAAGCGATCCAGCGTCATCAAACTTGCGGATTGATCGAGCAAGCGCATGACAACCGATTCGCCATACTGCGTCGGCATGGTGGACAGACGCACGTCGATCATCTTGTCCTTGACCTTGAGCGAGAAGCGGCCGTCCTGCGGCAGTCGCTTCTCTGCGATGTCGAGGCCGCACATCAACTTCAAGCGGGTGATCAGCGCGCCAGCGACGCGGCGGCCATCGATCTTCTGCTCTTGCAGAACCCCGTCCACTCGTTGGCGGACGCGAAGTGCGCTCTCGCCCGGCTCGATGTGCAAGTCAGACGCGTGAACCTGGACTGCGTCTTGAAACATCGTTTGAATGAGGCGAATGACTGGCGCATCCGGCGAGCCTTCATCCGCACTCAATTGCTCGAGGTCGATGTCGCCTTCTCGGAGTTCCTCGCGCACTTCCTGCGCAATCGATGCGATCTCGTTGGTGCGTCGATATACGACATCCATCGTCCGCAACAAATCGGCCTCGCGGACCAGCGCGACGCGAAGCGGCTGCTTCAGTCGAGTCGCAAGTTCGTCATAGGCAATTAGGTCGGTCGGATCGGCCATGCCGATCAGCAAGCCCCGCGCATCGGACTGCAGAACCATTGCACGGAACCGGCGAGCCTGCACCTCCGGAAGCAGCTTGACCGTTTGTTGGTCGAGCGTGAGTTGGCGAACGTCGATGAAGGGAATCTGTAAGTGCTGCGCGAGCACTTCGTTGAGTTTCTCTTCCTTGACGAGTCCGATGTCCGTCATCACGCGGCCAAGTTTGCGGCCGCTACGCTTCTGTTCGGCGAGCGCAGTCTGCAGTTGCTCTTCTGTGATGAGCTTGTGCTCGAGCAGTAGCTCGCCCAGGCGAACTTTCTTGCGAGCCAACGTACTCATTTGATCTTCGCCTTCTCTGTCATTGCATCGACGCGCTGATTCGACTCATCCACGAGCTGATTCCAATCCGAGTCGCCAACCACGATGGGTCGCAATAAGATGACGAGCTCGCTGGTAGTGGTCTGATCGCGTTGGCTCTTGAACAGCTTGCCCAAAAGCGGCACGTCGCCGAGAACCGGTGTCTTGTAGTCGTTGCGCTTGCGCTGCTCGCGCATCAAGCCGCCAAGGACGATTACTTGGCCGCTGCGCGCTTCGACAATCGAATCGGACTCGCGAATCTGACTGAGTGCCAGCGGCAAGGAATCGGTCGTGCCGCGCACCGACAGCACCTTCTGCTGATCAGTTACGTCGCTAATCGTTGGATGGATGTGTAGCAGCACGCGTCCGTCGTCGCTGATCTGCGGTGTCACATCGAGTGCGACGCCGGAGAAGAAGGGAGTGAGCTCGTATTCGACTGTCGTCGTCGTTGCGGTGCCGGTGGTCGTGTCGCTGTGAACTCCAGTGATGAAGAACTCGTCTGTACCGGCTTTGATGATGGCCTTCTGATTCTGCAGCGTTGACACGCGCGGGCTGGAAAGCACCCGTGTTCGACCTTGAGTGCTCAACAGTTCGAGAAGCACGTTGAAGTCGGCGAAGTCGGCCCCGAGCACGAACGCGCCGCCCAACAGACTGCGCGAGATGCTCGTAATGGGATTGCCGGGACCGATCGCAGCACTCCCGCCGGGTGGCACGAGTTGATCGCGATCGAAGCCGCCGATTGGAGAGCCTGGTCCGCCGGTGTACGTGTTCCGGCCATCCTTGAACACCGCCGTCCAGTTGATGCCTGCTTGGTAGGCGTTGCTGAGTTCGACCTCGATCACCTTGGCTTCCAGCACAACCTGGCGCGTTACTGTGTTTTGAATCTTCGTGAGATAGTCCTGAACTTCGCGCAGTTCGTTCGGCATCGCTCGAACGACAATCACGCCTGACTGGCGATTGATGACGACGCTACGATCTTGTCCGCCGGCTGAAACGATCAAACCCAAATCCGTCTCGATACCTTTCCAGAAATCCGAATCGTTACGCGTCAGGACTTCGGTGCCGGTGACATCGGACGTTTGTTCACTGCTGCCGCTGGTTGCAGAGGAACTGCTGTCGCTGCTGGAGCCATCGCGCTGAGAAACTTGTCCTGAGCTAATACGAGTTTTGGAAGCGCCGATTCGCTGTAGATCCAAGTAGTTCATATGGAAGATGCGCGTCTGTAGCGCGGCGGGAAGCACCATGAAACCCGTGCTTACGCGGCGGTAGTCATATCCATACAGATCGCGAACTGCGTCGAGTACTTGCTCGACTGTCACTTGCTTCAGATGCAACGAGACGCGGCCCGCGACATCCGGATGCACCAACATGTTGTACGGCGTGCCGTCCACGAGGCCCATGAAGAAGGCGCGTGCTGGCGCGTCTTCGACGTTGACGTTGAAGCGCGGTTCGCTAGTTGGGGCGGTGACGGCCGGTGAAGCAACGTCCTGCGCGTGCGATGGGGCCGCGACCAACGCGATGGTCGAGGCGAGGGTGAAAACTCGGACCGAGTCGCGCGCGAGATTCAGCAGCGACTTGAACAACCTGATGATCATGACTCGTCCTTTGGCGCGATCGGCTGCCGCACCTGAACCACATGACTGTCCAGCCGGGCGACTTGGCTGTGACCGTCTCGCGTATAGCGAATACCGTCGGTGAGAACTTCATCGATGCGTGCGTCGCCAACGCGATCGCCGGCGCGAACGACCTTGCCGTTCACGATCGCGAGCATTCGTTCGCTCGAGCTCAAGATCGCCTCGACGCGGATGGCACGCGCGCTCGCTGCCAGCGGTGCAGTTTTCGCGTTCATCGGTTTGGTCGGGTCGCGCAACGCTTCGGCACGTACGCCGTGGGCGATCAGCATCGACCCCACTGCAGTAGCGATCGGCGCCGCGGCTCGCGCGCTTGCCGAGAGGTAGGCCGCCGTCACGCGGAGCGAATAGGGCAGTGCACCGCATGCCTGTTTGGAATTCTTCATACGCCTAACCACTCCTTATCCATGCTCAACGTGCTCAGTTCGATGCGAACGCGATTGAGCGGGTAAGTGCCGGAGTTCAGTTCGAGCACTTTCCAATAGAAATGCCATGGCAGCGCTTCGAGCGCGCGCAGGTACTCGAGCACATCGAGGTAGCTGCCTTCGATGACGATCTCGACAGGATGCATGTAAGGTCCGGCATCGACCGGCACAGGCGCAGTGGCCGAATCCGCTGCAGCCGGCTCGCCCTCAGTGGATTCGTCTGCGGCGGAAGGTGGTGCTGGTTCGGGAGTCGGTACTGCGGTCACTAAGCTCGTGACGGGCTTGTTATGCAGACTAACGAGCGTGAGCCCGCGTTGATGCGAGAGGACATCGTGGATGACCTGCACCATGCGCTCCGGAGGGATCAATCCTGCAGCTTTGGACGCGAGCTCTTTATTCAAATCGTCGAGCTTCGCCTGCAATTCTTTGGCCTTCTTTCGCGCGGCCACTGCGGGATCGCTTTCCGCTCCGCTCATTGCCGCATCCGAATTCAGCGAATCTTGCAGCGCGGTTAGCTCGGAATTCACAGAACGCAACTTCGAGGCGAGCGGATCTTCGATTGCGATCATCCAAGTCATCACGACCGCGGCGAGTAGTGCCGCGCAAACCAGCACACGCTCGCGTACCGTAAGGCGATCGAAGCGCGCGAATAACGATTCGAGTTGTGCAGGCAGCTTCATGAGGTAGCCTCCACAGTGGGATCGAGGGCCTTGCTGCCGGCGCGAAAGCGCACTGGTCCGTCGTTCTTCTTTGCAGGCCTCGATTCGCTCTCGACAAATTCGGCGTTCGCGTCCGCTGTGGTCAGTTTGCTCGGCCGTTCGATCACGAAGTCATCGAAACGAGTGCCGGCCAATGCGGGTTCGGCGGAGAGACTGCGCAGATATTGCGGAACGACATCGGGATCGATGGTGGCGCCACGCAGAGTCATTGCGCCGTTCGTCCCGGAGAGAATCATCTGGTCGAGCCACAGGCCATCGACGTGTCTGCGAGCGAGCGCTTCCATCCGTTGCGCAAATCCTGTGGTTTGACCGGCGGCACCCGATTGCAGGATTTGGACCGCGCGCGTTCGCTCGGCGACCTGTGCGTCGAGCTGTTTCACCCGTGCATCGAGTTGCTGGGGCGTTTCGTTCGCGGTGTTTTGGCCGTCCTGTTCGAGCGCAGCTTGCAGCTCGCTCTGCTGAGCGCGCAATTGGTCGAGTTGAGTTTGCACTCTGGCAATCTGCCGATGCTCATTCCACGAGAAGGCGGCGAGACCGACGAGCAGTAGCACAAAGCCGATCGCGACCGGCTTGGCGGCAAGCCCGCCGCGAGATTCCGTGAAAATCGGCTGATAAAGATTGATCTGCTGGCGCATGTCAGCCTTCCGTGACTTCAGTGCGAAGCGCCGCACCGAGCGCCATCAACGTGGCCCAATCGGGCACCACTTCGCCTGCCTTGTGCACGATGAGGTGTTCACGAGCGTCGAGCACTGAGATGCGCAGACTGGTCTCGTTTTTCAAGTCGTCGGCCAATTTGTGTACGCGATCATCCGCGGGTGCGAGGACCAAGTCGCCGATCGGGGCTTGATCGAAATGGCTTTCGTAGTAATCGAGCGAGCGTTGGATCTCAAGTGCCAATGAGCCCGCGTCGAGAGCAGAGCGATCTTGCGCGTGCGGATCGAATCGCCGTGAGGTATCGATACGGCGCGTGAGATAGAGCAGTCCCTGACGCGTGATCACGAGCTGGGCGAACTTGTCATGCACGCCGAGTATTGCGACGCCTTTCTGGTCCTGCGGCAGGATCGATGCAATGTTGCGCAGGCACAGTTCGGGGATATCGATCGCGTTGAAGCCCTTTGCTGCCGCTTTGAGGCTCATCGCGATGCGTTGTACGGCAGTCTCGCGTGCGGCCACGGCAAACAGCATTTTTTGCTGGGTTCGGCGCGCGGGATCGGGAATCTCAAACACGTCGACCGAGGCTTCGTCGACGTTGAAGCTGATCGCATCCTTCAAGCGCCAGCGAATGGCTGCGCGCATTTCCGAGGGCAGCACTTCCGGCGCTTCCACTTGCACGATTTGGTATTCGTCGCCGTCGATCACCGCGCAGGTTGGCGCGCGCTGTGCACCGGCCTTGTCGAGGGCGGCTTTCAATGCAGCACTGGCCTCGCCTTGATATTCGTGAAGGGCGCAGTGCTCGAGAGACGGTTTGGCATCCGGCGTTCGGCGCACGACGGCCAATGCAAATGCACCGTCGTGCAGCGCGATGCCTGCTTGACCCACGCCTTGCGATTTCGCACCGAACCGATTTTTCAGCACAGACAACAAAACGACCTCGCC
>DASTSB010000354.1:0-2509 GCA_035760885.1 Steroidobacteraceae bacterium | reverse complement strand
CGCGAATGGTCACGATGCGCGCATCGACGATCTCGATCGATTCGCCGCATTGGGTTTGAAGCGCTTGCGTTACCCGGTCTTGTGGGAGCGCACCGCCGCGAATTCACCGCACGAGCTGCGATTCGAATGGTCCGACGCACGAATGCAGCGCATGCGCTCGCTTGGAATCGATCCCATCGTGGGACTGCTGCATCACGGCAGCGGCCCGCGTTACACAAGCTTGCTCGACCCAAGGTTCCCCGATTTGTTCGCAGGATATGCAGGCGCAGTGGCGAGGCGCTATCCCTGGGCGAATGCATACACTCCCATCAACGAACCGCTGACGACGGCTCGGTTCAGCGCACTTTACGGACATTGGTTTCCGCACAAACGCGACGATGCAAGTTTCGCTCGCGCCATCGTGAATCAATGCCGTGCCACTGTGCTGGCAATGCAAGCGATTCGCGCAGTGAACAGCGATGCGCTGTTGGTACAAACGGACGATCTTGGACGCACACGCAGTACACCCGAGCTCAGCTATCAAGCCCGCTTCGACAATGAGCGTCGCTGGCTCGGCTGGGATCTGCTCTGCGGCATGGTCGATCGCCATCACCCGCTGTGGCGTTATTTGATCGGCGCAGGCATCGCCAACAGCGAACTGAAGTGGTTCGTAGATCACCCTTGCCCGCCGGACATTATCGGCATCAATCACTACATTACGAGCGACCGCTATCTGCACGAAGACGTGCACGCATTCCCGCGGCACACGTGGGGCGGCAACGGCCGCCACGACTACGCCGATGTCGAAGCAGTACGCGTGATCGACGACGCAGAATTCGGCATCTCACAGGTGCTGTGGGACTGCTGGCAACGCTATCGACGCACGATGGCAATCACAGAAGTTCACCTAGGTTGCCATCGCGACGAACAGCTGCGCTGGTTATACGAAGTGTGGACTGCCGCGAACGAGGCGCGAAGCCAAGGCGTCGACCTGCGAGCCCTCACCGTGTGGGCATTGCTCGGAAGCTTCGATTGGGACAGCCTGCTCACGCGGGTTTGCGGGCATTACGAACCGGGCGCGTTCGATCTGCGCGGCAATGGTCCGCGCGCGACGGCGCTCGCTCACCTCACACAGGATCTCGCAACCGGACGGCCATTGCGCAACCGACAGATCCTCAGTGAGAAGCCTTGGTGGCGCCGGTCGGCTCGTCTATTCGCATCGCTCCAGCAAACACCCATTCGCGAAGCGCACGCGCCGCGAACCGCTGTGCAAGAACCCGATGGTCACCGCACGCAAACTCCGCTGCTCGTGGCAGGCGCAAATGGTCTGCTCGGGCGTGCCTTCGCTCGCGTCTGCGAGCTACGCGGTCTCTACACCCACACCTGCGGCCGCAAAGAGCTGGACATCTGCGAGCCCGATCAAATCGATCGCTTGCTCGATGATCTGCGGCCCTGGGCAGTCGTGAACGCCGCAGGCTACGTTCGCATCGGAGATGCAGAACGCGAGAGCGATCACTGCTACAGGTTGAACGTGCGCGGCGCAGAGTTGCTGGCGAGCGCATGTGAGCGGCGCGGCATTCGCTTTCTGACATTCTCGAGCGATCTGGTCTTCGACGGCGAACGCTCGAGCCCCTACCTCGAGACTCACAACGTGCGGCCCTTGAATGTTTACGGTCGCAGCAAAGCCGACGCCGAACGTGCTGTGACGGCGGTCAATCCAGAGGCACTCGTCATTCGCACGAGCGCTTGTTTCGGGCCCTGGGACGAAATCAATTTCGTCACCTCCGCACTGCGCACGCTTCAAGCTGGCAAGCCGTATCGCGCCATGCACGACGTGGTGGTATCACCAACGTATCTTCCCGATCTAGTGCATGCAGCACTCGATCTGCTCATCGATGGCGAACCAGGACTGTGGCACTTGACCAACGTCGGCCGGCTCTCTTGGGCGGAGTTGGCGAGGGAAGCGGCACGGATCGCGCGCGTGCGCACTGACCTGCTTGCACCTGAGAGCCGCTGCAATTTCGCCGACATGCCTGCGTTACCCGCATTCAGTGCTTTGAGCAGCGAGCGTGGCGACTTCATGCCGCCGCTGGAGGATGCGCTAGTACGTTACGTCGCTACTCGCCGACTTGCGGCCTAGGGCATGAGCACGGCAGCGAGTAATCAAGAACTGTTGCGATTGCTGCTGCAACAGTCGCCCGCGTACGCCGTCATTTTGATGGACCCCCAAGGAAAGATCGTCGGCATCAACCCTGGAGCTGAAAAGATCTTTGGTGTCTCGAGCGACCAGGCAGTCGGCACCTCCATTTCAGAGATCTTCACGCCAGAAGATCGAGCGCTCGGGCTCGATGTACTCGAGCGCAGAATCGCCGACAGCAAATTGACTTCTGAGGACGACCGCTGGCATTTGCGCAGCGATGGCTCGCGTTTTTGGGGCTCCGGCGCAGTGACTGCGTTGCGCAACGAAAAGGGCGAGTTGCTTGGGTTCGGTAAAGTCGTTCGCGATCGAACCGAACTCAAGGAGCAAGTC
>DASTSB010000353.1:0-4217 GCA_035760885.1 Steroidobacteraceae bacterium | reverse complement strand
CGTGAAATCAGCTCGTTTCACCGTGCCCTCGGGCCCGGGTTCTCCGCGCCCATAACGCTCCACGTGTCTGATCTCCGAGCGGGCAAACAAACTCACATAAAACTGCATGGCTTCTTCGGCGCAGGATTTTTGAAACATCAGGAAGGGTAAAATCTTGTGGGCCATTCAAATGATTCCTCTTTTGTTTCGGTGATAGCAACGCGGGAGAGCACGACGCGCCGGTCTTCCGTTAGATTGTTGAGCGCTTCAAAGCTTGGTTGATAGCCAGATGGCGACCCCTGTTGCAGCCTTTACCATCCAACGCAACACTCGGTAAAGGCCTCGGCCTTCACCTCCGTTCTTGATTGCATGGTCCTCATGTTCTTTCTCGTCACAACGGATCGACTCGACTGCCGCCAGCGCTTCCGGATCCGTGCTTGAGAGCACGGCGATCTGGTGGTCCAGGTGCTCATTGACCGTATTTTCGACCGCTGCAGTACATACCCAGATCGCTCGCTTTCCAAGGATTGCGGTAACGGATCCCAGAATGAAACCGCCGACCATCCAGAGCGGCAGCGCGTAGCACGATCGAACACCGCGCGTCTTGAGAAGCGAATCGAAAGTCCGAAAATGGCGCAACTCATGCTCGAGCATCCTGCTCAGATCAGGAATGCACTCGGGATGCAGAATCCGCGCAACGGCGATTTGGCTACGATATATGCGAATCGCTCCGCACTCGCCCGCATGATCGACACGAAGAATCTGATTCACCGTCTGAACAGTCGCCATTAATTTTCTTGAGATCTGTGTTCAGCTTGATAGTGCGAGATCATACCAACGGTCATTGTGAACTGATCGACCGACGCAAACGCGGAATCAGGCTCGGGAGTAATTAAGGTGTATCGCGTGAAATCGGTGCGCTCTTTTGTCGCGTCCTTCTTGCCTCCGTGCTCTCCGCGTGAAATGTCGCTCTGCCTCATCTTGCCCTAATAACCCCCGTGTCCCACGTGTGAGATCCGACTCTTGGGTCTTGGAGCAGAGGCAAAGATGTTTGGACAGGATGAACAGGATTAACAGAATTAACAGGATGGTACGAGTTAATAGGTATGCGTTCCTACGTTTTCATCCTGTTCTTCTTGTTAGTTTTGTCGATGCTTCTTTTCCCTGCTCTGTGTGAGATTCTTCTATAGGAGGGAGTAGTCACTGGTAGAATAGCGGTGCCGCTCACCTACACATCACACTTCACACGCGTAGCGCATACGCTCTTTCGATCTCCGTGCTCTCCGTGTCCTCCGTGTGAAACTCTCTGTCTTCAAAAATGAATCCGCCGGCCCTCGCGACTGCTCACAAACGCCGCTTCAATGATCTCAATCACGCGAGCGGCTTCCTCGGCAGACACAGGTGGCCGTGAGCCGTTTTCGATTGCAGCGCGGACTTGTTCATAGAACCGGACCCAGCATCCGCGTTCAGGCGCGACGAGTGTATTGCCGCCGTCAGGTTCGAACAGGGTGCCCCACTGCGATTCGGGCTCAATCCCAAATGCCGCATCGCCTGGTTCCATCCCCGCACGAGATTGAGCCTCTTGCATATCGAGACCGGATTTCAAATACGACGCTTTCGATCCATGCACGCGATATCGAAATCCATTGTTTACAACTAACGAGCTGACCCCTAAGCGAATGCGAACGTTGTTCTTCACGAGCAACAAATCGAATCCATCATCCGTCGCGCCGTTAGGTCTCTGTGCGAACACATCTGCTTGCAGCCAATCGGGCATGCCGAATAACTGCAGTGCTTGATCGATCAAATGCGAACCTAAATCGAACAGCACCCCTGCGCCGGGTTCTGCGTGTTCGCGCCAACGATCGGCGATGTTCGGACGGAAGCGATCCCATCGTGCTTCATATGAATTGATTGCCCCAAGCCGATTTTCGGCGATCGATCGTTGCAACGTCAGAAAATCGCTATCCCATCGACGATTCTGAAATACCGCGAGCATCCGATCGCTCTCACGTGCGACCGACGCAAGTTCGCGTGCTTCTTTGCTCGTCACTGCAACAGGCTTATCGACGACGACATGCTTACCCGCCGCCAGCGCAGCACGAGCCTGAGGAAAGTGCAGCTGATTGGGCGATGCGATGACGACTAGATCGACCGGACGAGCGAACAATTCATCTGCGCTCGCCAGCACATCCGCTTGGGGCAGAAGCTCGTGAACCGCATCCGGTTTGCTGCTTACGACGTGAGAAATGTCGAACCCTGCTTGCCGAAGCAACGGCGCATGGAAGTAGCGTCCAGCAAGTCCGAACCCGATGATGCCTGCTGATATTTTCATTTTCCCATTATGCCTGCGGGCTGCACGTAGTTATATGCAGTACGCAGTGTGCGCGAACGGCACTCATCATGAAGGTTGCGTTAACTGGTGCAAAACACGAACAAGACAGCGTACTTAGCGCACCCAATCCGGAACCGCGCTTACAAAACGCGCGTTGTCTGCCAACAAGTTTTCCTTTCAACGTGCCATCGGAGGTCAGCTATGAACAGTTTGCACATCAAGGCCGCGCCGATTTACGTGGCGCTGGCGTGCGTCGCTGCAGGTTGCAGCTCAGGTGTATCCGAGCTCACCAAAGATCGTGTCTCGCGTAGCGAAGTTGCCGTGCAACAAGCACAGCAAACGATCGGGAATTCCGAAAACGGCGCGCTGGAGCTGCAGCATGCTCGCGACGATGTAGAGCGTGCGCACAAAGCGGTGGAAGCAGAGAAGGATCAGCTTGCACAACGCTATGCGCAGCAGGCGCAACTCGATGCAGATCTCGCAGTGGCGAAGTCGCAGAGCGCAGCAGCGCGTAAAGCAGCTGATGAGCTGACGGCGAGCATTCAAGCACTGAAGCAAGAAGCGGCTCGTGGAGAGCAGACACCGACATCGACGGCGTCGGACTCCGACACTACGACGCCGAATCAGTGAACTCGACGCCCACCTTAACGAACGCTTTTCAGGAGAAGACTATGAAGCGGACACCTCATTATCTGTTGGCGGGCGCCATCGCGGCCGTGCTCGTTGGCTGCGCCAGCACGCCAAAAAACATCGACGAATTGGAGACCGCACGCGCCGTCGTGCCTCAAGTTGAATCATCGCCACGTGCCGGTGTAGCAGCTTCGAACATTGCAGATGCACGCAAGTCGCTGGATGTTGCGAATCGGCTAGCCGAGAAAGGCGGAAAGCTCGAAGACATCAAGTATCACGCGATGGTCGCGACTCGTAACGCGGAAATCGCGAACGAGAAGATCCTGACTGCGCAAGCGCGCGATGAAGTCGAGAAGGGCACCGCCGAACGGCAAGCGGTTCTGGTACAGGCTCGCGAGCGCGAAGCGCAAGCCGCACGGCAGCGTGCCCAGTCCTTGGAGCAGGAGCTCTCGCAATTGCGCGCGAAGAAAACTGATCGAGGCATGGTCGTGACGCTGGGTGATGTTCTATTCGACACAGGCAAGTCCACGCTGAAGCCCGGTGCGTACGCGACGATTGAGCGGCTCGCTTCGGTGCTGAAGGAGGATCCGAAGCGCCAGGTGACCATTGAAGGTCATACGGACAGCGTCGGCTCGGACGAGTACAACCAGCAGCTGTCAGAAGCACGCGCGAATGCTGTTCGTAGTGCGCTGCTGGAGCGTGGCGTCCAGGACTCGCAAATAAATGCGATCGGAAAAGGCGAGAGCTTTCCCGTGGCAAGCAATGACAACGCGGCGGGGCGTCAGCAGAATCGCCGTGTTGAGATGATCTTCGCGAACGACGGTTCACGCGTCGCGTCAGATAGTCCGTGATGTGATTGCTTCGCTTCTGAGCGCAAGGCCCTCGCACGAGGGCCTTGTTTTATTCGTTCTTAGAATCAGGCAATCGGCACCCACAACAAACCGAATTTGATAATTTGCGTATCGGTGCGTCGCGCGGTAACGGACACTTTCTCGAGTTCGAGGCTGTCCGGATTCAAATCGCCCTTCAATTCGGCGATCTCCTGTTCCAATTCGTTCGCGAGATCCGTGCGCCGTTGTTGCAGCACTTCACGACTCTCTTGGGCGCGATCAACGTCTGCGCTTTCCCTGCCGATTCGTCCGGCACCTCGCGCTGCACTGCCCACGCGCGAGAAGGTGGAGCTGCTTAGCTTGCGTCCGAACAACGCGCCCAAAATTGACGTGCCCACGTTGATCGCCGTCTGCATCTTCTGATCCGTGAGCTGTCCCCGTTC
>DASTSB010000352.1:0-5479 GCA_035760885.1 Steroidobacteraceae bacterium | reverse complement strand
AAATGCCTTGTTTTCAAGCTCCGGAAACGACTGTGCCCGCTTTCGCGGGCACAGTCTTCATCATCATCAACTAGAAGAGTGATTACTTCTTCTTAGCAGCCTTCTTCTTGCCGCCTTTCTTCTTAGCTGATTTCTTTGCCTTAGTTGCCATAGTAGTTAATCTCCATGTCGAGTTAGTCCGGGCGCAGTATATACATAAATTGAAAATGGCAAGCAAGAGGTGTAGTCAATTTTGTTGTTGGAGTTCTCGTCTTCAACTTCGCAACGATGAAGTGATGAACGTCCACTCGCTCTTCGTCACCGGCGTGATGGACAGACGATTGCCTCGTTTGAGAACGATCATGTCCTTCAACTTACCTGTGCTGTGAGCGCGAAGTTGATCCAGTGAGATGACCGGATCGATCTTCTCGACGAACTTCACATCGACCATGAACCAGCGTGGATTGTCAGGATCGCTGTCCGCGTCGTAGTGGTGATGCTTGGCATCGAATGCGGTCGGATCCGCATGAGCTTCTTTTGCAATTGAGACGATGCCGGCAATGCCAGGTACATCGCAGCTCGAGTGATAGAAGAAGGCGAGATCGCCCTTCTTCATCTCGCGAATGTAGTTACGGGCCTGGAAGTTGCGCACGCCATCCCAAGAAGTCGTGCGGTTCTTACTCGCTTTCAAGTCATCGATGCTGAAGCTTGCGGGTTCGGATTTCATGAGCCAATAGTTCATGTGAGCGACTCGTGCGGGTCTGTCGGGATTCGATACAGGTGCTTGTCTGTGAGAATCGCATCCACAGGAACGTCCCAAGGATGCGAGGTGAGATGTTCGACGCGTTGGAAGTCGTACGTCAGCGCAATCAACTTGGGCTTACGCCAGCGCCTGCCCGCGCGTAAGCGCTGCAATGCGCGATCGTAGAATCCGGCTCCGCTCCCTAACCGATACCCACGCGCATCGACGGCTATAGCCGGCAGAACGACGAGGTCGAGTTGTTGAATCGAGATCGGCGCAACATTGCCGAGGAGGGGCTCATCGATGCCATGTCTATTCGTTCTGAGCGACGCGTTCGGATGATGCGGCACGAAGCGCATGGCGAACTTTCGATACGACAGGATGCGTGGAACGTACAGGATGCATCCGCGTGCGCGTGCCAACTGGATGAGGCTCCTGCAGTCGGCTTCGTGGCCATAGGGGAGATATAGAGCGACCCTCAAGCCAGATCGAAAGAGTCGGGCGCGAACGGCGATACTGCGGAAGTGTCGCGATGCCAGTGCCCGTTCGCTAGCAGAAAGTGCGCGTCGGCGCTTACGCATCTCGCGTCGTAGCGCCTCGCGGGAGAGGTCACGTTCGTGTGACATGGAAGAGTAAGGAGACGCTACCCGCCTGTGCCGTCATGAGCCATTGCTCTCGACGCGGAGCAATAGGTGGGACCCAGCCGCAGCAGTTAAGGCTTCCCGCTTAACGCGGACATGCACAGTTCTGCCACAAGTCCAAGCCCCTGGGGTGTTAACTTTAGGGTCGAGAGGTAACCCGACACATGTCGAACACCGCAGGCAGCGCCATATCGAAATCTGGGTAAACACTCGTCAGCGCTTACCGTGGGATCATCGTACTACGAGAACCCGTCCGTAAACGTGCGGTCGCAAGCAAAAGTTCGCGACAGCACGAACCAAGATCACAAATCCAACTGCTTGCCGCGTGTCAGTGCACCTTCGACACGTTCACGCATTTGCCGAATCTTGTGGCCGACATCTTGACTGACAACATCGCCGCGACCTTTTACTTTCAGCAGCTCGTTGGTGATGTTCAAGGCGGCCATCACCGCAATTCGGTCGAGTCCGACGACGTTGCCGCCATCGCGAATCTCACGCATCTTACCGTTCAGGTATTCGGCTGAATCCAAGAGCTCCGAGCGCTCCTCTGGAAGACATGCGACCTGATATTCCTTTTCCAAGATGCGGACGCTGACACGAACCATCCGATCGCTAGTCATGCGCTGTGCTCCATGGCCTTCAGCCGTCCGATCATCGCCTCGACGCGCGCGCGGACCTGCTCGTTCTTCTGCAGTAGCGAAGCGCGCTCCGTCATGAGCGCATCATGGCGGTGGCGCAGTGCACGATTCTCCTCCTGCAGTTGCGCGACCAAGACGACCAGCTCTTCCAGCCGATGTTCCAGCTGTTTGAGCTCTTGTTCGACGACTGAAGGGGATTGCGTTTCGCTCATGCGCGCGATTATGCGGTTGCCTATCTAGGCGGTCAAACAAGGTATTTCGAGGCACGCGACCCCGTGCACAGCGCAGCGACGCTCGGTGCTAACATAAGCCGATGCTTCGCGTGACGTTTCCCGAGATCTCGAAAGTGTTGCAGGAACTGAATTCTTCGGTGCCTGCGGCGGAGAGTCATGGCTGTCTGTGCGGCGCTCTGTGCGCGACATTGGATTATCCGATGGCGCGCTGGTTCGAAGAGATCATCCCGGAAACGCCGGCGGCAGAAGAAGCCCCACAAGACGTCCCTCAAGACGCTGATGCGCAACGCGAACCGCTGCAGATCCTGTTTAGCGACACGTTGAATTCCTTACGCGGCGATCAGATGGATTTCGAACCGTTGTTACCGGATGACGAGGTCCCTTTGAATCAACGGGCGAACGCGTTATCGCAGTGGTGTCAGGGTTTCCTGTATGGATTCGGGACGGGCCAGCGACAGGGCGAGGCAGAGTTACCTGCCAACGTGGATGAGATTCTCAAAGACTTCACGCATATCGGACGAGCCAGCGTCGAGCTGGAAGAGGAGTCCGAATCCGAAGAAGAGGCTTACAGCGAAGTCGTCGAATATGTGCGTGCAGCCGTGCAGCTCATTCACGACGAACTCATCCCAACCAATCCACCCGATCGCCCCGACTCTTCGAACCTAAATTAAGCATGCGCAAAGACGAGTTTGCTCGCCGCCGCCGGCAGCTGATGAAGATGATGGGCAAGGGCGCGATCGCCATCCTGCCTGCCGTTCCGGAAAAGACCCGGAACAACGATGTGCTCTATCACTATCGCCCGGATAGCGACTTCTTCTATCTGACCGGCTTTGCCGAGCCCGAAGCGGTGGCGGTCCTCATCCCAGGCAGGCAGCAGGCCGAATACGTGCTCTTTGTGCGTGACCGCGATCCGGCGCGCGAAACGTGGGACGGTCGTCGTGCGGGGCCTGAAGGCGCGACCAAAGAATATGGTGCCGACGACGCCTTTCCGATCGGCGATATCGACGACATCCTGCCCGGTCTCATGGAGAACTGTTCCCGCGTCTACTACACGATGGGATTGCATCCTGAGTTCGACCAACGGGTGATCGGGTGGGTGAACGCGCTGAAGGCTCAAGCCCGCAGGGGCGTGCAGTCACCGCAAGAATTCATCGCGCTGGATCACTTGCTGCACGATATGCGTCTGTTCAAATCTCGAGCTGAGCTCGATGCGATGCATGCTTCGGCCAAAATTGCAGTGAGTGCGCATCGTCGGGCCATGCGATTCGTTCGTCCGGGGCGAATGGAATACGAGGTCATGGCGGAGTTGATGCACGAATTTCAGCGCCATCGTGCGGACATCAGCTATCACCCGATCGTGGGTGGTGGGGCGAACTCCTGCATCCTGCATTACCACGAGAACTCAGAGCAGTTACGCGACGGCGATTTACTGCTGATCGACGCAGGTTGCGAATTCGAATGCTACGCGTCCGATATCACGCGCACATTTCCTGTAAACGGCCGATTTACGCCCGAACAGCGTGCCGTCTATGAAGTCGTGCTGGACGCGCAATACGCCGCCATCGAGAAAACACAGCCGGGTAATCATTGGAACGAGCCGCATGATGCTGCCGTTCGCGCCATCACGCAGGGTCTCGTCAAGCTTGGGCTGTTGAAGGGCAAAGTGCCGCATCTCATCAAGGAAGGCGCATACCGCAAGTTTTTCATGCACCGCACCGGCCATTGGCTCGGTATGGACGTGCATGACGTGGGCGATTACAAGATCGGCGATCAGTGGCGAGTGCTGGAGCCGGGCATGGTGCTCACCGTCGAGCCGGGAATCTACATCCCCGCTGGAACCAAAGGAGTCCCGAAGCGCTGGTGGAACATCGGTATTCGGATCGAGGATGACGTTGCCGTGACCCGCGATGGCAACGACGTGCTCACCGGGGCTCTGATCAAAGAGCCGGATGCGATCGAGCAGTGGATGAACACCCGAGCGGCGGCCTGAGGCTCATTTTCGTTCGCATGAACACCGCCGCTTCTGACCTCCAGTGCGATATTGCCATTTGCGGGGGCGGACTCGTCGGCGCGACGCTGGCGCTGGCTCTCAAGCAGCTCGATTTCGATGTGCTGTTAATCGAGGCGCACGCGCCACAAGCACAATCGCATCCTAGTTTCGACGATCGCACGACAGCGCTGTCGAACGGCAGCCGACGCATTCTTGAAGCGCTGAATGTTTGGCCTCTGGTTGCGCGTGAAGCAACGCCGATCAAGCGTATTCACGTGTCAGACCGAGGTCGATTCGGATTCGCGCGCCTGGATGCCGCTGAACAGGGCATCGACGCTCTTGGGTTCGTCATCACCAATCGGGTACTGGGTGCAGCGCTGTGGCGCAGGCTGAAAGAGCAGAGCATCGCAACGTGCATGCCCGCTCGGATAACAAATGCCGGTGTTTCCGCAGGGCATCATGCAATCAGCATCGCGAGGGATGACGGACAGCGCACTGTCTGCGCGAAGCTCGCCGTCGCAGCCGATGGCGCTCAGTCGCTGGTTCGTAGCGAGTCGGGCGTGAATGCCGAGCAGTGGGATTACCAGCAGCACGCGTTGATCGCCAATGTGGTGTCGCAACGATTTCACGATCACGTCGCGTACGAACGGTTCACGCCACAGGGGCCGCTGGCGCTCTTGCCGTTGAACGAAGGGCGTTTAGGGTTGATCTGGACCTTCCATCCAGACCTGGCGAAAACGATGATCGATCTGTCTGACGCAGCGTTCCTCGCCAAATTGCAGGACGCGTTCGGATTTCGGCTCGGCCGGTTCACGCATGTGGGAGCGCGCCAGATGTATCCCTTGGCGTTGACGCGATCGGATACGCACGTGGCCACGCGGCTGGCGATCGTCGGCAATGCAGCGCAGTCGCTACATCCGATCGCCGGGCAAGGATTCAACCTAGGGCTACGCGACGCTGCGAGCCTTGCCGAAGTGCTCGCCGATGGCCGGCGCGAGGGCGGTGCGTCCTTCGATCCGGGCGACGGCATGTGGCTCGAGCAGTATCGGCAGTGGCGCGCGTCAGATCAGCAAGGGATCGTGCGGTTTACGGATGGTCTCGTGCGCGTGTTCACCCAGCCGTTTGCACCGATCAAGGCGTTGCGCGATCTTGGATTGCTCGCATTCGACTTGATGCCAAGTGCGAAGAGTGCGCTTGCGCAGTTGTCCTTGGGTGCTGCGGGGCGCATTCCGAAGCTCGCGCGAGGGGCAAAGCTC
>DASTSB010000351.1:0-3149 GCA_035760885.1 Steroidobacteraceae bacterium | reverse complement strand
TCAAGAGTTCACGGGTCTGATCAGCATCGCCGGCAAGCGTCGCGGGATCGTGTACTTCACTGCCTCGCGTCCCATGCTGACGGTCATGTTGATGCGCATGGGCGAAACCGAGCTCACCCAAGAGAACATGTGCGATCTGGTTGGCGAAGTCGCCAACACCATTTCCGGCAACGCACGGCGCGATTTCGGCAAAGACTTCATGATTTCGGTGCCCACCGTCGTCGCGGGAGAGCCGGAGAAAGTCGTCACCCCGGAAAACATGCGTTCGTTCGTCATCCCGATCAACTGGCGCAGTCACTCCGCGCAACTGGTCGTTTGCCTCGAATGACAGCGAGTGTCCGGTGCAGAGTACGCGGCAGAATGGAATCAGCGCTGCGTCGCACGCGGACACGAAGTCCACGCGCAACGTCTTAGACGTTGTCATCCTCACTGCCGATAGCAGGCTTCTCGCGACACTGCACGAAGCCTGCACTTCGGAACATGCCATTCATCACGTCGAGACCGCGGAAGCCGCGGTCGATCTGCTCGTCAATGGCCGCTGTGGGATTTTCATAGCCGATCTGGGCACGCTGCACGGCAACGCAGCGCCGCTTCTCACGCGCCTCAACGCGCAGTTTCCCGAGCTCATTCTCATGGCTACGGGACGGCGCGAAGAAGAAGCCAGCGTGACACCGCTCGTCAGCAGCGGCCGTGTATATCGGTTTTTGCACAAACCGATTTCGCCGCCGCGCGCACAGTTGTTTATCGGCGCCGCCACACGCCGCTATCAGGAAATGCAAGCATTCGAACCCATCGCACTTGCAACCGTGCGTACGGTTCGAACGATGGCCGGACGATCACCGATTCGCCGGTACGCAGCCGGCGCGATCGCCGTCATCGCGATCCTCTGCGCGGTGGTGCTATGGCGCTCAAACGAGAAACACTCGATGGCGCCCACAGTGCAACACACCGCCTCCGGTCCCACGACTCAGGATCAAGTTGCCGATTATCTGGCCCGCGCGAACATCGCGCTTGCCACGGGACGATTAGCCGAGCCCAAGGGCGACAACGCGCTCGAGTTCTATCAACGCGTCCTGAGGTTGCAGCCGAATAATCGGGACGCGCGCGCCGGCATCCAGCGAACCTTCGACGCACTCACGAAGCAAATCGAAGCCGCGATCGCGAGCCGTAATCTTCGCGATGCGGCTGCGTCGCTGGCGCAGTTACAGCGGGTACAGCCGAATCACCCGCGACTAGCCGAATTTAGGCAAAGCATCGCGGTTCTGCAGCGTGCTCGCGTTGCCGTACCTCCTCCCCCAACCCAAGAGCCGGACGTTGCTCCTGCAGAAGCGGCCGAGAACGCAGCGGCCGCTAGTGACGCTACGACGACCGTACCGGAACAACCAAACACCCTTGCACAAGATTCCGCCAGTCAGGAGCCGCAGCCCGCAGCGAGTTCGCCGTCAAGTAACGAACCAGCCACCCCGAGCGACGGTGAGACCGTGATCGCCGAAGAACTGGCGATCGCGACGCGCTTGCGTGAACGCGGCGTGCTGATCGAACCGCCGGGCGATAACGCCTTCGAGCGCTTGTTGGAATTGCACGCGCGCAGCCCGGATTCGCCGTCGGTTCGCGCTGAGCAACAACGCCTCGCATTTGCACTGCTGGAGCAGACTCGCACCGCCCTCGCCGCGAACGATACCGAAACCGCCGATCGGTTCGTCAAAGCGGCAGAGACCCTGCTGCCGGGAATGACGACGACGCGGACGCTGCAGCAACAAGTCGACGCCGCTCGCGCGCAGGCACAAGCGAATGCCCCAGTGCAAGCAGCCCTACTACCGCGACGTCAAGAAGTTGCTGCGAACTATCCGTTGGATGCGCGCAGAAGAGGCATCGAAGGCTGGGTGGATATCGAGTTCACCATCACGCCACAGGGCGACACGGACGAACTCATCGTGCGTGATGCCGATCCGCGCGATGTGTTCGAGAAAGCAGCGCTCGATGCCGTCAAGCGCTGGAAATTCGAACCCGTCATCAAGAACGGTGCGGCCACATCGCAGCGCGCCATCCTGCGCGTGCGCTTCACGATGACCAATTAGTTCTAGACATCCTCACTGCGAAGAAGACTCCTGCGCAGGGGTTTCAACGTCACCATATTTTTCCAACGTCTTGCGCACCGACGTGGCATCGCCCACCGCGACGATCTGCAACCGATCGGCTCGGTAGTACTTAGCGGCGACACGTTTGATGTCCTCGGCCGTGATCGCTTGAACATGCTGCGGATAGGTATCCCAGTAATCGGCGGGTAGGCCGTAAATCTTCTGAGTCGCGAGGTTCGAGACCAGAGCCCGCGGCGATTCGAGCGACAGGGCGAAACGCCCGATCAAAGCATGTTTCGCGTTCTCGAGTTCTTTCTCCGGCACTGGCTGGGTGCGAATGCGATCGAGCTCCGCTTCGAGTTCATGCAACGCGCCTTCGGTTACATCGGTCCGGACGTCAGTTTCAGCAAGCACCACGCCGGGAAAGCTCGACCCGTCGAACTGGCTCGATGCGCCGTACGTGTAGCCTTTGTCTTCGCGCAGGTTCATGAACAACCGCGATGCGGGCCCGCCTCCCAAGATGTGATTCATCACCAGCATTGCAAAGTAGTCCGGGCTGGTGCGCTCGATTCCTAGACCGCCGATCAACAACGACGTCTGCACCGATCCGGGCCGATCGATCAACATGATCTTGGCTTTACTTGGCGGCTGCACTTCGTCCACTTTCGTCGTGGGTACATCGCTGCGCTTCCAATCGCCGAAGGCTTGCTCGAGCTTCGCCGCGATTTCTTTCAGGTTCACATCTCCATAGACGATGACCGTCGCATTGTTCGGCACGAAGTACGTCGCGTGATACGTCTCGAGGTCTTTCCGGGTCACTGCTTTCAACACCGACTCGTCCGGAACGACCTGGCTGGCAGGATGCCTCTGATACACCGCTCTCAAGAACGTTTCTTCAGCGACAAAATCCGGCAAGGAACGCTGGTACTGCAACTGCGAGCGCAATCTCGCCTTGAATTTCTCCAATTCCGAATCGGGGAAGGTCGGATTGCGTACCACGTCCGCAAGCAGCGCGAGCGAAGGCTCGAGATTCTCGACCAATCCTGCGATGGAGACCGTGCTTTCACCTGA
>DASTSB010000350.1:0-14773 GCA_035760885.1 Steroidobacteraceae bacterium | reverse complement strand
CGCGGCAAGCCACGCAGAGATGAGCGCGCCGAAGTAAATGATGTCGCGCAAATCGATGACGCCTTTGCGCATCGACTCGAAGTGCGTGATGAACGACAGCGAAGCGATGCCATCGACCAGCGCTTGCGGCAAGAAATCGATGACCGCGAGCACTGGGGGCCAGCCGATCAGCAAGAACAGGAAGCAAACGACCAACGTGAAAATGAAGGCGATGACCTGATTGCGCGTCGCTGCGGATAAGCACGCGCCGATAGCAATGAAGCCTCCCGCCATAAGCAAGCTGCTGATGTACGCGGCGAAGATCACACCGTTGTCCGGATCGCCCAAATAGTTGACCGTGATCCAGGTAGGGAAGGTGAGTGCCAGTGCCACGGCTGCGAATGCCCATGCAGCCAAGAATTTCCCCAGGACCGCTTGCCACACGGTGATGGGCAGCGTCATGAGCAATTCGATCGTGCCTTCTTTGCGTTCCTCGGCCCATAGCCGCATCGTGATGGCGGGCATCAAGACCAAATAAAGCCAAGGTTGGTAGAAGAAGAATGGCGTCAGATCGGCTTGACCGATTTCGAAGAAGCGGCCGAATTGGAACGTGAAGAATCCAACCAGCACTAAGAAGATGACGAGAAACACGAATGCGAGCGGTGTCGCGAAGTAGCTCGCGAACTCGCGACGGAAAATCACCAACGCGTTACGCATGAGCCTGCTCCCGAGCCGCTTTGGCTCCCAATGTGATTTGGCGGAAGACATCGTCGAGCCTGCCGGACGTAGCGCGCGATGCGAGTGCCTTCGGTGCTTCGTCAGCCAGGATTCTTCCGTTCGCGATGATGATTGCGCGACTGCAGACGGCATCGACTTCTTCGAGGATGTGCGTCGAGATCACGATGATCTTGTCCTTGGACATGGCGTTGATCAGCGCACGCACTTCGTGCTTTTGATTCGGGTCGAGCCCGTCGGTCGGCTCATCGAGAATCAAGACTTGCGGGTCGTGGAGCAGTGCCTGAGCGAGGCCGACCCGGCGTTTGAATCCTTTCGAAAGCGTTTCGATGACTTGCGGAAGAACGCTCGCAAGCGACAAGCGGGCGATCACGTCGTCGAGACGAGCCTTGCGCAGCTCGCCGCTGAGGCCGCGGACATTCGCGATGAATTCGAGAAACGCGCCGACGGTCATCTCGGGATAGTTCGGTGCGCCCTCGGGCAAATAACCCATGCAGGACTTGGCAGCGATGGGATCGGCTTCGACATCGTGGCCGCAAACGCGAACGGAGCCCGCGGTGGGCGAAATAAAGCCGGTGATCATTTTCATCGTCGTGGACTTCCCGGCGCCGTTCGGTCCGAGAAAGCCCAGGACTTCGCCTGGGGAAACGGTGAACGAGATGTCGTCCACCGCGGTGAGCGACCCATATCGCTTCGTTAAATGACTGATTTCGATCATCGTGATTCGGCCTCTAGCGAAAAGTGGCTGAGACTGCGGCAGCGGCGGAGCAGTCCCTTGCCTGACAGAGCGCTCGCCCATCGTTGATGTTGTAGCGAGCGGCTGACCGCGGCATCCCTGACATGTCCTTCGGCCGCGCGCGGGCGGCGATTCTCGGCCAGCGATTAGGCAGGTTCAAGGCGACGGCCGAAGCCAAGTACGCGAATGAACAAGACTTAATTCGCTTCGTGCAGGCATGAGCACATGCCAAATCCGCACGTCACAGGCCTTGTGTTGCGACGCAGCATTCTTTATATTTCGCACTGCAAAATGATGACGCGGTCGCGACGAATACGGCGCACCGAGCATCTGACAGGTTGCAAACGTCGGCCAGGCCCCCATGCTGGACGGCGAGATCTCGAATCCCCCTGATTGGCCGGCTCACGCAAGTGACCGGCCTTTTTTTTAGGCCTGAGCCGCCTTCGTTTCGATTTCGGCTTTGTTAGCGCGAAGGACTTTGCGAATTTCAGCGGCGGGTGGGCGCTCGGCAATGCGTGCAATCAGGTCGGCGAGTTCGTGCCACGACTTGCCCCATTTCAACAATCGAATCGCATCCGCCACGATTTTGCTTCGCATATCGGAGGCAGGCAGCGTTCTCGACTGCGCGGGTGCGGGAGCCGGACGGGACTGATTCTTCGGCGGCTCACTCGGCCGAGCAGCAGGTTTGGGATCAGTAGTTCGAGCCGCGGCACGCGCGACTTTGAGGCGCGGCATTTCCCGCGTGGTCTCATCGCCGGCTGGTCGCGAGCGCGCCGGCGGGGTCGCAACCGGCGGGCTTTGAATCACGGTGGGTGCTTCGACGGTCTGACTCGTGGCGTTCGCGCGTCCTTCTTGTGCCGGGTCGGCCAACGGAATGAAGCGCTGGATGTGTTGAATGCCGACCAAGTTGGCCAGGAACGCCATCAATTCGAGCGCTTCGGCGAAGCGGCTATCGCCCATCGCTTGGCGGGTCTCGCACTGCGCTTTGAGTTCGAGAATCTTCTGCCGCGCCACTTCCAGCACCCATCGTGTGGGTCGATCATGTTTCGGCCACGGCTGCACGCGCGCGTAGGCGGCGTCGCTCAATTCTGTGTACTTCAAATGCAGGTCGATGCTCACGAGCCACTTGTCTATGAGCTCTGAAATCCGTCGATCCGCTGGTGTCATGTGCGCTCCATGATTCTGCGCACATTATGCACGTGTGGTGTGGGGTGGGCGTGATGTAGGCACGAGTCTGGGAGTACGGCTTCGCTGGAGAGAAGCTGGAGGGCCGCTGCGCAGAGCGGGGCGCTCCCAGAGGGATTGCGCCTTTGCCATCCCTGGCCGGCGCGCGTGTGCGCCAGCGAACGCTGTCCAAAATTGCTCCCTGCAATTTTGTCGAACCCTGCGGAAGCGGGGAGTCATTAGACGAGACTGGATGCAGAGAGCTGGTGAGAGACGCGGCGCGAGCGCTCCCAGAGGGATGTGCGGCTACTCCGTCCATGGCCGCCGCGCGGTTGCGTCAGCGAACGCTGTCCAAAATTGCTCCCTGCAATTTTGTCGAACCCTGCGGACGTGGGGGTCTTAGATGAGACTGGATGCAGAGAGCTGGTGGGAGACGCGGCGCGAGCGCTCCCAGAGGGATTGCGCCTTTGCCATCCCTGGCCGGCGCGCGTGTGCGCCAGCGAGCGCTGTCCAAAATTGCTCCCTGCAATTTTGTCGAACCCTCTACGAGGGTTCTCACCCTATGGGATTGCACTTCGAGCGCTGTTCGAAGTGGCGCTCCCAGAGGGATTCGAACCCTCGTACCAGCCTTGAGAGGGCTGTGTCCTAGGCCTCTAGACGATGGGAGCGTGAGAATGCCGGTCGAACGCCGGTAGAGATGGTGCGGTATTATACGGGCCGCCTTTCTCGGCTCAAGCGGCGTTTGCTATTGAAATCAGTTCATTCTTCTTCCCGTCCCGCGACGATCAGCGACGAAGCCAGTGTGCCCACTGTGTTTGCGCGCGATCAGCATCCGATTTCCCGGGCGAATATCTCCTCCAACGCATTGAAGGTCCTATACCGATTGAAGGACGCAGGCTTTCAGGCGTTTCTCGTCGGCGGCGCGGTCCGAGATCTACTCCTGGGCCTGTATCCGAAAGATTTCGATATCGCCACGAACGCGCACCCCGAACAGGTCAAGCAGCTGTTCCGTAACTGTCGGCTCATCGGCCGCAGATTCCATCTTGCGCACGTGCGGTTCGGCTACGAGATCGTGGAAGTCGCAACATTTCGCGCGGCTCACACGACGATCGATGAAGACAACAGCGTGGACGAAGCCGGCCATCGAGTCCTCGACGAGCGCGGTCGCATTCTTCGCGACAATCTCTACGGCACGATCGAAGAGGACGTCTGGCGGCGTGACTTCACGGCGAACGCGCTCTACTACAACATCCACGACTTTTCGATTTGGGACTACGTCGGCGGTGTCGAAGATGCGCGGGCTCGCATCTTGCGATTGATCGGCGATCCCGAAACGCGCTATCGAGAAGATCCGGTGCGCATGCTGCGTGCGGTTCGCTTCGCGGCAAAACTCGGCTTCACGATCCACGATGAAACGCGCGCCCCCATCTCGAAGCTCGCGTGGATGCTCGATGGTGTTCCGCCGGCGCGTTTGTTCGATGAAGTGAATAAGTTATTTCTTGCCGGCAGCGCTGTTCGTGCGTTCGACTTACTCGTCGAGCTGCAATTGCTCCAACACTTGTTTCCAGATGTTGCGACCGCATTGAGCGAAGAACCGGATGGCGCGGATGCGAAGTTGTTGCGCTTGGGTTTGCAGGGCACGGACGAGCGCGTGCGAGCGGACAAGTCGGTCACGCCCACGTTCCTCTTTGCAGTGCTTTTGTGGCCGGCTATCCATCGAGCACTTCGGCGCGGACCGCGACGTGAAGGTGCCGAGTATCAGGAACTGATCGCAGCGTGCGAAACGACGATTGCGCGTCAGCAGTCCAGGGTCGCGATTCCACGCCGCTTCACGCTGCCGCTGCGGGAAATCCTGGCACTGCAGCCTCGTTTCGAACGTCGCGAAGGTAAGCGCGCGTTACGGTTACTCGAGAACACGCGTTTCCGAGCCGCTTACGATTTCTTGTTGTTGCGTGCGGCCGCGGGCGATGCCGATCCCGAGCTTGCTCAATGGTGGACCGACATCCAAGGCGTGCCTCCCGAAGAAAGACAAGCACGCGTTGAATCGCAACCGCGGGTAGAAGGTGCGCCTCATCGTCCGCGTCGCAGGCGCAGACGTCATCGCCCGCCAGCGTCGTAGAACCTAGGTTCTCGTCCGTGACCATGCTGTGGACACCTGCCTATGTCGCTGTGGGCAGCAATCTCGACGATCCGCTCGCGCAAGTGCGATCTGCGTTCGATCGACTGGTACAACTCCCGCGTACTCGTTTGATCGCGAAGTCGAGGTTATTTCGCACCCGGCCGTTGGGCAATCATGTGCAGCCTGATTTCATCAATGCGATGGTCGGGATGCTCACACAGCTTTCCGCGCGCGAGCTGCTACAGGAATTGAAATCGCTGGAGAGATCGATAGGGCGTGAGCAGCCGATCGTACGTTGGGGGCCACGCAGAATCGATTTCGACATTTCCGTCTTTGGCGATCAGGTCATTTCTGAGGACGATCTCACGGTGCCGCATGCCGGCGTCCCGCAGCGCAATTTCGTCCTGTATCCTCTCGCGGACATCGCGCCGACGATGGTGGTTCCGCGTCTGGGTCGAGTCGCGGATTTGTTGGAGCGCGTCGACCATTCGGGCATCGAGCCGATCAAATAACTATGCAAGAGAAGACTCAGGCAGCTCCGCATCGGCTGATCGTCGTTGAGGGGCCCATCGGAGTGGGCAAGACGAGCTTGGCGCGCAAACTTGCCCGCAGCTTCGGCAGTGAGCTCATCCTAGAGCAGGCAGACGAGAATCCGTTTCTGGAACGTTTTTATAAAAACCCGCGATCTGCGGCTCTGCAGACACAGCTGTTCTTCCTGTTCCAACGTACGCGTCAGCTCGAAGATATCCGCCAGCACGATTTGTTCGACACCGTTCGAGTGGCGGACTACCTGCTCGACAAAGACCGTTTGTTCGCGCGCCTCACGCTCGATGACGAAGAATTCTCGCTGTACGACCAGATCTATGCGCGCTTGGCCGTCGATGCGCCGGTGCCGGATCTCGTCGTGTACCTCCAAGCGCCGATCGATGTGCTCTTGGAGAGAATTGCGCGGCGCGGCATCCGCTATGAGCAACAAATCGAGCGTTCGTACCTCGAAAACTTGCAGGAAGCCTACGCGCGGTTCTTCCACGAATACGATGCGTCGCCATTGCTCATCGTGAATGCGGCGCAGGCCGACTTCGTCAGTAACGAATTGGATTACTCGCAATTACTCGAGCAAATCTGCCGTATTCGCCGCGGCCGGCACTACTACAATCCGCTGAAGAGTGGGATTTGAAGGGGTGGTGATGCGTGATGTGGTGATGGTGTGAACGGTGTAGGGCCCACTGTCCTCATGCCGTAAACCACAAGCCGCGGTGCGGATGCTGAGTCCGCGATGCGCTACGCACTTCACCCCATCACTCCATCACCTCATCACGTTCCCTCATTGATGTTTCCCTGACCCTCGTCCATCCTTTCCGTCCTCGAAGACGCGAGCCGATCTATGTACAAGCATCTGCAGGAACGCTACGCGCCTAGGCCGCCGGTCAATATTGGAACGCTCGTAAAGATGAAAGCGGAGGGCGAAAAGATCGCCTGCATCACCGCCTATGACGCGAGCTTTGCAACCTTGGTTGACGACGCGGGAGTGGATCTGGTCCTGGTCGGGGACTCGTTGGGTATGGTGATTCAGGGGCACGACACGACAGTGCCTGTGACATTGAATGATGTGATCTATCACTGCCAGGCTGTTTCTCGCGGTCTTTATCGTCCCTTCTTGATGGCAGACATGCCGTTCATGACGTATGCCTCGCGCGAACAAGCGCTCGAGAATGCGGTGCGTCTCATGCAAGAAGGCGGGGCGAAGATCGTGAAGCTGGAAGGCGGCGCGAGTCAGGTCGATATCGTCGAATTTCTTGCCAGTCACGACATTGCGGTGTGCGCACATCTCGGATTGAAGCCGCAATCGGTGCACAAGGTCGGCGGGTTTCGCGTCCAGGGTCGCGACGAAGCCGCAGCGGAACAAATGATGCGCGATGCACGTACGCTCGAAGCAGCCGGTGCGGACATCGTGTTGTTGGAATGCATACCTGCTTCGCTTGGCGCCGAAATCACACAAGCGCTGCGCGTGCCCGTGATCGGCATTGGTGCGGGTCCCAGCACCGACGGACAAATCTTGGTTCTATACGACGTGCTCGATATTACCGCTGGACGCAAACCCAAGTTCTCGAAGAACTTCATGGAAGGGCATGCCAGTCCGATGGAAGCCGTGAAGGCATACGTGACCGAAGTGAAGTCTCGCGCGTACCCTGCACCTGAGCACTGCTTCTGAACTTCATGCACGTAGCGATTCGTCCCGATGAGCTGCGCTCGACCGTGTCGCAGTGGCGTGCGGCAAATCGTCGCGTTGCCTTCGTGCCGACGATGGGCAACTTGCATGCAGGGCACGCAAGTCTAGTCCGACGCGCTCGCGAACTTGCAGAGGTAGTCGTGGTGAGCGTCTTCGTGAACCCGCTGCAGTTCGGGCCGAAAGAAGACTTCGCCGCCTATCCACGCACCCCGGACGAAGACCGAGCATTGCTTCAGTCGTTAGACGTCGATTTGTTGTTCACGCCGGAAGTCGCGGACATCTATCCACTAGGCCAACAAAGCAGTGTTCGCGTGCACGTGCCAGGTTTAGAGGACATCCTCTGCGGTGCGTTTCGGCCTGGTCATTTCATGGGCGTGGCGACCGTAGTGACGAAGCTGCTGAATCTGGTGTCGCCGGACGTTGCGATCTTCGGGGAGAAAGATTTCCAACAGCTGATGATCATCCGTCGCGCGGCGAACGATCTGTGTATGCCGATCGAAATCGTAGGGGTGCCGACAACGCGTGAAGCGGACGGGCTCGCGATGAGTTCGCGCAATCGTTATTTGACTGCGGAACAACGTGCGCTTGCGCCGCGAATCTTCGCTGAGTTGGAGCGAACGCGCCAGGAAATCGAGCGCGGCAATCGCAACTACGCCGAGTTGGAGTGGTCTGGTATGCAGGCGCTGAATGCTGCCGGTTTTCGCACGGATTATTTCGCGGTGCGCGACGCAGAAACGTTGGACCCGCCAAATGACACCAATAAAAATCTCGTCGTACTGACTGCAGCTCGTATCGGCAGGGCCCGTCTCATCGATAATGTGCGGGTGCGTCGGTCCTAGCCACTTGCTAGTGCTGCAGCGCGTGGTGTTGCTGAAGCGCCCACTGCACGTGTTCACGCACCAGTTCAGAAGCATCATCGATTCTCGAGTTCAGCGCCGCCAACACTTCGGGTGTGCTGGGGGCATTCCCGAGTGCCACTGCGATATTGCGCAGCCAACTTTCGTAGCCGATGCGTCGAATCGCACTGCCTTCCGTCTTCCGCAAGAACTCGTCCTCGCTCCAAGCAAACAAAGACACGAGCGATTGAGCGTTCAATCCGTGTCGCGCGACGAAGTCCGGTTCCGCGCTGACGTGTGCGAACTTGTTCCAAGGGCACACCAGTTGACAATCATCGCAACCGTAAATGCGATTGCCCAAAGCTTTGCGGAATTCCACAGGAATCGGGCCGCGCAACTCGATTGTTAGATACGAGATGCAGCGCGTCGCGTCGAGTTCGAATGGAGCGACGATTGCACGCGTAGGACACACGTCGATGCAAGCAACACACGTTCCGCAGTGCTGGGTTTCGGCTGTGTCGATAGGCAGCGGCAAGTTCGTCAGAATTTCTCCGAGAAAGAACCACGATCCGGCGCGGCGATTGATCAGGTTCGTGTGCTTGCCAATCCAGCCAAGTCCGGCGTTGCGCGCGAACGCTTTTTCCATCACGGGCCCACTGTCGACGAACACGCGAAATTGCGTCGAGCTGATCTCTGACTGAATGCGCTCCGCCAACTGCGCTAAGCGCCGCCGCAACACCTTGTGGTAGTCGCGTCCCAATGCGTAACGGGAGATGTATCCAGCTTGAGGATCCTCGAGGACACGTTCGGCATCGGCTGCGGGCTCTGGGAGATAGTCCATCCTTGCTGAGATGACTCGCAGTGTGCCTGGGATGATGTCCGCAGGCCGTGCACGCGAGACTCCATATCGCTCCATGTAGTGCATCTCACCGTGGCGGCCTTGCTCCACCCATTGCAGCAGGCGTTTCTCATCGTCCCCCAAGTGCGCGTCTGCGATCCCAACCTGCTGGAAGCCGAACTCGCGTGCCCATTCGCGAATGCGAAGGCCCAATGATGTGTAGTCAGGTTCGGTCATGGCGGGGCAGGAGTATGAGGGTTCGCGAACTGAACGGCACAGCGCGCTTTGATACGCTTGTGGTATGAGCTCACTTCCCCTCGAAATTTACAGTGCGGCAGAACTTCGCGCGTTGGATCGGCGCGCGACGGAAGAGTTCGCCATTTCGGGTTACGCGCTCATGTGTCGCGCAGGTGAAGCAGCGCTCGCAACACTGCGCAGTTGTTGGCCAGCTGCGAACCGAATCGTCGTGGCGTGCGGTCCGGGAAACAACGGTGGGGATGGGTATGTTCTGGCTCGGCTTGCGCGTGCCGACGGCCTGCAGGTCAGCGCGGTGACGATTGGCGACCCCGAGCGACTAAGCGGCGCAGCACGCCAAGCCTATCGGGACTACGTTGATGGCGGCGGGTCCGTCCCTCCGTGGAGCGGCGCAGTCCTACAAGCGGATGTCATCGTCGACGCGTTGTTTGGAATTGGCCTTGCGCGCCCCATCGAAGGGACTGCTGCGAACCTGATCGACACGATCAATCGCAGTCGCATCCCCATTCTCGCAATCGACGTCCCGAGCGGCCTGCATACCGACACAGGTCAAGCGCTTGGGGTCGCCGTGCATGCCGAACGCACGATCACCTTCATCGGGCTCAAGTTGGGCTTTTATCTTGGCGACGGACCTGATTACACCGGAGCCGTGATGTTCGATTCGTTGGAATTGCCGGAGGAGGTTTACCGAAATTCGACGCCTTCGTTACTGCGCATCGACGATCGGCAGCTCAAGGCGGTGCTACCCATGCGCAAGCGAACGGCGCACAAAGGGCAGCAGGGGGCCGTGCTCGTCGTGGGCGGCGGCATCGGAATGGCCGGCGCCGCTCGGATGGCCGCCGAAGCGGCGCTGCGTTCAGGGGCGGGTTTGGTGACGATCGCGACGCATCCGGACAACGTGGCCGCCGTGATAGCGGGGCGCCCTGAACTAATGTGTCGCGGAGTGAATGACGCCAGCGATTTGCAGCCGCTCATAGAACGCGCCGATCTGATCGCCATCGGGCCGGGGCTGGGACGAGACGAGTGGGCAAAGCGCGTGTTCGATGTCGCCATCGCGAGTGAACAACGCAAAGTCGTCGATGCGGACGGGCTGAATCTATTGGCTGCATCGCCGCGCCACCAATCGAATTGGGTCCTCACGCCGCATCCTGGGGAGGCGGGCCGCTTGCTGGGGATCACCAATGGCGAGGTGCAGCATGAACGCTTGCGCGCGGTGCGATCCATTGCTGCGCGATACGGTGGCGTAGTCGTGTTGAAAGGCGCGGGAACGCTCATCGCCACTGCGGATCAGATTCCTGCCGTTTGCGATCGGGGCAATCCCGGCATGGCGTCGCCAGGGATGGGCGACGTCTTGACCGGCGTGATATCGGGGATCGCCGCTCAGGTGCCTGATCTTGCAACGGCCGCGCAAATGGGCGTGCTGGTCCATGCAATGGCGGGCGACATGGCTGCGCGCCACGGCGAGCGCGGATTGCTGGCGACTGACCTGTTTAGCTACTTGCCTGCATGCGTGAATCCGACTCAGCGCATCTGAGGCTGGCGCACGCGGACGCCACGCGTGAACTCGGCGCTGCACTCGCGCGAGCCCTCAGCTCATTTCCGTCCGAATGCTTTGTGATCTATCTAGAAGGCGAGTTGGGCGCAGGGAAGACCACGCTGGTCGCGGGGCTGTTGGCCAACCTAGGTTTCAAAGGCCCGGTGCGCAGTCCAACGTACACCTTGGTTGAGCCATATGAATTGCAGTCCGGCCGCGCGCTTAACCACATCGATTTGTACCGACTCGCCACGCCCGACGAGGTCGAGCCGCTGGGATTGCGAGACGTGTTGGGACAAACCGGGATTCTGCTCATCGAGTGGCCCTCGAAAGGGGCCGGTCAACTACCGCCCGCCGACCTCACCATCAAATTGGAGTACGAGGCTGACGGCCTGCAAAGAAGCGCAATGGTGCGAGGGCTGACATCCAAAGGACGCAATTTGCTAGCCGGCTTCATTGCAGTAACAGAGCAATAAGTCACGCTATCCTCATATTTTTATTGAAGTCTTTAGGGTGGCGGAGTTAGATTACGGCCGCAATGTTCAAGCTTCGCCCACTCCTCGCTTTGTTCGTCCTTGCGCTCGGCGCAGGCAGGGCATGGACCGCGAGCGTTTCCGTCGAAGACATTCGACTGTGGGCGGGCCCGGATTCGACGCGTGTGGTCTTCGATCTATCGGGTCCCGTAGATCACACGCTGCTCACGTTGCAGGATCCTGATCGAATCGTTGTCGATATCGATGCCGCTCGCCTTTCCGACAGCATTCATTCCTTGCCGGATGGGCGCGGGTTCGTGAAGCAGTTGCGCGGGGCGCTTCAAGCCGATGGCGACTACCGCATCGTGATGGATCTGACTGCGCCCGCGAATGCACACAGCTTCAATGTGCAACCCAATGGTCCGTACGGTCATCGTCTCGTTGTCGACCTGACCCCAGATCCGAGCAACGGCGCGAGCAGCGCTGCTAGGCCTCCGGTCGCAGTGAAGTCGACTGACGACATGCATGGTCGAGAGGTCGTTATCGCGGTGGATGCGGGACACGGCGGGCCCGATTCCGGCGCGATCGGTAAGCGCGGCACCTTCGAAAAGAACGTCACGTTGGCCATTGCCAAGCGGCTTGCGGAACGTATCAACCGGGAGCCAGGCATGCGCGCCGTGTTGACCCGCGATGGCGACTACTTCATCCCTTTGCGTGAACGCATCATCAAGGCGCGCAAATACCAGGCTGACATGTTCGTGTCTGTTCACGCGGACGCATTCCGCGATCGGTCGGTCGCAGGCTCGTCCGTATACGTTTTGTCTGCGCGCGGAGCTTCTGATGAAGCGGCACGCTGGCTCGCCGAATCGGAAAACGCATCCGACTTGATCGGTGGCGTGTCGCTGCAAGACAAAGATGATGTGCTCGCCTCGGTGCTGCTGGATCTTTCTCAAGGCGCAAGCATGAGCGCCAGCATCGATGCTGCCGAACGCGTGCTGCTACAACTTGATCGTGTCGGCAACGTGCGACGCCCCGCCGTGCAGCACGCGGGATTCGTGGTGCTGAAATCGCCGGACATTCCATCGCTCCTGGTCGAGACCGCTTTCATCACTAATCCGGGCGAAGAATCGAAGCTCGGCAATTCGCGACATCAGCAACTCTTGGCGGATGCGATTCACCAAGGCGTGCGCGAATATTTCTACGCCAATCCGCCTCCAGGAACGCAGATCGCGAAGCTGAGACTGCAAAACAAAGGCGAGGCGGTCGTAGCAAGCACTGTTTCGCAAGAACGTACCGTCGGCACCTCGCAGTAGGTCCAGTTCCGACCAAATGCTCTGATATCCTTCGCGCGCTTCAAGCCACTCTTGCGCGCGTATGCCCATTCGGGTTCTTCCAGAACAGCTGATTCACCAGATCGCAGCCGGCGAGGTCATCGAGCGGCCTGCGTCCGTGTTGAAGGAGCTCATCGAAAACAGCTTGGATGCCGGCTCACGCACGATCGACATCGAGATCGAAGAAGGCGGTGTGCGATTGTGCCGCGTGCGGGATGATGGTTCGGGGATAGAGCGTGATGAACTGTTACTCGCACTATCGCGACACGCCACTAGCAAGATCACGAACATCGACGACTTGGAGCGCGTGGCGACGCTCGGCTTTCGCGGCGAGGCGCTTCCCAGCATCGCGTCCGTCTCACGCGTTCGACTGACGTCGCGATGTGCTCACCAGCCGACTGCCTTTGCAGTGAGTGCCGACAACGGGTTGTTGAGCCAACCCGAGCCAGCGCCGCACCCGTTTGGGACGACGGTCGAAGTCCGCGACCTGTTCTTCAATGTGCCCGCTCGTCGCAAATTCTTGAAGGCCGAACGCACGGAAACCCAGCAGATTCAGCGCATGGTGGAGCGGTTGGCACTCTCGAGTTTCGACACTGCCTTTCGGCTCACCTCGGGCAAACGCGTCTTGATCGATTTTCCAGCTGCCACGACCCAGATCGAGCGCGAAAAGCGCGTCGCCGAGATCGTCGGCGATGAATTCATTGCCAACGCGCTGCATGTGGAACACGAGAGCTCAGGATGCAAAGTGTCGGGTTGGTTGTGTCAGCCGACGTTCGCGCGCGCACAGCCGGACTTGCAACACTTCTATTTGAATGGACGCATGTTGCGCGATCGTTTGATCGGCAGTGCGATTCGTACCGGATACCGCGATGTGCTCTATGGCGGTCGCCATCCGGCGTTCGTCCTGTTTATGGAAATCGATCCGAAACAGGTCGACGTGAATGCGCACCCGGCTAAGCTGGAAGTGCGATTTCGCGACGGACGTTTCATTCATGACTTCTTGTTCCGCACCGTCGAGCGCGTACTGCGCGATACGTTCGCGGGATCCGACTTGGCTGCAGCCGCACCAACCAACGTCAGCATGCTGATGCCGCGACACGACGTGCCGATGTGGCCCGCGCGCGGACCGCAACAAAATGTCATGCCGCTGCGCGTGTCGGAATCGGCACCGATTTCGTTCGGAGCCTCTCCGCCCGATGCGGTTTTCCAAGCGCATGCGGAGTCTGCAAGTTCACCTCCGCCGCTCGGGTATGCGCTCGCGCAACTGCATGGTGTGTACATTCTCTCGCAAGCGCCGGACGGATTGATCCTGGTCGATATGCACGCTGCACACGAGCGCACGACGTACGAGCGAATGAAGTTGGCCCTTACCCAAGGAAACGTTGCGACGCAGCCGCTGTTGGTGCCTCTGACCATCGAATTGTCGAGTGCGGAAGCGGATGCAATCGACGAGCATGCGTCGATGTTGGCGCGTGCCGGTCTCGAAGTGACACGTTCCGGCGTCGCAGCGGTGCAAGTCCGAGCGTTACCGGCGTTCCTGACAACGCGCGATATCTCGGAACTCGTTCGTCGCATTGCGTCCGATTTAGTGGCCAACGGCGTGACGCGCGGTGTGGAAGAGGCGATCAATGAAGTGCTGGGTACGATGGCGTGTCATGGGGCGGTTAGAGCAAATCGCAACTTGAGCATCCCTGAGATGAACGCGTTGTTGCGAGAGATGGAGCGCACGGTCCGCAGCGACCAGTGCAATCACGGCCGTCCGACATGGACGTACGTCAGCATCGGTGACCTTGACCGATTGTTCTTACGCGGACGATGACGTTGGATGTGAACTCGCCGCCGGTGTTTCTACTCTTCGGCCCGACCGGCGCCGGCAAGACGGATCTGGTGCTAGAGCTGTCAGAGAAGTTGCCGATCGACATCATCAGTGTCGATTCCGCAATGGTGTACCGCGGTATGAACATCGGGACCGGTAAACCGCCGCCCGATGTGCTTGCGCGTCATCCCCATCATTTGGTGGACATCCTCGATCCGTCCCAATCCTATTCCGCCGGGCAGTTCGTGCGGGACGCGCGGGAATTGATTGCAGCATCGCATCGCAAGGGACGTCTGCCCGTGTTGGTGGGTGGAACGATGTTGTACTTCCGTGCGCTGCGATGGGGCTTGGCCGATATGCCGCCAGCCAATCCGGAAGTCCGGGCGATGATCGATGCGGAGGCATCGCAGGTCGGCTGGCCTGCTATGCATACAAAGCTGGCGCAGATTGATCCCACGGCCGCGGCAAGAATTCAGCCGAATGATGCGCAGCGCATCCAGCGTGCGCTCGAAGTGCATCGAATCAGTGGGAGAACGATGACAGAACTTCACGCTTCCTCACCGCCGGCAGAGGGGAACTACATTGCCTATGCCTGGGTGCCGAGCGATCGCGACAAGCTTTACGCGAATATCGAAAAGCGTTTCCAGCAAATGATGAACGACGGTTTTCTGGCGGAAGTCGCTGCGCTGCACGCACGCGGCGACCTGCATCAGGATTTACCCTCGAT
>DASTSB010000349.1:0-4504 GCA_035760885.1 Steroidobacteraceae bacterium | reverse complement strand
AATCGTGCCGCCACTGCCGCGTCCGCCGGTTCGATAAGAATGTGCTTGATGCAGCGCGCCTCTGCGATCGCGTTCGAATACCACGACTTCATTCGAAGTCGCATCGTTCGTCATCACGAATACGCCGTGACCGGCGTCAGGCGCAAAGTCTTGCGCATAGGTTCCGGCCGCCGTCCCGCCTAAAGACAGCGCAATCGCAGTCGCCAGCAATGAATGTTTAATTCCCATGATCAGTCTCCGCTCGCTTAGTTGAGAATAGACAGGCGAACCAGTCGCCTCGGCACTGGACCTGAAGGGCATGCGGCGGATTACTGCGGCGTTCGGAATGCAGTCGTGCGACCCTCGCAATACTTTGTACGATGCCACTTACGCGAACGTGCTAGTGAAGAGCACGCGGAGCCGGGGCGGGCATCCTTGTTCTCGCACGTATATCTTCGTGCGCAGCAACTCATCGTCACTTCCTTACAAACTCTGCTGCCGGTTATCGGCATACTCTTGCCGGGACGTATCCGACAGTTGGCCACTCGTATGGCCGCGAGGCTGCATGAAAACAAAATCTCTTTGGCTTGCGCTTGGACTCTTCGCTGTTGCTTCCGTGAGTACCGCTGCCCCGACCATCCAGAACGCGCTGGCGCGACAGTCGCTTTCGTTGAACGGCAAGTGGCACATCATCGTCGACCCCTACGAGAACGGTTACTACAACTATCGGCGGGATGCGTTCGATGCCATGCCGAATCCGACCCAAGGATATTTTTTGGACCGCAAACCTAAGGATCCATCCGATCTAGTTGAATACGACTTCGACACCAGTCCTGTCTTGAACGTACCCGGCGATTGGAATTCGCAGGATGACAAGCTCTTCTACTACGAGGGCACGGTTTGGTATCGCACCAAATTCAATTTCGACAATTCGGGAACCGCTAAACGCCAGTTCCTGCATTTCGGGGCCGCGAATTATCAAGCTGATGTGTATCTGAACGGCGAGAAGCTCGGTCAGCACATCGGCGGGTTCACGCCTTTTGAATTCGAAGTCACAGGCAAGCTCAAACCAAACGGGAATTCATTGGTGGTGAAGGTCGACAACACGCGCCACTTGGATGCGGTGCCGACGGTGAACACCGACTGGTGGAACTACGGCGGGATTACCCGCGACGTCGCGTTGCTAGAAACACCGGCGACGTTTGTTCGTGACTACCAACTTCAGCTCGTCGCAGGAAGCGCGGATCACGTACGTGCGATCGTGACCCTCGACGGCAAAGGCGCAGGGGCCTCTGTCGCGATCTCGATTCCTGAGATTGGGATTGAGAAGCGAGTGACTGCGAATGCGGATGGCATCGCGACTTTCGACATCTCCGGCGCGCGGATTTCAATGTGGTCGCCCGCACAGCCTAAGCTGTACGAAGTGAAAATTTCTGCGGGGACCGATGTTGTTACCGATCGCGTCGGCTTTCGCAATATCCGGGTGAGCGGCACGGACATCTTGCTCAACGGCAAACCCGTGTTCCTGCGCGGCGTCTCGATTCACGAAGAGAATCCAATGCGCGGCGGGCGTGCGTATTCGCCTGAAGACGCCAGAATGCTGCTGGGTTGGGCCAAGGACTTGGGATGCAACTTCGTGCGTCTGGCGCATTATCCTCACAACGAGTACATGGCGCGGGTGGCGGACGAAATGGGCATCATGGTGTGGGAAGAAGTGCCGGTGTACTGGACCATTCAATGGCAAAATCCAGCGACATTCGCCAACGCCAAGGCGCAACTCACCGATCTCATCGTGCGCGATCGCAATCGCGCGAGCGTGATCGTGTGGTCCGTTGCGAACGAAACTCCAGTCAGCGAGCCACGCACGAAATTCTTGCGATCATTGGTGGATACCGCGCGGGGTCTCGATTCGACACGACTGGTTTCGGCGGCAATGGAAGTCCATGTCGATCCGGCCGACAACAATCATCGAATCGTCGATGACCCATTCGGCGCATACACGGATCTATTGAGCTTCAACGAATACATCGGTTGGTACGATGGGCTTCCGGACAAACTCAAGAACATCCGTTGGACGCTCGGCTATGAAAAGCCGGTGATGATCAGCGAATTTGGTGCCGACGCATTGCAGGGACTCCACGGCGATGCGACGACACGTTTCACCGAGGAGTACCAGGAAGACTACTACCGTCAGACACTCGCAATGCTGAGCCGCATGCCGCAATGGCGGGGCGCGACGCCCTGGGTGTTGGCCGACTTCCGCTCGCCACGGCGTCCATTGCCGGTCATCCAAGATGGATGGAATCGGAAAGGCTTGATTGGCGAGAACGGAACGAAAAAGAAAGCGTTCTACGTGCTTCAGGAGTTCTATCGCAATCGTGCGGCAGACGAGAAGCGATAGCCTATTTAAAAAGAAGCCCACCTTGGTGGGCTTCTTGCTATCGCAGATTAACGTGTTGAGTTTCGAAGCGGATCCTCACGGGAGCTTGTAGAACAACACTTCACCGGTCCATGGTGAATGATCCGGCGAGCCGACGATCGCATATTGACCGATGAGCGAGGTGGATGCGCCGAACCCCGAGACGTAGCTGAGCAGCGCTCGAGGCGACCATTGACCGCCATCGAGCGTGTATTCGAACGTGACTCCATCGAACCAGTAGTCGCCGTTGTAAGGCGAGCCGATCAGCAAACGCGGACCTTGGATGGTCAAGTCGTAGCCAAAACCCGCGTAGTTGTCGCATTCGGCGGAAGTCGGATGCAGTGTTTGGGTTTGCGTCCAAGCACTGCCGGCACGAGTGAAGACATACACGTTGCCGCCTTGTTGGTGTTCATACTCACCGCTCTGTGCGGCTCCGGGTGCGCCAATCACGAGATACGTGCCGTTGACATCGACTGAACCGCCGAATTGATCTCCCGGCGCGCCGTCAATCGAGAGCAGCTTCTGACGCTGGGCACAGCTAGTGGCGCTGCATGTGAACACGTAGGCGGCGCCTTCCTTTTTGTTGTAACCCGGTGCGGTCGCGATGATCGTCGAGCCGTACGCCGCGATGCGCGTGCCGAATCCATCGCTCTTTGCTGCATCCGACGGCGCAAAACGCGCGATCTTGCGCAGCGTATTGGTTTGACTCGAGTCGTAAGCGAATGCGTAGTTCGCGTAGGTGCTGCCGAGCACGCCGACTGCAAGCATATTGCCCTGCCAATCCAGATCGCTGACGTGATCGGCGCCGGCAAAAGTGCGGACATCAGTCTGCTTCCAAGCGCCCGACGCTTGTCTCACGAACAAATAGATCGCAGTCTTGGAAGCAACCACCGCACGGCCGTTCGTCAGCGTGACACGCGTTCCGAATTCCGCATTGGGTTTTGGATCGCTCGCCTTTAGCGTGGCTGTGCGTTGCCACTGACCTTTGCTATCGCGTATGTAGATTGCCGCGCGTCCTGCGAAATCATCTGCGCCTGGCATCCCTGCGATCGCCACATTCCCGAACATATCGACATCGGTGCCCAGATAGGGCGTCGCGGGAAAGCCGTCCTGCGTGTATGACTCTTGGTCGGTGGGGAACTCGTCTTGAGACGCTTCGACAGAGGGCAGTTCTGCATGCGCCGACCACGCCGCGAAAGAAAGCAGCGCCACCGAGAGAATGAATCGCGAACGAGCTGAGATGAACACAAAAGCCTCCTGCCAGAAGTCGGCGAAAACAGACGTTGGTCTAACCACACGCATGCGTCGTGAAATGTAGTCGTGCATGAATGGGGTGATGAACAACGGAGCTGCGCATGCATCGTTCCTGCGCTGCGCGAAAATTTTTGAATCGCACCAGCATGCCGCAGAACTGACGTACGTTTCCCCACAGAGATGTAGGTCTCATCGCACCGTGAAGAGATCGGTTGCGGAAATCTCCGACAAGCGAGGTTGATCATTCAATCGTGGAGCGTCTTACGGGAGGCAAGCTCACCTCGCCCTTCGCGGGAGAGGCCGGACGAAGTCCGGAAGAGGGGATGGTGATTCGGAAACGGCCGCTCTCGGCATCCTGCCTTCTGCGGCATTAGCACGTCCATGTGCGGCCGCCGCTCTCGGCATCCTGCCTTTCGCGGCATTGGCACATCCATGTGCGGCAGGAAACGGGAAGCGAGAACACCTCTCCCCCTTGTGGGAGACGACTGCAAGGACGCAGGAGGTAGGGCAACGCAGGAGCAGTTGCCGAGGTCGCGCGAAGCGCGGGAGAGGGGCAAACGGATTGGAAGAGGCGAGCGCTGCGCGCGGCCGAGCGATTCGCAGGCGAGCCGCGAAGATGACTCCACCTTCTTGCCGCCAACCGACAACGGTCAACTGACAACTGTGAAACGGGAAGAAGACGTGAGCGCTTGAGAGTTTTGAGGCACATGATGCGTATAACTTCGCTCGCTCTTCTCATCATCTGTGTGCTTGCAGTTGCGCCTGCGTTTGGCGCGAAGGAGGACATTGAGTTCGTTGCGGAGCATCTCGCAGAAGTGCCGATGGATAATCGCTACGCGACGTTGCCGCTTT
>DASTSB010000348.1:0-2709 GCA_035760885.1 Steroidobacteraceae bacterium | reverse complement strand
GGTGAACCCCGCTGCCCGCGCGATGGAAAAGCTCTAGATTAGGCCCTGCGCTGCAGTGGCAATCAGACAAATGCGCAGATTGGAGGCGCCTAATCACGCAGCTTTCTGCTCGAAAGTTTGAACTGGCGCAAGTTTCTGGATTTGGAAAACGGGAACTGGTTCGAGCGCCTGGACGCAGCTTATTGTCAGATACGAGCACGGTTCGCCGAGTCTCGGAGTCTCGTGTATTTCGTATGAGACGGGGTTCGGCACGCGACGCATCGACACTCAAGAACTGCGATGCGTCGATTCTTCGGTCATAGGGGACTGTTCATGGGCATCTTAGATCTAGGTCGGTACAAGGGAATCGTCTGGGCGATCACCGGCTTTCTGGTGTTTAACGCCATCATTCTCGCGTACAACCACGGCACCGCCGGGCAATTCGCCGAAAGCGTCGCAGCCGTGAAATTCCTGTCGCAGCAGCAAACACAGCCGCGCGCCGTCTATGAGGCGGGTGTCGCGCTCGGCGAGAAGCTGCAGCAAGGCGCGAAGATCGACGACGATCTGGAAGCGCTGCGCAAAGCGGCAAACGTGTATGACCACGCGCTGAGCGGCCTTGCCGGCGGTGGCATGATCTCCACCCCTTCCGGCGACGTGATCTCCGTCGGTTCACTCAGCAGCGCCGAGGCGCAGGCCTCAGTGGCGGCAAGCGTCAAGGTGTGGGAAGCGTACAAACAGAAGCTCGACCCCATCTTGCGATTCGCAGGTTCCCCGTACCCGGCGGAACCCGCCATGCCTGTTGCACCGCCGGTGGTCGAGAAAGGTAAGGCTGCCGCTCCTGCACCTGCCGCTCCGACCGGCGTTCAGTACAGCCCGCGCGGCAAGCGCCTGGTCGAGGCCGTGCAAAAGTTGAATGAATTCGGCGCCGCATCCTACGCACAGTTGGGCCGCACCATGGGCGAGCTGGGCGCGAAAGTCGAAGCCGACAGCGATCACCGCGCTGGAGTGCTGCGAGGCGTGCAAGTCGGCGGTATGGCCGCAGCCGCGTTGTTGCTTGGCGCGATCTTCTTCTACTTCGCCCGCAACATGCGTAACGAAGAAGCCGTCGCGAATCGTGCCCGCAAAGAAACGGCGGACATTCTGCGCACGGTGAACGAAGGTCTGTTCCTGCTCGACAAAGACCTCAAGATCGGAACCGAACGTTCCATGGCGCTCAACTCGATCTTCCGCCGCGAAGATTTCGCCGGCCAAACCTTCGATTCGCTGCTCAAGGGCATCGTCCCGGAGAAGACGCTCAAGACCGCGATGGACTACGTCGCACTGCTCTGGGGCGAACGCGTCAACGAAAAGCTGGTTAAAACCATCAATCCGTTGAACGAAGTCGAAGTGCACTTCGACAATCCAGCCGGCGGCTTCGATACCCACTTCCTCGAATTCGATTTCAACCGCGTGAAGTCGGAAGGCAACAACCTTTCGCACTTGCTCGTGACGGTGAACGACGTGACCAAGCGCGTGATGCTCTCGCGCGAACTGCAGGAGTCGCAAGAAAAGGCGCAAGCGCAGCTCGATCTGTTGTTGCGCATCCTGCACGTCGAGCCAGACAGCTTGACGGGCTTCCTCACGGACGCGGATGTGTCGCTCAAGATGGTGAACTCGATCTTGAAGGAGCCCGCTCGCGAAGAGTCGGCGTTCCGCGCGAAGATCGACGGCATCTATCGTCAGGTGCACGCGGTCAAGGGCGAAGCCTCGGCGCTCGGGCTGAAGACCGTCGAACAACGCGCTCACGCGTTCGAAGAATCGCTCAACGATTTGAAGGGCCGTCCGACACTGTCAGGCAGCGACTTCCTGCCGCTCGTCGTCAAGCTCGACGATCTCTTCAACCACTTGGCGCAGGTTCGCGAAATGCTGGGTCGACTCGTGGACTTGCACCAAGCGATCGCAACGCGCCGTGCCGCAGGCGGCCAGGTCGAGGCTGCAAAGGTCGACCAATGGCTCGCCGGCAAAGCCGAGAGCCCGGCTCCCGAAGCCGCGCCGGCGGCACGTGCGAGCGATTCCGGCGAAGTTGCATCAGGATTGGAGCGTACGCTCGAAGATCTCGCCGCTCGCGTCGCAAGCAGCCAGTCCAAGCAGGTCGCGCTGCGCTGCACCGGTTTGGAAGCGGTGCCGGAAAGCTATCGTCGTGCGGTCAAAGACATCACGATTCAGCTGGTTCGCAATGCAGTCGTCCACGGCATCGAAGATCCGAACGAGCGCGCGAAGTCGCGTAAGTCGGCGACTGGAACGCTGGCAGTCGAATTCCATCAGCGCGGCAACGAAGGCTACGAACTCGTCGTGCAAGACGATGGCCGCGGCCTGCAGCTCGAGCGCATCAAAGAAGTGGCGGTGCAGCGTGGTCTGATCACGCAAGCACAAGCCGCGCTGCTCGATCCGCGTCAGACGATGGCGTTGATTTTCCGCCCCGGTTTCTCCACTGCAGATCGCGTCACCACGGACGCGGGCCGCGGTGCGGGGATGGATCTAGTGCGAATCCTCGTGGCCGAACTGGGCGGCCGCGTCGGACTGGCATCGGCAGGGGGCCGATTCTCGAAGTTCAAGATTTGGCTGCCGGCGACCGAGCGCGCCGTTGCCGCATAACCGAAACAAGACTGTAACGAGGGACAGCAATGGCGAGCGCAACCGCAACAGCTCAACCGTTGACGAACGGTAAGCTCAAGCTCATGATTTGCGACG
>DASTSB010000347.1:0-4051 GCA_035760885.1 Steroidobacteraceae bacterium | reverse complement strand
TCCGCTCCCAGAGCACAGCAAAGAAATTTAGACAGGATTAACAAGGTGAACGGGATGTATGAAGCCAGAACAGATCTCCATCTCCGACCATCCCGTCAATCCTGTTCATCCTGTTCAATCTCTTAATCTCCGCTCCAAGATCAAAGCAACGGAATTCTAGACAGGATTAACATGATGTACAGGATGTATGAAGTCAGAACAGATCTCTATCTCCGACCATCCTGTCGATCCCGTTCATCCTGTCCAATCTCTTTGCTTCTGGCCGAGGGCAAGGCGGCTTCGCATCACCGCCAGCCACCTTCTCGCCAGAACATCAGCACCGTCTGATTCAATTTATCGTCGTGCTGAACGACGACCGTGATGGTCGGCCGCTTGTTCGTCGAATCCATGGCGAGCAGAACCGTGTATGACTCCATGAATGCATTTGACGTGATCGTCGAAATGTTGCCCATCTTCGTGTTCAGCTCCTGCATTCGCTGCATGGCCTTGTTGAGTCGGTCCATGTCATTCGCCGCTCCGGCCTCTTCCATCTCCTTATTGATCGCATCCATCTCCGGCTGAATAGCGTCCATTTGCTGCTCCAATGCGTCCGTCGACTTCAGCACCTTGCGCTTCTTGCCGAGGCGCGAGACGAACGAGTCGACCGACTCATTGGTCGTGAACATCGCCTTGTCTTTGTCGCTGCCGTAGTAGTGATACGTCAGACCATTGAATGACATCATTTCGAATTGGCTCGGCAACGGCTTCGGATCGGGCACCAACGCCTCCTCGGGCGCGTTGGCACTGCCTAGCGATGCGCCGGTCCACCAGGGCTTCAATGCCTCCCACGCGGGATCCTTGGCTTGATCCAAGCTATGCGCAGCCGCATAGTGCACGGCGAGCGACGGATGATCGAGCGCGGCGAGAAGTGCATCGACATCCTGTTTGTCCTGCGGTGCGCCGAGCATATTGGCGCCCATTCTGGCCAATGCTGGTAGATGAGCCTGCGCGGCGGCGCGCAACACCTCGCGATCGATCGGCTGCCGATTGAGCGCCATCTTGCGCAACATATCGTGGAGCTCGAGTTCGATATCCGCGTTCAAGCCAACGCAATCCGCGACCGCATCGCCAACAGGGGCTTTGCATTCACTCTCCCAACGCGCGAGCAGTTGATCGAGCGGTGCATCGGAAGGTTCCGCTCCGACAATGGTCAGCATCGCGACAAAGGCCGAAAAGCTCATGGCTATTTCCTCCTGCGCGAATTGACGGTCTTCGCTGCACGCTTCGCCAGGTCCTTGGCTTCGTCCAAGTTGGGAAGACGATTCTTGGTGGAGCTCTCCCATCCGCACTTGCCAGCCAAGTTCTTTAGTTCCTCTCGCAATACATCGATGCCGGCCTGATAGGCCTTCGCATCATCTGCTGCAAAAAATTCCGGACTCTTCCAAAGATTGGTTTTCCCGTTCTTCACCAGGTTCTGGCAGGTCACCTGATGGGCGCGTTCGTGTGCAAACACGTAATTGACCAGCGATGCGCATTCCTTGGTTTTGACCGTCTCCTCAGTCACAGGGACAGTTTTCTGAGTACCGTCCTTGTTCTTCAGGGGCCTGCCTTTTGCGTCGTAGAGATACTGCACGATGGGACACTCGGCACTTTCCAAATCCGTTCCATACGCAGCGTGTCCGCCGCTTGCCGTGCCCGCGGCGGCTCCGGTGCCATAAAAGGCGTCGTTGAACTGCTGTACCGCGTGGTCGCGTAAGGACGCTGTCGTCGTAATCTCGCGCGGCATGTACACGGACCACTTCGCAAACAGTTCTTGCAAGAACTGCTGCTCGGTGAGCTCCTTTACCAGCACGGGCAGATCCTTGCAGCCGCACGGCGCTGCTGCATAGGTAGTCGAAGCAAAAAGGGCTGCGCTAGCAGCAAGCCCGAAGAGGATGCGATTCATTGTTTGTTAGTACTCCGAGCCGATGCGGCAAGCGCCGCAAGAATATCCAGGTTCGATCGAGCTTGCATACTGCCGGGGTCCAGTTTGAGTGCCGTCTGTAGCGCATCACGCGCTGAATCATTGTGTCCCTGTGCGAGTTGTGCCACGCCAAGATTCGTCCACGCTCGAGCAGACGTTGGCGCATGCAATGTTGCCTCTTGCCACAGCGAGATGGAATCCCGCCACACGCTCACGCGCCATTGGCAGAGGCCAATCGCAACCGCGCTCAGCACGATTGCAGCCGGCTTGATCTGGAATGGGTGTGACTCGCGCGCTCGAAGTGCAAACCAGTGACCCAGCGCAAGGCTCGGACCGATCCACGCCAAATACAGCGGCCCTTCGGTAATCGCATCCGTCTTGGCGATGAATGAGTGTGTCGGCAACATCGCAATGATCGGCCACAGCAACGCGAGAGCGATGAACGGGCGTCTACTCCTTTCCAGAATCGCTACCATAACCATCCCTGCAATGACGGCGAACCCTAAGATCATCGCGGGCGTTGAGTAAGGCGCGTGATGTTCGACCGATAGCGACCAGGGCGTGAACCAAAGACTCAAACTCACCGGCAGTGCGATCAGATTGTGAAGCATCGCATCGAGCGGTGAACGCATGGATAGCGAGAACGACAACAGCTCTCGATAGCGTGGACTGACAACCAGCATCAGGATCGCTGCGGCAATCGATGCAATTGCATACGGAGCCACTCTCCGCAGCGACACACTCCAAGGCGTCGGAGCGGACCGCGTCCTCTCCCATAGCAACATCAATGCGGGCAGCACGATCGCGACTTCTTTGCTGGCACAAGCGCACACGAACAGCACCGTCGACCAGATCATTCCACGACGCCGGTCCGATACGTCTACGCTTCGCTCATGCACGATCATCGCGGCGACGATGAATGCGACGGCTAATCCGGTCGATCGGCCGCTCACATACGCGATCACCGCCGCATGCGCAGGCTGAAGGGCAAAACAGATTCCAGCCAACGCGGCCGCCATGCCGTCGCGAGCCCTGAGCTGCACGAGCTTTGCGACGCCCGCGACCGTAAAAACGTGCAGCAGCACGTTAATAAGTAACCACCCGCCGGCCCAGTCGCCGAACACATGGTCGCTGAGCGCATAGCTCAGACGCGTTAACGGCCGAATCCCCGTCGCAAGGCGATTCAGCAGCGCGTCGAAGCGATGCGTCGCAGGGTCACCTAGAATGTTGGGAAAGTCGTCGTATTGAAAGCTGCCGAAGAGCGCCGCGCCCCACGCCAACACTGCGACCGAAGCAGGTGCGATCCAGAAGACTCTCGAGTGGAACCAGCGGCGGATCACGCAGATAATCAATCGTTGTTTGCAATACGAAACGGTGCTGCAGTTTGAATGCTCCTACCGCTCTCGGCAACGCAAAGCACTAGTTCGAAGTGCATGCTGCGCCGACGCGGCGACTTCCAGCCAGCGCACGACTCGGATCTCACTCAATTCCGAACTCGCAGCGACGAAACAACGGCCCACTGAGTACGTCCAATTTGAGAAGGAGGATTTCGCCATGAAATATCTCGTCGGTGCTCTCGCAATGCTGGTAGCGATGCTTGTTGGCGCTGTGATTGTTTCCTACGCTGGCGTGTACAACGTCGCCGCGACTCAGCCACACGCCGCGCTTACCCATTGGTTTCTCGACAATACGATGGAGCATTCTGTCGAGGCACACGCGCGCAACATTCAAACACCCCCTTCCTTTACGGAAGAACAAGTGCGCGAAGGCGCACACCACTTCGACGAAATGTGCGCAGGATGCCACGGCGCTCCGGGGATCAAGGATGACGGCGAAGCCGAAATGCTTCCAGATCCTCCCGACTTGCAGAGAGCGGCCCCACATTGGAGCGCAGCTCAACAATTCTGGATCGTTAAGCACGGCATCAAGATGAGCGCCATGCCCTCGTTCGGCAAGTCTCACTCGGACGCCGCGATCTGGAACATCGTCGCGTTCTTACAGCAATTACCGACGCTATCCGCCGAGCAGTACTCGCAGCTCGTCAAAGCGGCGGGCGGTGAGTCGGAGCATGCAGATGAGCATGGGGATCAGCACTCGTAGTCTCTGCAG
>DASTSB010000346.1:0-3995 GCA_035760885.1 Steroidobacteraceae bacterium | reverse complement strand
CGGATCGTGATACATGTAGCGCACGCCCGTGACGCCATCGAGCTTCACTCCGCGCTCCATCAAGTATTCGTGGATATCGACGATCCGGCAGCCCGGAAAGATCTCATCGAATTTGTACCCTTGCAGCTGGTCGTAGCACGTACCGCAACTCACGACGACGGTCTTGATGTCGAGATAGTTGAGCGTGTTCGCGACCCGATGAAACAGCACGCGATTGTCCGTGATCATTTGCTCGGCCTTGTCGAACTGGCCGGTACCGCGCTGCGGATACCCGCAGCACACATAGCCCGGCGGCAACACGGTCTGCACGCCTACATTCCATAGCATCGCCTGCGTCGCGAGTCCGACTTGCGAGAACAGTCGTTCCGATCCGCAACCCGGAAAGTAGAACACCGCCTCCGATTCCGTGGTCGTGCGTTTCGGATCGCGAATGATCGGGACGTAGTGACGATCTTCGATATCGAGCAAGGCGCGAGCCGTTTTCTTCGGCAGGCCACCCGGCATCTTCTTGTTGATGAAATGGATGACCTTTTCGGTCACTGGCGGTTTGCCCGTCGTTGCGGGCGGTCGCGCAGTCTGTCCGGATGCGAATGCACCCAAGACGCGATTACCTAGTCGTTGGGCCTTGTAACCCCATTCGATCATCACCTTGCGAGTGAGCTTGATCGTCTCGGGATTCGTCGCGTTCAAAAAAAACATCGACGCGGCGGTTCCAGGATTGAAACGCTTCTTGCCCATGCGGCGCAGCAGATCGCGCATCGCCATGGAGACATCGCCGAAATCGATCTTCACAGGACACGGGCTCGCGCACTTGTGACAAAGCGTGCAGTGATCCGCCACGTCGCCGAATTCATCGAAGTGACGAATCGACACGCCTCGACGAGTTTGCTCTTCGTAGAGGAACGCCTCGATCAGCAGCGACGTCGCGAGAATCTTATTGCGCGGCGAATACAGTAGGTTGGCGCGCGGCACATGCGTGGCGCACACGGGTTTGCATTTACCGCATCGCAGACAGTCTTTGATCGCATCGGAAATCGAATTGATATCCGACTGCTGCATGATGAGCGACTCGTGGCCCATCAAATTGAAGCTCGGCGTGTACGCGTTGCGCAAATCGCCGCCCGGCATCAACTTGCCGCGATTGAATCGCCCTTGCGGATCGACGCGCTCTTTATAACTGCGGAACTGCGCCGTTTCCTCATCGCGCAAGAATTCTAGTTTTGTGATGCCGATGCCGTGTTCGCCCGAGATCACGCCGTTCAGGCTGCGCGCGATCTCCATGATCCGCTCCACTGCACGATTCGCCTCCTGCAGCATCTCGTAGTTATCCGAGTTCACAGGAATGTTCGTGTGGACGTTGCCGTCGCCCGCGTGCATATGCAGCGCGACCCACACACGGCCGCGCAGCACGCCCTTATGAATGACCTCAACCTCTTCGAGGATCGGGGCAAACGGCGCGCCTGCGAACAGCCGACGCAAGTGGCCGCGCACTTCCGACTTCCACGACGTGCGAATCGAACGGTCTTGCACCAGGTCGAACACTCGAACGTCCGGCTCCTGAGCCAACCGCCGTTCCAAATCCGTACGCAGCGGCTCATAGCCGAGCGCCAGCAACTGCGGCAGCGCCTCGCGTAGCGGTGTATCGAGATGGGTATAGAGATACGTCCAACGTGCATGCGTGTCGGCCAGCACGCGTTGCATTTGCGCCGGACGCTCGCCCAACAACTCATCGGGCGAAATGTTCTGCACTTCGACTTCGTCGCTCTTGCCGATTGGCAGCGGCCCGGTGAAGAAGCCGTCCAGCTCGGTCAGCAGCTTGAGCTTGTTCTTGAATGACAACTCGATGTTGATGCGCTCGATGGCATCGGTGTAGTCGCCCATGCGTTCGAGCGGAATCACCACATCTTCGTTGATTTTGAACGCGTTCGTGTGACGCGCGATCGCAGCCGTGCGCGAGCGATCCAGCCAAAACTTTTTACGCGCATCGGGATTGACCGCGATGAAGCCTTCGCCAGCACGGCTGTTCGCAATGCGCACGACTTCGGAAGTCGCGCGTGCGACTGCTGCGTCGTCATCGCCCACGATATCGCCGATCAACACCATCTTCGGCAACGAGGCACGCTTGGATTTCGTCGCATACCCGACTGCGCGCAGATAACGCTCATCGAGGTGTTCAAGGCCCGCTAGATGCACGCCTGTCGCACGCGCCTCACGGTCCAAAAAGTGCTTGATCTCGACGATGGAAGGAATCGCATGGCGCGCATGACCGAAGAATTCCATGCACACGGTACGAATGTGCTTCGGCATCCGATGCAGCACCCAGCGTGCGGAGGTGATGATTCCGTCGCAGCCTTCCTTTTGCACGCCAGGTAGACCGCCCAAGAATTTGTCGGTCACATCTTTACCGAGACCGGCTTTGCGAAACTGACGTCCCTCAATTGAAATGCGCTCGGTCCGCAGCGTGCGCGCCTTCTCGGGCGATTCGCGGCCGTCTTTCCACACCAACTCGAACGTTGCAGTGTCAACCTCGTGAATCTTGCCGCGGTTGTGCGCGAGGCGTGTGATCTCGAGCCAATTGCCTTCGGGATCCACCATGCGCCACCAAGCCAGGTTGTCGACGGCCGTGCCCCACAGCACAGCTTTTTTACCGCCGGCATTCATGGCGATATTGCCGCCGATGCAGCTTGCGTCCGCCGAAGTCGGATCGACTGCGAAGACGTAGCCGGCACGTTCAGCAGCATCTGAAACGCGCCGTGTCACAACGCCGACTTCGCTGAAGATCGTTGGAACATCGCCTTCGACCTGAGGCAGCGGCTTCAATTCGACTGCACTCAAGCGCTCCAGCTTTTCCGTGTTGATGACGGCGGCCCGCGGCGTCAGAGGAATAGCCCCGCCGGTGTATCCGGTGCCACCGCCGCGAGGAATAATCGTCAAGCCGAGTTCGATGCAGGCACGCACGAGCGCAGGAATTTCGTTTTCCGTGTCCGGCGCGAGCACGAGGAATGGATACTCGATGCGCCAGTCGGTCGCATCCGTGACATGCGAAACGCGTGCGAATGCATCGAACCGGATGTTGTCATCGCGCGTATGACGCTCCAGCAGACGACGCGCCCGTCGCCGCAAGTCGATCATGTCTTCCAATTCTTTCGCAAACGCATTCACTGCATTGCGCGCTGCAGTGAGCAGTTGTCCAACCTTGCGATCGCGTTCTACATCGGCAGGCTCGCGGCGCCGTTCGATTTCGTTCAAGCGGTGTTGAAGCGCATCGATGAGCAGCTTGCGACGTTTGCGGTTGTCGATCAGATCGTCTTGCAGATACGGGTTGCGCTGCACGACCCAAATATCTCCAAGCACTTCGTAGAGCATTCGCGCCGACCGGCCCGTGCGACGCTCGGTGCGCAGAGCATCGAGGACGTTCCACAGCGATTCGCCCAATAGGCGAATCACGATCTCGCGATCCGAGAACGAGGTGTAGTTGTAAGGAATTTCACGCAGCCGCGCGGGGGCGTCGAAGGCAGGAACGCGCTCCGACTCGATGGGTTCGAGCGGAAGAGATAGGTTCAACAAAGGAGTTCCCGACAAGATACGAACAGGTGGATATTGTAGTGGAACTCGTCCTGCAGCGGGACGGCGCCAAGGTCGTCAAAGACGTGCGGACATTCAAGAATTCCCGTATTTTTCGACTCTTCGAATAACCATCAAACCAAACGGCATAAGCGCGGCATGAACATCCAACTCACACCGATCGAAGCTCGCATCATCGGTTGTTTGATCGAGAAAGCCGTCACCACCCCGGATCAATATCCACTTTCGATCAACGCGCTCACCAACGCCTGCAATCAGAAGAGCAACCGCGACCCCGTCCTCGACCTCGACGAACGCACCGTTCAAGAAAATCTCGACTCGCTCACGCGCAAACATCTCGTCCTCGAACGCTCCGGCTTCGGCAGCCGCGTGCAGAAATATCAACATCGGTTCTGCAACACCGGCTTCGG
>DASTSB010000345.1:0-2093 GCA_035760885.1 Steroidobacteraceae bacterium | reverse complement strand
GGTGAAGCGGCCTTCGCACTTCGCGCAGGCGAATGCTTCGAGCGCGCGGTCGTAGTCGACGCCGATGTGCCGAAGTGCGATCAGGCATTTCGGGCAGCTCAAGGTATTGCGGCTGATGAACTCATCCTGCTTTGCGACGTGACCGCAGGTGTGACAGTGCAGGAAGACGGTCTCGCCGATGTCGATTGCGGAACACTGTGGGCACACATCCACGAAGTTCAGATGGGCACCGGCACAAGAGGGGCACAGTCGAATGCGATCCACGAGCGAGACGGATTCCAGCAAACCGCGACGTCGCAGGTTCGTGCTCCATTCCATCCCGTTCGTGTTGCTCGGAGCAAAGACATCGAGCACCGGATACGAGTACACCTGCGCGGTGCTCCAGTCGCACACCGGCTGCAGTACATAGTCCACTCGCGTGTAAAGGAAAGCGAGCAGGCGTTCTTCGGCATCGGTTATCGAACGTGCCGGAAGTGCGCGAATCTGATCGTGAATGGCACCGCAGCGTTCATAGAGTTGCGCGGGATCTGCAATCACGCCATCGCTGAGTGCGTCGACGATCTCGTTCCAACGCCGGGTCGTGAAGATGGGCGTGAGCGCGTAGCGAGCGTCGCGCCGCAGTACGCGAAGCCACTCGAAAGCCTGAGTCGCCTCGGATGCATAGAGCATGACGCCGTCGACGGTCGCCCCGGTGTTTGCGAGCAGCGCGGTTGGGCTTGCGTAGGTTGGTCCGGCGACGCGGACCATCGGGCTTTCGCCGAGCCCGCTCACGATCGGTCCGCCGCTGACGATGCTGGCGACGACCGGAAGCACGTGGACTTTGGCGCTGGATTCCTTCACGGAGGGCTCGACAAAAAAGCTAATTGCATCAAGTACGGAAGATCGACCAAGCGCGAAGACGCTTGAATTTCGATGTGATGCCGATCACAGCAGCGAACGGCGCAACGTTCGGGGATTATCCGTAGCGTCTGAGTGGGGCTTTGAGCACCGTCGGCCCGAAAGCCGGGTCAGTCGGATGCTGAAGGACGGGGAAGTGCGCGATGGGTCTCGCTGGAAAGGCGGTGTGGTAGCAGACGGCTGTAACACGAGTTCGATGACCCCGATCGCGCGCTGCCGATCGCTCCGACTTGCCACGGTGGTGTCGCCAATACCGGCGAAATTTTGTGCACCATTTCACATTTACTCCCGCTACACTTCGCACCAGTTTTCGCGGGCGTCCTTCGCGTCCTTCGCTGCCAACCTCATGCAAAGCGTCGATGAATAAAGCTGCAAACGCGCCAGCAGAACCTTCCTTTGAAATGCGCTTCTGCCATGTCGGGCTGGTGCAAGTCAGAATTCGCACGACAGATCCCGTCGCAATCAAGAATGAATTGGCTGCCCGGGTGCTCGCCGCTCCACAACTCTTCGATCGCACTGCTGTTTGTTTGGACTTGAGCGCACTGGATCGCGAGCCGGATGTCGCCGGAACGCGTGCGTTGCTCGATGCGATTCGAGAAGCCGGCATGTTGCCGGTTGGGCTTGGTTACGGCACTTCGCAAGTCGATGCGCTGGCACGCGAGCTTGGGATTCCCGTTCTGCCTCAGCATCGCGCTTCGAATAAACCCCATGCGGCACCCACTCCGCCGCCGCCCGCCGAGAGCGTGCCCGAGACGAAGGCAGCGCCCGCCGCCGCGGAGCCGATCGCAATGTCGGTCCCGTCGCTACTGCACCATCAACCGGTCCGGTCGGGTCAGCGCGTCTATGCACGCAATCGCGATTTGGTCGTGACGACGACGGTCGGTGCTGGCGCCGAGGTGATCGCCGACGGATGCGTACATATATATGGAGCGCTCCGGGGTCGGGCGGTCGCGGGTGCTCGCGGCGAAGTCACGGCGCGCGTCTTTTGTCAGGAATTCCAGGCCGAGCTCGTGTCGATCGCGGGCGTGTTTCGAGTGTTCGAGACGATTCCGCCGGAGCTCGCGGGCAAGCCGGTGCAAGCGTGGTTAGACGGGGATGATTTGCGCTTCGCGCGGGTCGGCGCGTAGACAACAAACACTGGGAGATGCTGAATTGGCCGAAATCATCGTAGTCACATCGGGTAAGGGCGGCGTCGG